>DASWWC010000314.1:0-33052 GCA_036401055.1 Roseateles sp.
CTGATGGCGCTGCGCCTGCCATGGCGGCTGCGGCTGGCGGGCGCGGCCATGCTGCTGCCGCTGCTGTGGCCGGTCGTGCCGCGCCCGCCGCCGGGCGAGTTCGAGCTGCTGGCGCCGGACGTGGGGCAGGGCAACGCGGTGCTGCTGCGCACCGCGGGCCATGCGCTGCTGTTCGACACCGGCCCGGCCTACGCGCCCGGCGCCGATGCCGGCGAGCGCGTGCTGCTGCCGCTGTTGCGGTCCTTGGGCGTGCGGCGGCTGGACCTGCTGGTGTTGAGCCACCGCGACATTGACCACGTGGGCGGCGCGGCGACGCTGCTGCAGGGCCTGCCCGTCAGCGAACTGCGCAGTTCACTGGAGCCCGGTCACCCGCTGCTGCGCACCGGCCCGCGCGAAACGCGCTGCGAGGCCGGCCAGCACTGGACCTGGGACGGCGTGCGCTTCGACGTGCTGCACCCACTGCCCGCGCACTACGAGGCGGGGCTGAAGTCCAACGACCTGTCCTGCGTGCTGCGCATCACGGCCGCCTCGGGCCGGCGCGCGCTGCTGCTGGGCGACCTGGAGGCCGCGCAGGAACGCGCGCTTGCCGGCCGGGAGCCCGACCTGCGCGCCGACGTGCTGCTGGTGCCGCACCACGGCAGCAAGACCTCGTCCAGCGCCGAGCTGCTGGCCGCCGTGCAGCCTCGCGTGGCGCTGGTGCAGGCTGGCTACCGCAGCCGCTTCGGGCATCCGGCGCTGCCGGTGCTGAGGCGCTATCAGGCGGCGGGCGTCTATGTGGTGAGCAGCCCGGCCTGCGGCGCCTGGCGCTGGTACAGCGCGACGGACCGGTCCGGCTGCGAGCGTGACGAGCGGCGGCGCTACTGGAGCGACCGCGTGCTGCCGGCCATCAACCCGGAGCCGACGGGGCCCTGGCCTGCTGAGGACGCCGTGCCTTGATACGCTTCGCCCGGTTGTCGAGGGAGCACATGAAGATCAAGAGGTTTCACATTGGCGCAGCCATCGTGCTGTCGACCGTCGCGTTGATCGCGCCGGCCATCGCGTTCGACCTGTGGCTTCGTCCGGCGCTGGTGCCCGTGCTCTGGGTGTTGGCGATCGTGACGCTCTATCTGGTGGCGACCTGGCCACTGCGCACCGCGGGGCACTGGGTGGTGAAGACGCTCGCAGCGTTGAGCTTGTTCGGCGTGGGTGGGCTGATGCTGATGGGGTTGTTGCTGGTGAACCTGCTGAGCTACACGAGCCAATCGCTGGCGCTGCCGGATGGCTGCCGCGTGGACGTGGAGATCGTAGGAGGCCTCGGCGACACCGATCTCCATGTCGGGCGCCGGTGTTCTGTCGCCTTGCTGTGGGAGAAGTCGACGCCCTTGCTGTCCGACACGGAGGCAGTGCTGACGGCGTTGCGTGCAGCGCCACCTGCGGCCGATGGCGCGGCGCAGGTGGCCGTCACGCTGAGCCGCAACGGCAAGCCGGAGGCGCCGCGCACGCTGCGCATCCCGCCGCGCTGACCGGGATCAGCGCGCCGCCTGCCGGCGCACCTTGACCGCCTGCCCCAGCTCGATGACCGCCAGCGCGTAGTACGCCGACCAGTTGTAGCGCGTGACCACCCAGAAGTTCTCGGTGCCCAGCAGCACGGTGGTGGGCTTCTTCGGCCCGTTCTGCAACTCGATGACGGCCATGGGGCCGGTGTGGTCGCGGGCCGCCTCGGAGGGTAGCGCGCCGGCGGCCAGCAAGTCGGCCGCGTTGAACGTGGGCTTGATGTCCGGCGCCAGCAGTCGTGCACGCTGCGCGCGGTCGGGCGGCAGCTTCACGCTGTAGTGCGTGGCCTGGCCGGCCTTCCAGCCGTATTGCGACAGGTAGTGCGCCACGCTGCCGATGGCGTCCGTCGGGCTGCTCATCAGGTCGATGTGGCCGTCGCCGTCGAAGTCCACCGCGTGCTGGCGCCAGCTGCCGGGCATGAACTGCGGCAGGCCCAGGGCGCCAGCGTAGCTGCCGCGCAGCTCGGTGGCGTCCAGGCCGTTCTCGCGGCTGAGCTTCAGGAACTCGGCCAGCTCCTTGCGGAAGAAGGCCTGGCGCTCGGCGGCGCGCGGGTGGGCGGCGGGGAAGTCGAAGGCCAGCGTGGCCAGCGCGTCCAGCACCTTGAAGCCGCCCATGATGCGGCCGTAGAAGGTCTCCACGCCGATGATGCCCACGACGATCTCGGCCGGCACGCCGTACTGGTTCTCGGCGCGCGTGAGCGCCGCCTCGTGCTCGGCCCAGAAGGACGCGCCGGCGTCCAGGCGCCTGGGTTCGATGAAGCGGTCGCGGTAGGCGGCCCAGTTCTTGGCCGTGCCGACCGCCGCGGGCAGGATGAGCTGCTTCACGCGCGGCAGGTCCAGCGCCTGGGTCAGCTGCTCGCGCAGCGCGGCGGCGTCCCAGCCCTGGGCGGCGGCGAGTTCGTCGGCGAATGCCAGCACCTCGGCGCGCGGCCCCAGCGGTTGGGGCGCTTCGGCCTTGGGCGGGTGGCGCTGGGTTTTCTTGGCCGCCAGGGCGGCCGGCGAGGCCAGCACGAGCAGGCTGGCCAGCAGGGGCAGGAGTCGGGACTTCACGTGCGCAGCATACGGGCCGCCGCGCGGAACTCGGCCCAGGCTGGCGCCGCGGCGTCGGCGGCATAGCGCGAGCGCTCCAGCCGCTCCAGCCATTGCGCCGCCGGCTCGGCCTTCGGGCCATGCTGGCGGCGCAAGGCGCGCGCCCAGGCGGCCGGGCTCTCGTGCGCGGGCAACGCCACGCCGGCCCGCGCCAGCAGCGCCAGGATGCGCGCGCGCTGGCGGCTCCAGGCGTCGTGCGGGCGGCTGCTCCAGCGTATCCAGGCCCAGCCGGCCAGCGCGAACGCGAGGATGGCGCCGGCGATGGCCTGTCCCAGGCCGGTCCAGTCCGGGCGGTCGAAACCCAGCTTCTTCAGCAGGTCGAACTGGTTCTCGCGCGAGTAGTTCAGCACCAGCTGTTGCCAGCGGTTGTTGACGGTCTCCCAGCCGTTGCGCATGGCGCGCCACAGTGTCGGGTTGAGCTGCCCCAGCACGTTGTAGGCGCCCGGCTGCGGCTGCAGCGCCAGGCCCTGGATGACGCGGTTGGGCGCCACGGCGGCGGTCGGGTCGCTGCGCACCCAGCCGCGGCCCTCCACCCAGAACTCGGCCCAGGCATGAGCATTGGCGTTGCGCACGACGAAGAAGCCGTCCTGCGGCTCGGCGTCCCAGCCCTGGAAGCCGGTGACGATGCGGGCCGGCACGTCCATGGCGCGCATCAGCACGACGAAGGCGGACGCGAAGTGCTCGCAGAAGCCCAGGCGGCGGTCCAGCCAGAACTCGTCGATGACGTGCGGCGTCTCCTCGCCATAGCGGCCGGGCACCAGCGTGTAGGTGAAGTCGTTGCGGCGCACGTGATCTAGCAGCGCCGCGGCCAGCGCCTCGGCCCGCGCGCCCGGCGCCAGCGCGGCGAAGCGCGGCTCGCTGGCCAGTTGGCGGGCCCAGGCGACGGCGCGCGGGTTGCCGCCGGACGGCAGTTCCAGGTCGCGGGCCTGGTTCACGCGGTTGCGTGCCGCGCCGGCCTGCCAGTCCAGGTGGGCGGCGGCCCGCAGGCGCAGGCGCTCGGTGATGGGCCGGGGCGACAGCCATTGCAGCTCGGGGCCGCGCACGACGGTCAGGTCCACCTGCGGCAGCGCCAGCTCGGCGCCCACGCGCTCCGCGCCCATCTCCAGCAGCGGCAGCACCGGGATGCGCAGCGGCTCCAGCGTCATCTCGTAGCGCAGCGCGGGGCCTGACGTGACGACCTCGTCGCGGCCGCGCATCCAGGTCTGGCTGGCGCGCGGGTCGGGGGCGCGCCAGGTCTTGCCGTCGAAGCGGGTCAGCACCGGGCCGCGGAAGTAGCGTTGGTCAGGCGGCGGCACCGGGCCGTCGAAGCGCAGCCGCATCGCGATGCTGTCGTCGTTGGCGATCTCGTTCATCGCGCCGAACTCCAGCTGGTTGGACAACCCCGTCTTGCCGATGGCCTCGGTGGGCACGCCCCACAGCGGCGCGATGCGCGGGAACAGCACGAACAGCAGCACCATGACCGGCAGGCCCAGCGCCGTCGTGCCGGCCGCGCGCCGCGCGGCGATGGCGATGCTGGGCACGCCCTGAACCTCGGTGGACGGCATCTGCGCCAGCACCACCGCGGCCAGCAGACCCCACAGCGACAGCAGCGACCACACGGCGGTCAGCAGCGACTGCGAGTACAGGAACTGCGTCAGCACCAGGAAGAAGCCGAGGAAGAACACGACGAAGGCGTCGCGGCGGGCGCGCAGCTCCAGCGTCTTCAGCGCCATCAGCACCGTCAGCAGCGTGATGCCGGCCTCGCGGCCGATCAGCGTGCGGAAGGTCAGCCAGGTCATCAGCGCATAGACCGCCGCGATGCCGATCAGCCACCAGCGGCTGGGCAGCGGGCGCTGCCGCCAGGCGATCTGGGCGCGCCACAGCAGCACCAGGCCGGTCAGCGCCGTGGCCCACAGCGGCAGGTGGCCCGCATGCGGCGCCATGACGGCGCTGATGACGCCCAGCAGGAAGAAGCTGTCGCGGGTGTCGCGCGGCAGCCTGGCCCACCATTCGGCGAACCGGCTCATGCTGCGAACCCCGCCAGCAGCTCCAGGCAGGCCTGCCGGTGAGCTGCGCCCAGCGACGGCGCCAGCTCGCGGCCGGCCAGACGCAGGCCGTAGGGCTGGCCCGCGCGTTCGGCGGCCAGCACCCAGGCGGTCAGGCGCGACAGCCGCGCCTCCACGTCGCGCCCCTGCGTGTCGCGCCAGTCCAGCCACAGGTCCTGGGCCAGCGGCGCCTCGGTCTCGCGCACCCACAGCGGCAGGCCCTGGTCCAGCGCGAGCGCCGACTTGCGCCACAGGATCTGCTTCATGGAGTCGCCACGGCGGTAGCTGCGCACGCCGGAAAAGTCCGTGCCGCTGGCGGATTGGTGCGTGGACGCGGCCTCGCCCGCGCCGGCCTCGGCCTGGGAGGGAAAGGGCGCCAGCACCTCTTCGGCCTTGGGGTAGATCCAGACCCTGGCCGCCGGCCGCCAGTAGGTCCAGGCGCGGAAGAAGCCCAGCGGGAAGCGCGTGGAGATGACCAGCCGGGGCAGTTCGCACAGGCCGCGTTTCAGCGCGGGCAGGCGCAGCCGCAGCACCGCGTGGCCTTGCGCCGGCACGTCCACCCAGGCCGGCTCGGTCAGGCCGGTGGCCAGCTGGGCGCTGACGGCGATGCCGAAGCGCGCGCGGCCCGTGTTGTGCAGCCGCAGCTCCAGCGTGAATTCGTCGCCCGCGTGCACGCCGTCGGGCGCGCGCAGGTCCATCTGCAGGCCGCGCAGGTTGCCGTGCGTCGTGTGCATGGACGCCAGCCCGGCGCCGGTCAGCGCGAAGGTCAGCGCATAGCCCAGGCTCAGCTGCTCGTTGATGCTGGCCAGCAGCAGCACGCCCAGCGTGGCGCAGAAGGCCAGGCCCGCCGCCGTGGGCAGGATGTAGGTGTTGCGCTGGTGGGTGGCATGCGTGTCGGCCTGGGGCTGGCGGGTCATCCACCAGGCTTGCCAGCGGGAACGAAGGGCGGGGAAAGCGGCCATGGCCGCAGGATACGTGGGGCGTGCAGCGTCTGAAGCAAACTCTTGCGCCTGGACCGCATCGCCGGCGTCGCCGCACCCCGAGCTGGCCGCCGTGGCCGCGCCTGCGGACGCCGGGATGCTTGTTGCCCTCTCAGCCCAGCGCCCGGTCCAGGTGGGTGTAGCCGCCATCGACGAACAGCCACTGCCCGGTGGTGTGGCCGGCGCGCTGCGACAGCAGGAAGGCCACGGTGTCGGCAATCTCTTCGGCCATGGTCAGGCGTTGGCCGAGCGGAATGCGGCGGGCAATGTCCTGCAACTGGGCCTCGGGGTCGGGGAAGCCGTCCAGCCATTGCTGGTACAGCGGCGTCATGACCTCGGCCGGCACGACCGCGTTGACGCGGATGCCATCGTGGCGCAGCGCCGCGGCCCATTCGCGGGTCAGCGATAGCAGCGCGCCCTTGGCCGCCGTGTAGCCGCTGGTGCCGCCCTGGCCGGTCACAGCGGTCTTGGACGAGATGTTGACGATGCTGCCCTTGCTGGAGCGCAGGTGGGGCAGGCACAGGTGGGCCAGCAGATAGGCGTGGACGAGGTTGCGCTCCAGCGAGGCGCGGAAGGCGGCCGGGCCGGCGTCCAGCCCGACGCCGTCGTTGATGCCGGCGTTGTTGACCAGGCCGTGCACCGCACCGAACTGGGCCAACGTGGCGTCCACGGCCGTGCTCACTGCCGTCTCGTCTTCCAACTCCAACTCGAAGTGGTGTGCCGCATGCTCGGCCGTCGCGCCACGGCCCAGGCTGACGGGCAGGGCGCCTTCACGCTTCAATGCCGCGCAGATGGCCGCGCCTATGCCTGCGCCACCGCCGGTGACGATGACGACCTTGCCGTTCAACCCGAGGTCCATCGCTTCAGCCCCTGAACCGGTATTGCTCCAGCGACGCCGGCTTCATCGTGATCGAGAAGCCCGGTGCCGTTGGCGGCAGGTAGGCTGCGCCGCGCACGACGCAGGGGTCGACGAAGTGCTCGTGCAGGTGGTCCACGTACTCAATGACGCGGCCCTCGCGCGTGCCGGCGATGCAGAGGTAGTCGATCATGGACAGGTGCTGCACGTACTCGCACAGGCCCACGCCGCCGGCGTGCGGGCACACGGGCAGGCCGAGCTTGGCGGCCATCAGCATGACGGCCAGGATCTCGTTGACGCCGCCCAGCCGGCAGCTGTCGATCTGCACCACGTCGATGGCGCCGCGCATCATGAACTGCTTGAACAGGATGCGGTTCTGGCACATCTCGCCGGTGGCGACCTGCATGGGCGCGATGGCCTCGCGAATCGCGCGGTGGCCTTCCACGTCGTCGGGGCTGGTGGGCTCCTCGATGAACCAGGGCTTGGCGAAGGCCAGGTCCTTCAGCCAATCGATGGCGACGGGCACGTCCCACACCTGGTTGGCGTCGATCATCAGCTTGCGGTCCGGCCCCAGCACCTCGCGGGCGATGCGCAGCCGGCGGATGTCGTCCTCGCGGTCGCGGCCGACCTTGAGCTTGACGTGGTTGAAGCCGGCGTCCACGGCCTGCTGGCACAGGCGTCGCAGCTTGTCGTCCGGGTAGCCCAGCCAGCCGGCGGACGTGGTGTAGCAGGGGTAGCCCTCGCGCTCCAGCGTGGCCACCCGTTCGGCCTTGCCCTCGGCGGCGCGGGTCAGCAGCGCCAGCGCTTCGTCGGGCGTGATGCAGTCGGTGATGTAGCGAAAGTCGATGCAGCGCACCAGCTCGGCCGGGCTCATGTCGGCCACCAGCTTCCACACCGGCTTGCCCTCGGCCTTGGCCCACAGGTCCCACACGGCGTTGACGACGGCGCCGGTCGCGAGGTGGATGGCGCCCTTGTCCGGGCCTATCCAGCGCAGCTGGCTGTCCGACGTGATGTGGCGCCAGAAGCGGCCCATGTCGGCGGCGATCCAGCTCAGCTCACGGCCCACCAGCAGGTGGCGCATGGCCTCGATGGCCGCGCAGCAGATGTCGTTGCCGCGGCCGATGGTGAACGTCAGGCCGTGGCCCTCCAGCCCGGGCTGGTCGGTCTCCAGCACCACGTAGGCGGCGGAGTAGTCCGGGTCGGGGTTCATCGCGTCCGACCCGTCCAGATGCTGGGAGGTCGGGAAGCGCACATCCACCGTGCGCAGGCCGGTGATGCGCGTGGTCATGCAGCGACGGTCTTCTGCGTCTGCACGCCCAGGCCCTGGATGCCCAGCTTCATCGTCTGGCCCGGCTTCAGGTAGATCGGCGGTTTCTGGCCCAGGCCCACGCCGGGCGGCGTGCCGGTGGAGATCACGTCTCCCGGCTGCAGGCTCATGAACTTGCTCAGGTAGCTGACGATCTGCGCCACGTTGAACACCATGGTGCGCGTGTTGCCGTTCTGGAAGCGGTGGCCGTCGATCTCCAGCCACAGATTCAGATCCTGCGGGTTGGGCACCTCGTCGGCCGTGACCAGCCAGGGACCGATGGGGCCGAAGGTGTCGCAGCCCTTGCCCTTGTCCCACTGCGTGCCGCGCTCCAGCTGCCATTCGCGCTCGGACACATCGTTGACGACGCAGTAGCCGGCCACGTGCTTCATCGCGTCGGCTTCGGCTATGTAGGCGCCGCCCTGTCCGATGACGACGCCCAGTTCCACCTCCCAGTCGGTCTTCACCGAGCCGCGTGGGATCTTCACGTCGTCGTCGGGGCCGCAGATGGCGCTGGTCCACTTGGCGAAGACGACGGGCTCGGTCGGCACCGGCAGGCCGGACTCGGCGGCGTGGTCGGCGTAGTTCAGGCCGATGCAGATGAACTTGCCGACGCGGCCGACGCAGGGGCCCAGGCGCAGGTCAGCTTGCGGCGTGCCGGCCACGAGTGGCAGCGCGTTGATGTCCACGCCGCGCAGCCTGGCGAGGCCCTCGGGTGTGATCGCTTCACCGGCGATGTCGCCGACGATTGCCGAGAGGTCGCGCACGCGGCCGTCTTTGTCGAGCAGGCCGGGGCGTTCCTGGCCGGGGGGGCCGTAGCGGAGGAGTTTCATGGTCTTGTGTTCTCTGGTCGGAAAGAGGCTGGGAGAAAGAAGCTGCGAACGGACTCCGCGCGGCCGAGCAGACCGTCGCGGCGGCGCCAATCAAGGCGCAAAGCGGAGCCGTAGCTGCTGCTACGGCGAGCATTTGCAACGCAGAGTGGCGGCGTTGTGGCGGGATGAGCGGGCGTGTGGAGTTCGTTCACAGCTTCTCGCTAGTCGTAGAGGACGGCGGCGATCTTGGGATCGCGCAGATTGGTCTTGTCGTACCAGTAGTAGCCGGTGTCCAGCGTCTTGGGCAGCGTCTCGCCCTTGAGCGCCTTCACGGCGGCCTCGACGGTGCGGTAGCCGATGCCCACGGGGTTCTGCGTGATGGCGCCGGCCATCGCGCCGCTGGCGATGGCGTCCTTCTGCTGCTTGCCGGCGTCGAAGCCGACGACGGTGACGCCCGTGCGCTTCATCTCGCGCACCGCGTTGACGACGCCGATGGCCGAGCCCTCGTTGGTGCCGAACAGCGCGCGCAGTTTGGGGTTTCCTTGCAGGATGGACTTGGCCACTTCGGTGGATTTCAGGTGATCGCCGCCGCCGTACTGCACGGTCACGACGCGCACCTTGGGGTGGGCGGCCTTCAGCCGGTTGACGAAGCCCTCGACGCGCTCGACGCCGGTGCGGCTGGTCTGGTCATGGCCCACGACGGCCACATCGCCCTCGCCACCGATCAGCGCGGCCAGCTTGTCGGCCGCCAGCGCGGCGGCGGCGCGGTTGTCGGTGGACGCGGTCGTCAGCGGAATGTCGCTGTCCACGCCCGAGTCGAACGCGATGACGGGGATCTTGGCCGCCTGCGCCTTGCGCAGCAGCGGGATGGTGGCCTTGCTGTCCAGCGCGGCCAGGCCCAGCGCCTGCGGCTTCTTCGCGAGCGCGGCGGCCAGCATGTCGATCTGCTTATCCACCATGGCCTCGCTCTCGGGGCCTTCGAAAGTGACGCGCACGTTGAAGTCCCTGGCCGCCTGCTCGGCCCCGGCCTTCACGGCCTGCCAGAACTGGTGCTGGAAGCCCTTGGAGATCAGCGGGATGTAGATCGTGGGCTGCTGCGCCTGGACGGTGGCCGAGGCGAGCAGGGCAGCGGTGAGCAGAAGGCGGCGTCGCATGGTGTTTGTCTCTGGTCGGTTTTATTGAGGCTGGTGCGGCGGCGAGGCGGTGAAGGACTTCAGCAGGTAGGCGTAGTCGTGGCCGAACGGTTTCCCATCGCGAAGGTCGCCGAGTTCGCGAGCGCTGCCCGGCGGCATGGGCAGCGGCGGGATGGCGCGCGCGGCGCAGGTCATCTGAGGCGGCGTGCTGCCTGCTGGCGCCGTGCTCGTGCAAGTCCAGGCGGAGCCTCCTTCGAGGGGATGGATGTCGACATGCACCGTGCCCTCGCCGACGAAAGTGCCCATGGGTGCGACGCCCGGCATCCATTCGACGGCGTTCTTGCGGCTGTGGAAGTTGCCGCCGAGCACGATCACCCGGGCGTGTTGGCGCATCAGCGCATTCAGCGCCTGGCCGCCGGCCTTTTCGTAGTCGGCCTGGTCGGGGTAGTGGGCCGTCGGTTGGTGGTGGTCCAGCTTCAGCGCACCTGCCGCCTCTTGCGCCAACAGCCATTCGTGCAACTGCCACATGGCCTGCGAGGCCCGACCGTCGCGGTTCTTCCAGAACACATTCTTCGGATCGCGCGCTTCAGGCGGCAACTCCAGCGAAACGGCAAGGCTGGCCGGCCGCGCCGCGATGGCACGCTCCACCAGGCAGCGCACGAGTGCCGGCACCTCGGCCGTGCCGTGGGATTCGCCGAGGTACACGCGCTCGAACGAAGCGAGTTTCTTGAACCCGGCGTCATCGGGGCAGCCCGCCATCGCCGGGCCAGCCAGGCTCAGCAGCAGCGAAATCAGTGGGGTGGCTTTCAAGGGATCAGTCCTTTCCTCGCCGCAGGATGTCGACATAGACGGCCAGCACGATGATCACGCCCGTCACCGCCGTCTGCCATTCCTGCGTCACGTTCAAGATGCGCAGGCCGTTGGCCAGCACGCTCATGATGAAGGCGCCGATCAGCGTGCCCAGCACGGACCCGCGCCCGCCGGCCAGCGAGGTGCCGCCGATGACCACCGCCGCAATGGCGTCCAGCTCATAGCCCTGACCCAGCGCCGGCTGAGCCGAGTTCAGCCGCGACGCGATCAGCAGCCCGGCAATGCCGCAGATGGCGCCACCGACGGCGTAAACGGCCACCTTCCAGCGCTTCACCTGCAGGCCCGACAGCCGCGCGGCCTCCTCGTTGCTGCCGAGTGCGAAGGCGTAGCGGCCGAACAGCGTCTGGCCCAGCAGCCAGCTGGCACCCAGCGCGACGGCGAACAAGATGAGCACCGAGTTGGGCAGCGGCAGCGAAGGCAGCACGGTGGCGATCAACGAGTCCTGCGCGATGGACTCGAAGCCCGGCGTGTCCAGGAAGTAGATGGGCTTGCTGCCCGAGATGACGAGGGCCAGTCCCTTCAACAACATCATCATGCCCAGAGTCGCGATGAAGGGCGGCACGCGCAGCTGCGCCACCAGCCAGCCCGACACCGCGCCGCAGGCCGCGCCCGACAGGATGGCCGCCGCGATGCCCAGCGGCAGCGGCATGCCCCAGTTCGTCAGCACCACGCCGGTGACGACGGCGCAGAAGGTCATCAGGCAGCCCACCGACAGGTCGATGCCGCCGCTGACGATGACCAGCGTGCAGGCGATGGCCAGCACGCCGTTGACGGCCGTGGCCTGCAGGATGCTGACGAGGTTGTCGGTCTGCAGGAAGTTCTCGGACGCGACGCTGAACACGGCCATCAGCACGACCAGGCCGGCAAAGGCGAGCATGCGCTGCAGCGCGGCGGGGGAGAAGGGGAGGCGGGTCATGCGGCTTGTCGTGTCGTGGCCAGCGCCATCAGCGCTTCCTGGGTGGCGTCTGCCGTGGTCAGCTCGCCGCTGATGCGGCCCTCGCACATGACGAGGATGCGATGCGCCAGCCCCAGCAGCTCGGGCAGCTCGGACGAGATGACGATGAGGGCCTTGCCGCCGGCCGCCAGCTCGCGCAGCAGGCGGTGGATCTCGGCTTTGGCGCCCACGTCGATGCCGCGCGTGGGCTCGTCGACGATGAGGATGTCGGTCTCGCGCAGCAGCCACTTGGCCAGCGCGATCTTCTGCTGGTTGCCGCCCGAGAGCCGCGCGACGGTTTGGCCGAGCGAGGGCGTCTTGATGCCCAGGCGCTGCACGAAGCCTTGCGCGGCGGCCTGGCCGGCGCGGCGGTCGATCTGGCCCAGCTTGCCGGTGAAGCGGGCGAGGCTGGGCAGCAGCAGGTTGGCCTCCACGTCCAGCCCGGTCGCCAGGCCCAGGCCCTTGCGGTCCTCGGACAGGTAGGCGATGCCGAGCCGCACCGCGTCGGCCGGGCTGCGGATGTCGGCGGTTTGGCCGCGCACCAGGATTTCGCCGCTGTCGCGCCGGTCGGCGCCGAAGACGAGGCGGGCCAGCTCCGTGCGGCCTGCGCCCATCAGGCCGGCCAGGCCCAGGATCTCGCCACGCCGCAGCGTGAACGACGCAGCCCGCACGGCGCGGCCGCGGCTCAGGTGGCGGGCTTCCAGCACGACCGGCGCTGCACTCAGGTCGGGGGCCGCATGCGCGGCCTGCTGCAGCTCGCGGCCCACCATCAGCTGGATCAGTTCGCCCATGTCGGCGCCCGCCATAGGCAGCGTGGCAATGTGGCGGCCGTCGCGCAGCACGGTCACGCGGTCGGCGATGCACTGCAGTTCGTCCATCTTGTGCGAGATGTAGACGATGGCCACGCCGTCCGCGCGCAGCCGGCGCACGACGCGGAACAGCTCTTGCACCTCTTCCGGGTTCAGCGCGGCGGTGGGCTCGTCCATGATGAGAACGCGCGCGTTCAGCGTCAGCGCCTTGGCGATCTCCACCATCTGCTGCTGGGCGACGCTCAGCCCGCCCACTTCGCGGCGCGGATCGAGCTCGAGACCGACGCGTTCGAAGATAGCGCGTGTGTCTGCCAGCTGACGGGTGTGGTCCAACACCAGGCCGCCCAGGCGGCGCGGCTCGCGGCCGATGAAGACGTTGGCCGCCGCGCTGAGGTCGGGCATCAGCTGCAGTTCCTGGTGGATCAGCGCGATGCCGAGGTCCTGCGCGTCGCGCGGGCTGGCCGGGCGGATGGCGCGGCCGTCCAGCAGCACCTGGCCGGCATCGGCGGTGTGCACACCGGCCAGGATCTTCATCAGCGTGGACTTGCCGGCACCGTTCTCGCCCATCAGCGCATGCACCTCGCCGGCCTGCACGTCGAAGGAGATGCCCTGCAGCACGGTCACGCCGCCGAAGGCCTTGCTCAAGTCCCGGGCTTCGAGAAGCGGGCTCATGCCGCCAGCCCATAGAAGCGCGTTGCCGTGCCACGCCAGACGGCGGGCTGCGCTGCGGCGGGCAGCGTGGCGATGAATCCGCCGGCCAGCTCCACCCAGCTGTCGTAGTCGCCCGCGAGGTTCAGCACCGGCCAGTCGCTGCCCCACATCAGCCGTTCGGCGCCGAACAGGCTGACCAGCGTCTGCCAGATGGGCGCGACCGCTTCGGCCGGCTCGGCGTGCTCGCCCAGCTCGGTCAGCAGGCCGGAGAACTTGCAGTACACGTTGGGCAGGCGGGCCAGTTCGCCCAGCCCCGCGCGCCAGGCCTTGGCCCACGGCGCGCGCCAGCCCTGCGCGAGCGCGGGCTTGGCGGCGTGGTCGATGACGAGGGGCAGTTGCGGCCAGCGCGCGGCGAAGCGGGCGAGGGCGGGCAGGTGCTCGGTCTTCACGAGCGCGTCGAAGCGCAGGCCCAGGTCGATGAGCGTCTGGACCATCACGGGCGACGGGCTGTGGTCCAGCCAGTTCGTGTCCGGCAGGTCTTGCAGCATGGGCCGCACGCCCTTGAACTTCGGGTCCGCGGCCCAGCGCTGCAGCGTGGGCAGGCGGCTGGCGTCGGTCAGATCGATCCAGCCAACGACGCCGGCGATGCTGTCGTCGGCACGGCTCAGCGCCAGCAGATGGTCCGTCTCGGCCTCGGTGGCCGCGGCCTGCACGAGCACGGTCGCCACCACGCCATGTGCCGCGCGCAGCGGTGCCAGGTCACCCGGTTCGAAGTCGCGCGCCAGCGGTGCCAACGCGGCATCGCCGACGTCCAGCCAGTCGTAGTCGCCGCGGGCGAGGCGCCAGCAGTGCTGATGCGAGTCGATCTTCAAATCGTCACGCCGCCATCCACGCTGACGGCCTGCCCCGTGATGAAGCGCGACGCATCGCTGAGCAGGAACACCACCAGCGGCGCGATGTCGTCCACAGTCGCCAGGCGGCCCATGGGCTGGCGGGCGATGAAGTCCTTCTCGGCCTGTACCGGGTCCGCCGCGGCGGCGATGCGGCCGCGCAGCGACGGTGTGTCCACCGTGCCCGGGCACAGCGCATTGCAGCGCAGGCCCTGCTTGACGTAGTCGGCCGCGACCGATTTGCTCAGGCCGATGACGGCCGCCTTGGTCGTGCAGTAGGCGAAGCGGTTCGGAAAGCCCTTGATCGAGGACGCCATCGAGGCCATGTTCAGCACCGAGGCGCTGGCACCCGTGCGCAGGCTTTCCGCCAGCATGCCGGGCAGGAAGGCGCGCAGCGTGCGCAGCATGCTTTTCACGTTGAGGTCCATGCTGAAGTCCCACGCGGCCTCGTCGCAGTCCAGCACCGTGCCGTGGTGCACGAAGCCGGCGCAGTTGAACAGCCCGTGCAGCGGCGGCAGTTCGGCGGCCAGCGCGTTGACGGCGGCGCTGTCGCACACGTCCAGCCGCGCGGTGTGCAGGCGCGGGCCGGCCTCGGCGGCCAGCGTCTCCAGCCCGTCGAGCTGGATGTCCGTGGCGACGACATCGGCGCCCGCCGCCAGGCAGGCCAGCGCACTGGCCCGGCCAATGCCCTGGGCGGCGGCGGTGATGAGCACGGTCTTGCCGGCCAGGGAGGCCGTCTGCGGGGGTGTCAGCGTTGTCACGCCGGCCAGTCTAGGCCGGTGCATCAAATTGGCCTTACCGTAAAAACCCCATCGGGTGGATTTTGGATGATTGGTCAGGCCAGTCGGGCCACAATCCCGCCATGATCGAACAGCTCAAGGGCGCCGACCCGAGGCGCCTGTACCACCAGATCGCCGACCAGCTGCGCGAGCAGATCCGCCAGGGCCGCTACGGCGTCGGCAGCCGCCTGCCGCCCGAGCGCGAGCTGGCGCAGCAGTTGGGCGTGTCGCGGCCGTCGGTGCGCGAGGCGCTGATCGCGCTGGAGATCGCCGGCTGCGTGGAGGTGCGCATGGGGGCCGGCATCTATGTGCGCGGCAGCGGCGACACCGAGACCACGGCGGGCCTGGGAGAGAGTCCGCTGGAGCTGATGCAGGCCCGCGTCGTGCTGGAGGGCGGCTTGATGCCGCAGGCCTGCGCGCGCGCCACGCCCGCGGGGCTTGCAGCCGTGCGGGAGGCTGTCGACGAGATGCGCAATGCCATCGCCGCCGGCAAATCGCCGCTGGACGCCGACCGGCACTTCCACCAGGCCGTGGCCGCGCTGGCCGGTAACTCCGTGCTGGAGCGCCTCGTGGGCGAGCTGTTCAACGGGCGCTACAGCCCGATGTCACTGCAGCTCAGCGCGCTGGCCGACACGCATCAGAACTGGGAGGACGCGCTGCGCGAGCACGAGCGCGTGCTGCATGCGCTGGAAGCCCAGGACCCGCTGGCCGCGCAGGCGGCGATGCGGGTGCATCTGTTCAATGCGCAGGAAAGGTGGGCGGGGAATCGGTTGAAGGGGTGACGGCTATCAGGCCGAGCTGAGGCGCGCATGCGCGTTCCCAGACAAGGCTGCTGCTACGGCTTCGCGCCACTCCTGCGCCATCCCGGGATCCGCTGGCTCGCCGTCGGCCAACAGTGCCATCGATCCAAGGATGCCGCCAAGTTCCTCACATCCGAGTGAGAAGTGCTTGTCCAGGAATGCATACATCGCTGCATACGCTTGGTCTGGCGTCAACTTCGGTTCTTCGGTCACCTGGAAGTCCTGCGTCTGTTTCACGAGTGCCTCAAGGCAACGCAATCGCCTCAATCATCGCCCGCACCTGCTCCCGCGCCCCGCGCCCCGCACCCGCCCGCGGCTGCAGCCGGTGCGCGATGGTCTGCGGCAGGATGGCCTGGATGTCGTCGGGCGACACATAGTCCCGCCCCTGCAGCAGCGCCCGCGCCCTTGACGCGCGCAGCACCGCCAGACCGGCGCGCGGCGACAGGCCTTCGACGAACCATTGGCCCGAGCGCGTCGCGGCGATCAGCGCTTGCAGGTAGTCCAGCAGCGGCGGCGCGGCGTGGATGGCCTTCACGGCGGCCTGCACCTCGATCAGCTCGGCCGGCGTCATGACCGGCTTCAGCTCGCGCAGCTGCTCGCGGCTGTCGCCGCCCATCAGCAGCTCGCGCTCGGCGGCGGCATCGGGGTAGCCCAGCGAGATGCACATCAAAAAGCGGTCCAGCTGCGACTCCGGCAGCGGGAAGGTGCCCAGCTGTTCGCTGGGGTTCTGCGTCGCGATGACGAAGAAGGGTTCGGGCAGCGGGTGGCTGACGCCTTCGATGCTGACCTGGTGCTCTTCCATCGCCTCCAGCAGCGCGCTCTGCGTCTTGGGGCCGGCGCGGTTGATCTCGTCGGCCAGCAGCACCTGCGCGAACACCGGGCCGGGGTGGAAGGCAAAGCCGTTTTTCTCGCGCTCGTAGACGCTGACGCCCAGCAGGTCGCTGGGCAGCAGGTCGGCCGTGAACTGCAGGCGCGAGAACTTCAGGCCCAGCGAGATCGCCAGCGCATGGGCCAGCGTGGTCTTGCCGACGCCGGGCAGGTCCTCGATAAGCAGGTGGCCGCCGGCGATCAGGCAGGCCAGGGAATCGGCGATCTGGGCGGGTTTGCCCTTGATGACCGTGCTAATCTGGTTTTGCAGCGCCTGCAGTTGCGTTGTCAGCGTTCGTGATTGCGTCGTCATGAAGCTGGACCATAGCAAGAGACAACGGGCATGCCCACCGCGTACTTCAATCCCCCCGAATGCCGCCGCCATGACATGGGCGCCGGCCACCCCGAGTGCCCCGAGCGGCTGGCCGCCATCGACGACTGGCTGATCGCGTCGGGCGTGGCCCCCGCGCTGGAACACTTCGATGCGCCGCCGGTGGACCTGAAGGCCGTGGAGCTGGCCCACACGCACGGCTACGTGGCAGAGATCGGCCGCATGCTGCGCGACTGCGCCGAGAGCGGCGAGCGCTGCGCCATCGACCCCGACACCTCGGCCAACGCCCACACCTGGTCGGCCGTGCTGGCCGCGGCGGGCGCGGCGGTGGAAGCGACCGACGTGGTCATCGACGGCCGCGCAGACAACGCCTTCTGCAATGTGCGCCCGCCGGGCCACCATGCCACGCGCGACCAGAGCATGGGCTTCTGCTTCTTCAACAACGTGGCCATCGCCGCGCGCCATGCGCTGGACAACCGCGGGCTCAAGCGCGTGGCCATCGTGGACTTCGACGTGCACCACGGCAATGGCACGGAAGACATCATTGCCGGCGACGACCGCGTGCTGATGGTCAGCCTGTTCCAGGACCAGCTATACCCGTACTCGGGCGGCGTGCCCAAGGGCGAGAACATGGTCAACGTGCCGCTGCCGGCCTACACGCGCGGCGGCGAGGTGCGCGAGATCGTGGAGGCCATGTGGCTGCCGGCGCTGGAGCGCTTCAAGCCGCAGATGATCTTCATCTCGGCCGGCTTCGACGCGCACCGCGAGGACGACCTGGGCCAGCTGGGCCTGGTGGAAGCCGACTACGAGTGGCTGACCCTGAAGATCAAGGCCGTGGCCGAGCGCCATGCGCAGGGGCGCATCGTGTCGCTGCTGGAGGGCGGCTACAACCTGCAGGCGCTGTCGCGCAGCGTGGGCGTGCATCTGCGGGCATTGGCCGACCTTTAATCTCTTTGCGAACATCGGCCGGCACCTGACCGGCCCGACTATGGATTCAATGCATCAACCTCTGAGCCTGACCGAACTGCAGGCCTTGCTGGGGCGCGTCTTCAGCGCCGAGGCGCTGGCCGAATGGGCGCTGCTGCTGGGCTGCCTGGCGCTGGCAGCGCTGTTGAGCTGGGCGCTGTCGCGCGCCGCCACGCGCCGCGAGCACAGCGTGCTGTTCGGCGAGCGCGTCATCGACGGCGCGCTGTTCCCGCTGCTGGCGCTGGCGCTGGCCTTCGGCGTGCGCCGCCTGCTGCCGCTGTGGGGCCAGGCGCCCGCGCTGTTCAAGCTGGCGCTGCCGCTGCTGGTGTCGCTGGCGGTCATCCGCGTCGTTGCCCGCGTGCTGGCCGCCGCCTGGCCGGACTCGGCGCCCATACGCCTGGTCGAGCGCATCGGCTCCTGGGCGATCTGGGCGGGCGCGGTGCTGTGGGTCACGGGCCTGCTGCCGGTGCTGCTGGACGAACTGGACGACATCGGCTGGAAGTTCGGCACCGTCAAGCTGACGCTGCGCAACCTCATCGAAGGTGGGCTGACCGCGGCGCTGGTGCTGGTGGTGGCCTTGTGGATCTCGGCGGCCATCGAGTCGCGGCTGCTGCGGCGCGAGACCATGGACCTGTCGATGCGCAAGATCGCCGCCAGCGCCATCCGCGCGCTGCTGCTGTTCGTGGGCCTGCTGTTCGCGCTGTCGGCCGCAGGCATCGACCTGACCGCGCTGGGCGTGCTGGGCGGCGCCCTGGGTGTGGGCCTGGGCTTCGGCCTGCAGAAGCTGGCGGCCAACTACGTGTCGGGCTTCGTCATCCTGGCCGAGCGAAGCTTGCGCATCGGCGACATGGTCAAGGTGGACGGCTTCGAGGGCCGTGTCACCGACATCAAGACGCGCTACACGGTGATCAGGTCGCTGGGCGGCCGCGAGGCCATCGTGCCCAACGAGATGCTGATCACGCAGCGCGTCGAGAACGCGTCGCTGGCCGACCCGCGCGTGCTGCTGTCCACCGTCGTGCAGGTGGACTACGACTGCGAGGTGGATGCGGTCATGAAGGCGCTGGCCGCGGCGCTGGCGGATGTGCCGCGCGTGCTGCGTGAGCCGGGGCCGTCGGTGCAGCTGAGCCGCTTTGCCGACAGCGGCATCGAGCTGACCGTGTACTTCTGGATCGCCGACCCCGAGAACGGCAGCGGCGGCGTGCGTTCGGAGGTGAACCTGGCGATCTGGCGCACGCTGAAGGGCCTGGGCGTGGACATCCCTTACCCGCAGCAGGTGCAGCGTCAGCCGAAGTCCGAGTCCAGCACGACGCGGTAGCGCGCCTTGCCCGAGCGCAGGTGATCCAGTGCGTCGTTGACGCGGCTCATAGCGAAGCGCTCCACCTGCGGCAGGATCTGGTGCCGCGCCGAGAACTCCAGCATGGTCGCCAGCACCGACGGCGGCGGCGTGGGCGAGGCGGACAGGCCCTTCTGCCAGCTCAGCAGGCCGCCGCTCTTCAGGCTCAGCGCGTCGGTCACGACGCCGACGAGATGCATGCGGCCCTTGGGCGCCAGCGTGGCCAGCAGCGCGTCCCAGTTCAGCGCGGCGCCCACCGTGATGAGCAGGAAGTCCAGGCTGCCGGCCGCGGCCTTCAGCTCGGCCTTGTCGACGCTGGACACGGTCTTGTGTGCGCCCAGCGCCAGCGCCTCCTCGCGCTTGGACGGCGACGACGTGAACGCCGTCACCTCGCAGCCCCAGGCCCGCGCGAACTTGACGGCCATGTGGCCCAGGCCGCCGATGCCGACGACGCCGACCCGGTCGGTCGGCTTGATCGCATGCAGCACGAAGGGCAGGAAGACCGTGCCGCCGCCGCACATCAGCGGGCCGGCGGCGGCCGGGTCCAGCGCGTCGGGGATGGGCACGGCCCAGCTCCAATGCGAGCGGAGCCGGTCCGCAAAGCCACCGTGCCTGCCGATCAGCGTCGGCTGGCGCTTGCCGCACAGGTGCTGCTCGCCGCCCAGGCAGAAGTTGCAGTGCGTGCAACTGCCCGTGTGCCAGCCCACGCCGACGCGCTGGCCCAGCTGCCGGCCCTTGGCGCGCGGGCCCAGCGCGGTGATGCGGCCCACCACCTCGTGGCCGGGAACGACGGGGTAGCTGGCGGGGAACCACTCGCTGTCGATCATGGCCAGATCGGAGTGGCAGACGCCGCAGTGCTCCACGGTGATCTCGACATCCTCGTCGCCCAGCGGGCCGGGGTCGAACTCGAAGGGCTGCAGCGGGCCGCCGGCGGTATGGGCGGCATAGGCGCGAATGTTGGGCATGGGTGCTGCCTCGGTTGGCGAATGGGTGGGCGGATTCTTGCGCAGCTTCCGGCGCCGGTGGGCGGGCCCTAGACTGGCCGGCATGCGCGCATGGCTGTTGCTGCTGTTGACGGGGTTGTGGGCCGGGCCGCTGCAGGCGCAGCCGGTCAAGCTCAGGCTGTGCACGTCGGACGTGCCCTTTCACCCCTACACGATGCCGGATGGCAGCGGCCTGTTCCAGCGCCGGCTGGCCCTGCTGGCGCGTGCGGCGGGCGTGGAGGTGGTGCCCACCGTGGCCCCGCGGGCGCGCTGCCTGCAGAGCACCCGCACCGGCGCGGCCGACGCGCTGATCGGCGTGTTCGCACCCGAGCGGCTGGCGTGGATGGCCTACCCCATGCGCGAGGGCGTGGCCGACGAGGAGCGCGGCCTGGGCCGCGTGCGCTTCCTGCTGTACCGGCGCGTCGGCACCCACTTCGGCTGGGATGGGCGGCGCTTCACCGGCCTGGGTGACCAGCCGCTGGGCCTGCAGTTCGGCTACCAGTACGGCGTCAAGGTCGCGGACCTGGGCGTCGCGGTGGACGACCGGGCGACGAGCGCCGAGCAGCTGATGGCCAAGCTGGCCCGCGGGCGCGTGGCGCTGGCGCTGATGCAGCCGGAACAGGCGCAATTGGTGCTGTCGCGCATGCCGGATGCGGGCATCGAGGCGCTGGACACGCCTTTCACCAGCCAGGCGTTCTACGTCATCGTCACGCAGGACTTCTGGCGGCGCCATCCGGAGCAGGTGCAGCGCCTGTGGAGCGCCAACCCGCCCTGGGCTGCCAGCAGCCCTAGCGCAGCGCCTGGGCCTTGAAGAACTGCCAGATCGCGTCGCTCGCATCCACCTCGGTGCGCGGCCAGATGTGGCCCATGCCGTTGACCCGCAGCAGCCGCACCTCGGCGCCGCCCGAGCAGCCCGCGTAGCGCACGGTGTGGCCGGGGCCGGGCAGTGCTTCCTGCAACAGCTTGGGCTGGCAGCGGTTGTGCGACGCCCAGCCGGCCAGCGCCTCGGGCACGCTTTCCACCCACTCGGCGCCGCGGTCGCCGTGGCCTTCGTAGGGGTTGGTCGTGTCGGCCAGGCCGTGCACCGTGAACACCGGCACCGCGCGGCCCGGGCAGGGCCCGGTCCAGCGCAGCCCGCCCACCGGCGCGATGGCCGCGATGCGGTGGTTGAGCCGGCAGCCCAGCAGCGAGGACATGCGTCCGCCGCCGGAGAAGCCGGTGGCGTAGACGCGCGCCGGGTCGATGCACGTGCGTGCCGCAACCTGGTCGAGCACGTCGGACACGTATTGCACGTCGTCCGCGCGGGCGCCGGTGGCAGGCACGTTCCAGCGCGCGTCCTCGGCCTGCAGCGTGGCGACGGCGAAGCCCTCGCGTGCGGCCAGCGCCTCGAAGCCGCTGGTCCTGGCCTGGCCGGCGGCATTGCCGCCCGAGCCGTGCAGGTCGAAGACCAGGGGCAGCCGCGTGCCTGCCGCGACGCCGGATGGCACGAACAGCCGGTAGCTGCGCGTGCGGCCACCCGAGCTCAGCTCGCGCAGGTCGCCGGCGACCGGGGCAAGCGTGCAGGCGGATGCGGGCGCCTGGGCGTGTGCGAGCGGGGACAGCGCGAGCAGGGCGGAGGCGAAGGGAAGCAGTCGCACGTGAAGTACTCCGGGTGTCAGGCCGCGTCGTGGGTGTAGATCAGGAAGCCGGCATGCGAGGCCAGCCGCCAGGCGGCGTGATCGGCAGCATGCAGTGGGCGGACCTCCATGGCCGCGCATTGTGGGCGCAACACCCGGCACCTGGCGCCTGCGTCAGCAGGTTTGTGCCAGCCACGCGTAGCCGGCCGCGAGTGCCTCGGCCGGCGGGCGCGGTGCATAGCCCAGCTCGCGGCTGGCCTTGGCGATGTCGTACTCCTGCCGCACGCCGTGGAACAGCCGCACCTGGCTGCGCAGCAACTCGGGCGCGCGCCCGGTGATGCGGGCCAGGCCTTCCTGCAGCCCGGCCATCGCCATCAGCAGGCCGCGCGGCGCGCGGGCCGGCGGGCGGCGGCCGTCCAGCGCCTTCAGCATGTCGGCCAGCGATGAGCAGTGGCGGTTGGCCAGGATGTAGCGCTCGCCGGGCCGGCCGCGTTCGGCGGCCTGGATCATGGCTTCGGCCACGTCGCGCACGTCCACGAAGTTGAAGTGGAAGTCGGGGTCCAGCGGCAGTTTGCCGGCGCGGATGGTCTGCAGGAACTTCATCGTGTCCGTCAGCCGGTGCGCGTAAGGCCCCACGATGGCGCCGGGCAGCACGGTCACCAGAGGCAGGCCGAGACGGCGCGCCGTCTCCCACGCGGCGCGCTCGGAGGCTATCTTGGAGCGGTAGTAGGGGTTGGCCTGCTCGTCGTTCCAGCTTCTCTCGTCCATGCGCAGGCCGTCATGACCTACCGCGGCGACCGAGCTGACGTAGACGACCTTGCGAACACCCGCTGCGGCGGCGGCCTGCAGGATCAGCCGCGTGCCTTCCACGTTGGGCTGCACGATGTCGCGCTCGGCGTCCTGCGCCCAGTGGCGGAACACGACGGCGCACTGGTAGAGCGTGTGCACGCCGGCCAGCGCGCTGCGCAGCGAGGGGGCGTCCATCAGCTCCAGCGGCACGCGCTCGCAGGCCAGGCCCTCAAAGGGGCGGGTGTCGTCCAGCCGGCGCACGCCAGCGCGCACGGCCTGGCCTTGGGCCAGCAGCGCGCGCACCAGCGCGTTGCCGAGGTGGCCGTTGGCGCCGGTGACGAGGGAAAGAGGGGGCGTCATCGCAGCGGTTCTCCGGGGTTGCGGGGGCCGGATCAATGTAGGTTCGGGGGCCGCGTGGCGCACTGCACGGGCGCGCCAAACTGCGGCATCCGGGCGCCAGTGTTGGCACGGGGCCGGCGTCGCTGGGCTATAACGCCCGTCCGATGAGCACGCCCGCCAGCTACACCGTCTCCGCCGCCTTCGTTGAGAACCTGGCCTGGGCCGCCGCCGAGGAGGGGCTGGACGTGGTGGCGTGGCAGGCGCGGCTGGCCGGCCTGCACGGCAGCGACGACCGGCTGCCGCTGGATTTCTTCAACGAGTTGTGGGCGGACCTGCTGCGCCAGACGGACGACCCGCTGATCGGCCTGCGGCTGGGCGCGCGCTTCCGGCTGGGGCGCTACGGTCTGGTGGCGTTCTTCCTGCTCAATGCGCGCACCGTACAGCAGGCGATGGCGCAGGCGGTGAGCTACTGGCGCCTGGTCATCGACGAGGAGAAGCAGGTGGGGCTGGTGCCGCACGGCGATGCGCTGCGGCTGCTCATCACGCCGCGCGTGCGCCACCCCGCACCGGCCTACGAGATGGACCTCTGCTATGTGCTGCGCATGATGTCGCTGCTGCTGGGGCGACCGGTGCAGGACCTGGGCCTGACGCTGGGCCTGGGCCATGCGCAGCCGTTGGGCACCACGCTGCAGGACTACCGCGAGCGGCTGGGCTGCGACGTGGTGTTCGGCGAGGGCGACTACTGGCTGGAGCTGCCGGCGACCCTCGCGGCGCAGGAGCTGCCGGGCAGCCACCCGGTGCTGGTGCAGGCGCTGGCCGGCCAGGCCGAGTTGCAGCTCAGGCTGCTGGACCGGCAGCCGGCCGTGTCGGCACGGGTGTCGCGGCTCATCGAGCTGGGGGCGACCGAGGTGGACGCCGTGGCCGCGCAGTTGGGCATGAGCGCGCGCAGCCTGCAGCGCCGGCTGAAGGAGGAGGGCGCCAGCTTCGGCGCGCTGCGCGACGACGCCCAGCGCCGCCGAGCGGAGCAGCTGCTGGCCGAACCGCGCGTGGCGCTGAAGGAGGTGGCCTTCTTCCTCGGCTACGAGGAGCGCGGGCTGGCGCAGGCCTGCCAGCGCTGGTTTGGCGCATCGCCGGGCGCGTTGCGCGCCCGGTTGATTGGCGGTTAGGCGGTGGCCACCGGAATGTTGATGGCCTTGCCGGACGCGATGCGCTGCTTCCACTCGGCCGGGCCGGTGATGTGGGCGCTGGTGCCACCGGCGTCCACGGCCACCGTCACCGGCATGTCCACCACGTCGAACTCGTAGATGGCTTCCATGCCCAGGTCCTCGAAGCCGACGACCTTGGCGCCCTTGATGGCCTTGCTGACGAGGTAAGCCGAGCCACCGACCGCCATCAGGTAGGCGCTCTTGTGGTTCTTGATGGCTTCGATGGCGACGGGGCCGCGCTCGGCCTTGCCGACCATGGCAATGAGGCCGGTCTTGGCCAGCATCATGTCGGTGAACTTGTCCATGCGCGTGGCCGTGGTGGGGCCAGCCGGGCCGACGACTTCGTCGCGCACCGGGTCCACCGGGCCAACGTAGTAGATGACGCGATTGGTGAAGTCCACCGGCAGCTTCTGCCCTGCAGCCAGCATCTCCTGGATGCGCTTGTGGGCTGCGTCGCGGCCGGTCAGCATCTTGCCGTTCAGCAGCAGCGTGTCGCCGGGCTTCCAGCCGGCCACGTCGGCGGGCGTCAGCGTGTTCAGGTCGACGCGCTTGCTCTTGTTGTAGTCGGGCGCCCAGTTCACGTCGGGCCACAGGTCGAGACTCGGCGCTTCCAGATAGGTCGGGCCGCTGCCATCCAGCACGAAGTGCGCGTGGCGCGTGGCTGCGCAGTTCGGGATCATCGCGATGGGTTTGCTGGCGGCGTGCGTCGGGAAGGTCTTGATCTTCACGTCCAGCACGGTCGTCAGGCCGCCCAGGCCCTGCGCACCGATGCCTAGTGCGTTGACCTTCTCGTACAGCTCGATGCGCATCTCTTCGAGCTTGTTTTGCGGGCCGCGCTCCAGCAGCTCGTACATGTCGATGTCTTCCATCAGCGCCTGCTTGGCCAGCAGCGCCGCCTTCTCGGCCGTGCCGCCGACGCCGATGCCCAGCATGCCGGGCGGGCACCAGCCCGCGCCCATGGTCGGCACGGTCTTCAGAACCCAGTCGACGATGTCATCGCCGGGGTTGAGCATGTAGACCTTGCTCTTGTTCTCGCTGCCGCCGCCCTTGGCCGCGACGATGACGTCCACCGTGTTGCCGGGCACCACCTCCATCTGCACGACGGCGGGCGTGTTGTCCTTGGTGTTCTTGCGCGCAAAGATGGGGTCGTCCAGCACCGACGCGCGCAGCTTGTTGTCGGGGTTGAGGTAACCCTGGCGCACGCCCTCGTTGACGGCGTCCTCGATGCTGCCGCTGAAGCCTTCCCAGCGCACGTCCATGCCGATCTTCAGGAACACGTTGACGATGCCGGTGTCCTGGCAGATGGGGCGCTTGCCTTCGGCGCACATGCGGCTGTTGGTCAGGATCTGCGCGATGGCGTCCTTGGCCGCGGCGCTCTGCTCGCGCTCGTAGGCGCGGGCCAGGTGCTGGATGTAGTCGGCCGGGTGGTAGTACGAGATGTACTGGAGCGCGGCAGCAACGCTGTCGATGAGGTCTTGCTGGCGGATGGTGACGGTCATGGCGGAGTCGGGTAAGGATGGACTTCGCCGGGCATTATCCGGCGCCATCCCTTCTATGCTGCTGACGGCCTTGCAGGAGACCCTGAATGAAGACTCGCCTTGAACACGACAGCTTTGGCCCCATCGAGGTGCCGGCCGACAAGCTGTGGGGCGCGCAGACGCAGCGCTCGCTGCAGAACTTCGACATCTCGGGTGAGCGCCAGGCGCCGGAGCTGATTCGGGCGCTGGCCACGGTGAAGCGGGCGTCGGCCGTCGTCAATCACGCGCTGGGGCTGCAGGAGGCGAAGAAGACAGATGTCATCGTCGCGGCGGCCGACGAGGTGATCTCGGGCCTGCACGCCGACGAGTTCCCGCTGGTGGTCTGGCAGACCGGTTCGGGCACGCAGACCAACATGAACGTCAACGAGGTGCTGGCCAACCGCGCCAGCGAGCTGCTGGGCGGCGCGCGCGGGGAAGGGCGGCTGGTGCACCCCAACGATGACGTGAACCGCAGCCAGAGCAGCAACGACGTGTTCCCCACCGCCATGCACGTGGCCGCCGTGCAGGCGCTGGTGGAACGCCTGCTGCCGCCGCTGCGGGCCTTGCGGGAGACGCTGCGGCAGAAGGCCGAGGCCTATGCCGACCTCGTCAAGATCGGCCGCACCCATCTGCAGGACGCGACGCCGCTGACGCTGGGCCAGGAGATCTCGGGCTGGGTCGCCCAGCTGGCGCATGGCGAGCGCCATGTGCTGGCCGCGTTGCCGCATCTGTACGAACTGGCGCTGGGGGGCACGGCCGTCGGCACGGGGCTGAACGCGCCCAAGGGCTATGCCGAAGCGGTCGCGGCCGAGCTGGCGCGGCTGACCGGCCAGCCCTTCGTCACCGCGCCCAGCAAGTTCGAGGCGATGGCGGCCTGCGACGCGCTGGTCCATGCCCACGGCGCGCTGAAGACGCTGGCGGCCAGCATGAACAAGATCGCCAACGACGTGCGCTGCTGTCCAGCGGCCCGCGCAGCGGCATCGGCGAGATCCGCATCCCGGAGAACGAGCCGGGCTCGTCCATCATGCCCGGCAAGGTCAACCCGACGCAGAGCGAGGCGGTGACGATGCTGGCCGCTCAGGTCATGGGCAATGACGTGGCCATCAACATCGGCGGCGCATCGGGCAACTTCGAGCTGAACGTGTTCCGGCCCATGGTCATTCACAACTTCCTGCAGAGCGTGCGGCTGCTGGCCGATGGCATGCGCAGCTTCAACGAGCATTGCGCCGTGGGCATCACGCCCAACGAGGCGCGCATCGCCGAGCTGGTGGAGCGCTCGCTGATGCTGGTGACGGCGCTGAACCCCCACATCGGCTACGACAAGGCCGCGCAGATCGCCAAGAAGGCGCACCACGACGGCTCCAGCCTGCGCGAGGCCGCGCTGGCGCTGGGCCATGTGACGGC
Organism: Roseateles sp.; assembly: GCA_036401055.1. Classification (GTDB taxonomy): domain Bacteria; phylum Pseudomonadota; class Gammaproteobacteria; order Burkholderiales; family Burkholderiaceae_C; genus Pelomonas. The sequence goes on from DASWWC010000314.1 coordinate 26,816, forward strand.
CGAGCAGTTCGATGCCTGGGTGGTGCCGGGGCAGATGGTGGGGCGCTGAGCCGTCCTCGGCGCCGGTGGGCGCCGCGAGCCCGTCAGTGGGCGTTCGTGCTGCTTGAGGAGTGGGCCAGCAGCCGGTCGGTGTAGGCAATGGCCATGGCCGACAGCAGGAAGGCGACGTGGATCAGCGTCTGCCACATCAGCGTCTTCTCGGTGTAGTTGTCGGCGTTGATGAAGGTCTTCAGCAGGTGGATGGAGCTGATGCCGATGATGGCCGTGGCCAGCTTGACCTTCAGCACCGAGGCGTTCACGTGGCTCAGCCACTCGGGCTGGTCGGGGTGGCCGTCCAGGTCCATGCGCGACACGAAGGTCTCGTAGCCGCCCACGATGACCATGATGAGCAGGTTGGAGATCATCACCACGTCGATCAATCCCAGCACCACCAGCATCAGGATGGTCTCGTTGAGCTTGGCGATGGGCTCGTAGCCGATGATGTGATCCGTGGCGTCCTTGATCGCCGCAGCCTTGTAGCCAATGCTCTTGACGAGCATTTCCAGCGCCTCCTTGTTGCCGAACGCGGCCTCGATCAGGTGCACCAGCTCGGTCCAGAACTGGAAGACATAGACGGCCTGGGCCAGGATCAGGCCGATGTACAGCGGCATCTGCAGCCAGCGGCTGGCGAAGATCAGGCGGGGCAGGGGGCGGAGCGGGGCGTTTGGCATGGAACGAGGTCGAGCAGAATTGGTGGAAATTCTAGGTGCCGTGAATGACGCCACGCCGTCAGGGCATCGTCAGACGGCAAAAGCACAGTCCGCGCCAAGCCATATCAGGAGACAAGCCATGAGCACGCTGAATACCTACAAACCCAGTGCCGACTGGGTCGCCAACGCCCACGTGAAGGGCGAGGCCGGCTACGCCGCGCTGGTGGCCGAGGCCGAGAAAGACTACGCCGGCTACTGGGCCCGCCTGGCCCGCGAGCTGGTCAGCTGGCAGACGCCGTTCACCAAGACGCTGAACGACAGCGACGCGCCGTTCTTCAAGTGGTTCGAGGACGGCAGGCTGAACGTCTCCTACAACTGCCTGGACCGCCACGTCGAAGCCGGCAAGGGCGACAAGACGGCGATCATCTTCGAGGCCGACGACGGCGCGGTCACGAAGGTGACCTACGCCGAGCTGCTGGCCCGCACCAGCCAGCTCGCCAACGCGCTGAAGGCGCGCGGCATCAAGAAGGGCGACCGCGTCGTCATCTACATGCCCATGTCCGTCGAAGGCGTGGTGGCCATGCAGGCCTGCGCGCGCATCGGCGCGACGCACTCGGTGGTGTTCGGCGGCTTCTCGGCGCAATCCCTGCGCGACCGCGTGCAGGACGCGGGCGCCGTGGCCATCATCTGCGCCGACGAGCAGGCCCGTGGCGGCAAGGCACTGCCGCTGAAGGCCATCGTCGACGAGGCGCTGGACGGCGGCGCCTGCCCGACGCTGAAGGACGTCATCGTCTACAAGCGCACCGGCGGCAAGATCGGCTGGACCGAGGGCCGCGACCTGTGGCTGCACGAGCTGACCGCCAGCCAGCCCACCACCTGCGCGCCCGAGTGGGTGGAGGCCGAGCACCCGCTGTTCCTGCTCTACACATCCGGCTCCACCGGCAAGCCCAAGGGCGTGCAGCACAGCACCGGCGGCTACCTGCTGCACGCGGCGCTGACGACCAAGTGGACCTTCGACCTGAAGGACGACGACATCTTCTGGTGCACGGCCGACATCGGCTGGGTCACCGGCCACACTTACATCACCTACGGCCCGCTGGCGCTGGGCGGCACCGAGATCGTCTTCGAGGGCGTGCCCACCTTCCCCGACGCCGGCCGCTTCTGGCAGATGATCCAGAAGCACAAGGTCACCATCTTTTACACGGCGCCTACGGCCATCCGTTCGCTGATCAAGGCGGCCGAGACCAATGCTGCCGTGCACCCGAAGAACTACGACCTGAGCAGCCTGCGCCTGCTGGGCTCGGTGGGCGAGCCCATCAACCCGGCCGCGTGGGAGTGGTATCGCGAGCACGTCGGCGGCAGCAAGTGCCCCATCGTCGATACCTTCTGGCAGACCGAGACCGGCGGCCACATGATCACGCCGCTGCCCGGCGTGACGACGCTGGTGCCGGGCTCCTGCACGCTGCCCTTCCCGGGCATCACGGCGGCCATCGTCGACGAGACCGGCAACGACGTGCCCAACGGCCAGGGCGGAATCCTCGTCGTGAAGAAGCCGTGGCCGTCCATGATCCGCACCATCTACGGCGACCCCGAGCGCTTCAAGAAGAGCTACTACCCGCCGGAGCTGAAGGGCTACTACCTCGCCGGCGACGGCGCCATCCGCGACGCCGAGACGGGCTACTTCACCATCACCGGCCGCATCGACGACGTGCTGAACGTGTCCGGCCACCGCATGGGCACGATGGAGATCGAGTCGGCGCTGGTCAGCTGCACCGAGCTGGTCGCCGAGGCCGCCGTCGTCGGCCGCCCGGACGACACCACCGGCGAGGCCATCTGCGCCTTCGTCGTGCTGAAGCGCCCGCGCCCCACGGGCGACGAGGCCAAGGCCATCGCCAAGCAACTGCGCGACCATGTGGCCAAGGAGATCGGCCCCATCGCCAAGCCCAAGGACATCCGCTTCGGCGACAACCTGCCCAAGACCCGCTCCGGCAAGATCATGCGGCGCCTGCTGCGCGCCGTGGCCAAGGGCGAGGCGGTCACGCAGGACACCAGCACCTTGGAAAACCCCGCGATCCTCGAACAGCTGGGCCAGGCTTACTGATAGGCGTCGATCCGACCAGAAGGCCGCCCTCGGGCGGCCTTTGACTTGGTGGTGCACGCCGCCGCCGGCCGCCCATGAAAAACAGGCCCCGCAGGGCCTGTTCAGCAGATCAGCGCGGCGTGAGCTTCACTTGAAGCTCAGAGCCCACTTGGCCAGCGTTTCCGCTTCGGCGGGGGTGACGGCGTTGGGGGGCATCACCATCTCGCCCCAAGCGCCCTTGCCGCCCTTGATGATCTTCTCGGAAAGCTTCTTGACGGCATCCTTGTCCTTGGCGTACCGGGCGGACACATCTTTGAAGGCGGGGCCGACCACCTTCTTGTCGACCGAGTGGCAGGCCATGCACATCTTCTTCTGCGCCAGCTCCTGACTGGCAAACGCGGCTGCGGGGGCGATCAGGGCGAGGCTGAGGATCAGGGCTTTCATGCGTTCCTTTCCGAACGTTGGACTACAGTGACCAGGAAGATACCTGAAGTGAAGGAGAGGCAGCATGGCATTCATCTTGGTCGGCGTGCTCTTTGTCCTGCTGCGCCTGGGCGGCTGGGTGGAATTCCACAAGGACCCGATCTGGGCCTGGTGCATCGTGCTGGCGCCGTTCGGGCTGGCGATGCTGTGGTGGTGGTGGTCCGATGCCAGCGGCTACACGCAGCGCAAGGCCATGCAGTCGCTGGACGCCAAGAAGGAGGCGCGCCGCCAGCAGCAGATGGAGGCCTTGGGCCAGGCACGCCCAGGCGACAAGAAGCGTCGTTGAGGCCCTGGCTATGATGCCGGCCGCTCTGCTCTCCTGTGCCACCCCATGCTGGTTCATCCCCAGTTCGACCCCATCGCCCTGCGTCTCGGCCCGCTGGCCGTGCACTGGTACGGCATCACCTACCTGATCGCCTTCGGCCTGTTCCTGTGGTTGGCCGCGCGCCGCGCGCGCATGCCCCAGCACGCGGCCGTGGGCTGGACCAAGCAGGACGTCGATGACGTGCTGTTCTACGGCGTGCTGGGCGTGGTGCTGGGCGGGCGCCTGGGCTACTGCTTCTTCTACAAGCCGGCCTACTATCTGCAGCACCTGCCCGAGGTGCTGGAAGTCTGGAAGGGCGGCATGTCCTTCCACGGCGGCCTGCTGGGCGTGCTGTTCGCGCTGTGGCTGTTCGGCCGCCGCCGCGGGCGCAGCTTCTTCCAGGTGACGGACCTGATCGCGCCCTGCGTGCCCACCGGCATCATGGCGGTGCGCCTGGGCAACTTCCTGAATGGTGAGCTCTGGGGGCGCCCGGCGCCGGTCGATCTGCCCTGGGCCATGGTGTTCCCGCAGGCCAACGATGGCGGCATCGCTCGCCATCCGTCCCAGCTCTACCAGGCGGCCGGCGAAGGCCTGTTGCTGTTCATCGTGCTGTGGCTGTACGCGCGCCAACCGCGCGCCACCGGACAGATCTCCGGCGTCTTCATGATGGGCTACGGCGTGCTGCGCTTCGTGGCCGAGTACTTCCGCGAGCCCGACGACTTCCTGGGCCTGCGCGCGCTGAACTGGAGCCAGGGCCAGTGGCTGAGCCTGCCCATGATCCTGGCCGGCGTGGCCATCTTCGTCTGGGCAACCCGGCGCAATCAGAGACCGGCATGAGACAGATCTTTCTCGACACCGAAACCACCGGCCTGGAGGCCGAGCGGGGCGACCGCATCATCGAAGTGGCGGGCGTGGAAATGGTCAACCGGCAGCTGACCGGCCGCAACCTGCACATCTACATCAACCCCGAGCGTGCCAGCCACGAGGATGCGCTGCGCATCCACGGGCTGACCGAGCAGTTCCTGGCCGACAAGCCCAAGTTCGCCGAGATCGTCGACGAGCTGCTGGACTTCGTGGCCGGCGCGCAACTCGTCATCCACAACGCGCCCTTCGACATCGGTTTTCTCAACGCCGAGCTGAAGCGCCTGAACCGCGGCGTGCTGACCGACCACGTGTCCGGCGTGCTGGACACGCTGGTCATGGCGCGCGAGATGTTCCCCGGCAAGGCCAACTCGCTGGACGCGCTGTGCCGGCGGCTGGAAGTGGACAACTCCAAGCGCCAGCTGCACGGCGCGCTGATCGACACGACGCTGCTGGCCGACGTCTACATCCGCCTGACACGCGGCCAGGACGCGCTGCTGGTGGACGACCATGGCGACAACCCGGCCGGCGATGCCGAGGCCGCGCTGGAGGTCGTGGACCTGAGCCGTTTCGAGCTGCCCGTGCTGCGCGCCAGCGACGCCGAGATCGCTGCCCATGCCAAGCTGCTGACCGACCTGGACAAGGCCGCTGGCGGCGCCTGCAAATGGCGAGTTCTCGAACCCGCCCAACCCGTGGCATAATCGCGGGCTTCCCGGAAGCGGGGCTGCAAGCCGGACGCAAGTTCAGCGGCATTCAGGGCGGTTAGCTCAGCGGTAGAGCACTGCCTTCACACGGCAGGGGTCGCAGGTTCGAACCCTGCACCGCCCACCAAGAACTTGGTGACCTGAATGCACAGCACAGAATCCGGGCGGTTAGCTCAGCGGTAGAGCACTGCCTTCACACGGCAGGGGTCGCAGGTTCGAACCCTGCACCGCCCACCAGAAAGATCCTCAAACCCGGCCTCGTGCCGGGTTTGTTGTTTCTGCGCCTGGCATTGAACCTTTTGCGCGCGGGTGGGTACTCAGGCGTCTATGCGTTTGTCCAAGTGGCCATTTCAACGGCGCCAGCCCGAGGCGGGAGACCCTGCTGCGGCTGCCGAAGCACTGGAGCTGGCGCTGCTCGACGGCGTGAAGCGCGGGCGCCTGGCGGACTTCGAGAAGCTCTACCGGCTCTACCACCCGCGGCTGTCGCGCTTCCTGTCCCACATGCTGCGCCAGCCGGAGCTGGTCGAGGAGGTGCTGGACGACACCTTGCTGGTGGTGTGGCAGGGGGCGGACACCTTTGGCGGACGCAGCAAGCTGTCCACTTGGATCTTCGGCATCGCCTACCGCAAGGCCTTGAAGGCTCTTGACCGGCGGGACCTGCCCGTCGAGGCCGCCGAAGGCGAGGAGCCCGTCGATCCCGCCGCCGGCCCCGACCAGCAGCTGAACCTGGCGCAGCTGCGCCGCCGCCTGCAAGGCGCGTTGGCCGAGCTGTCGCCCGAGCACCGCGCCGTCGTGGAGCTGTGCTACTTCAGCGACATGGCCTATGGTGAGATCGCCGAAGTCGTCGGCTGCCCGCCGGAGACCGTGAAGACGCGGATGTTCTATGCGCGGCGGCGGCTGCGCACGCTGCTGGACGACCTGTCCGGCTTGGGAGTCTGAAGATGAGTGTCGTCGTGCCCATGGATGCCGATGCGCATGCCCAGGTCCAGGCCTTGCTGCCCTGGTACGCCCGCGGCCAGCTGGATGCGGACGAGATGAGCCTGGTGCGCCAGCACCTGCAGGGCTGCGAGCGCTGCCGCGTCGAGCTGGCGGCCGAGCCCGCGGTGCAGACCCTGC
>DASWWC010000315.1:0-11860 GCA_036401055.1 Roseateles sp.
GCTGGCCGCCAAGCCGGCGGCCAGCAAACCCGCCGCGGCGCCCGCGCCCAAGGCGGCGCCGGCCCCCGTCGCCGCATCGGCCCCTCGTGCGCCCGCACCGGCTGCCGCCGATGACGGCGACTGGGAAACCTTCTGACGCGGCCTCCGGTCGCGATGACGAAGGGCGCCTCGCGGCGCCCTTCGTCATGCTTCGGCATTGAACGTCAGAACTTCAGCGTCTTCACGCCATCCGCGCCGCCCAGCAGGCAGACGCTGGCCTTGTGGTGCGCGAACACACCCACGGTGACGACGCCGGGCCATTGGTTGACCTCGTTCTCGAAGGCCAGCGGGTCGGTGATGGCAAGACCTGTCACGTCGAGGATGTGGCCACCGTTGTCGGTGACGACGCCGGCGCGCAGCCGGGCCTGGCCGCCGATCTCGGCGAAGCGCCGCGTCAGCTGTGCCGCGGCCATCGGGATGATCTCGACCGGCAGCGGGAAGGCGCCCAGCGTCGGCACCAGCTTGGAGGCGTCGGCAATGCAGACGAACTGGTCGGCGAGGTCGGCCACGATCTTCTCGCGCGTCAGCGCCGCGCCGCCGCCCTTGACCATGTAGCCGTGGCCGTCGATCTCGTCGGCACCGTCGATGTAGACGGCCAGGCGCGTGACCTCGGCGGCGTCCAGCACCGGGATGCCGTGCTTCAGCAGGCGCTGCGTGGAGCGCTCCGAGCTGGACACGGCGCCCGGGATAGCGATGCCGCTGGTGGCCAGGGCATCGATGAAGCAGTCCACCGTGGAGCCGGTGCCGACGCCGAGGATCTGGCCGGCGGGGACGTAGTCCAGGGCCGCGCGGCCGACGAGTTGCTTGAGCTGGTCTTGGTTCATGGCGCCGATTTTCGCGGATGGCGCGGGTCACCCCGCGCCATCCGCTTTCCGGCTACTTGATGAGCAGCTTTTTCGCCGCCGAGTCCGCCGCCAGTTGGCGCGCGTTGTCCCAGGCCGTGAAGCGGTACTCGACCACGTCGCCCCGGGCCAGGCCACCGGCGGTGTAGCGGCTGCTCGTTCCGTCCTGGCGCATGCGCACCGTGCGGGCGTCGCCGCCGTTGACGGTGTAGTGCACGTCCACCCAGCCCGAGGCCGTGGCGTTGAACTCCAGCGTGCCGGCGCCGGTCTGGGCCGCCGTGCCCGACACCGCCGCGGCCGGCGCAGCCAGCGCCTTGGCCGTGGCCACCTGGACCGTGCTGCCGGTGCCCGAGTCCCAGATGATGTCGTCGAACGCGATCTGGAACTGCGCTCCCGGCACCGCGCCGTCCACGCTGACGAACTGGAACAGGTCCAGCATGGACTGCAGCGCGACCAGCGGCCCGGCGATCTCGGCCACCGGGATGGTGGCCGTGCCCCATTCACCATTGCGCACCAGCCCGTAGGCCGTGGTGTTGGCCGGGAAGGTCACCATGCCCTGGTTGGTGTAAGTGTCGTAGACGCCGATGCGGAAGGCGACGTTGGCCGGCGCCTTGATCTTCAGCTTGATGTGGCCGTTGCGGAAGCCGCTCATGTCGTGCACCTGGCGCGACTGGATGCTGCCGCCGAACCACTGCCCCGGCGCGAAGTACCTGAAGGCCAGCACGCCCGAGCCCTCGTAGGGCGGCACGTCGCCGGCCGTCATGGAGCCCTGGTTCCAGATGTAGACGTCGGCCGACACGCCCGGCACCTGCTTGTTGTCGACCGGCGTGTTGTCGGTGAAGACGCCGAACTTGCCGACCTCCGGCGTGATGCCCAGGCCCAGCTTGACCTCGCCCTTGCCGTCCAGCTCGTAGACGCGCACGTAGTCCACGTAGGTCGTGGCCGGCAGCGGCGCCGTGATCTGCGCCGGCGTGGCGGCAGGCGTGAAGTTGCCGCCCACGGCCATGTTCAGCAGCAGGTAGAACGGCTCCTGCAGCGCCGGCGAACCCACCGTGGAGATGGGCGCCTTGTACATGTCGTACTCGCGGCCGTTGTCCAGCACGCTGAAGCGGATCTGCGTGTCCGTCCAGTAGAGCCGGTAGGTCACGAAGCGGTTCGCCAGCGACCGGCTGGGCGTGTACCAGTTCTTGGTCTGCCAGGCGGTGGACGCGGCGCAGCTCTCGTTGCCGGGCACGCAGGCGGCCTCGTTGAAGGTGATGACATTGGCACCGACGAACTGGTCCGGCGAGATGGCCGGCAGGCTGCTCGGCTGGCGACCGCCCTGCTCCATGATGTCGATCTCGCCCTTGCGCGGCCAGGCCTGCGGGCTGGTGCCCAGCATCCACGCGGCGGGCCACAGGCCCACGCCGACCTTGGGCGTGGCCATGCGCACCTCGACGAGGCCGTACTTGACCTGCACCTTGCCCGAGGTGTCGATCTTGCCGGAGGTGAACTGGTTGTTGCCCACCGTCTCGCGCCGCGCCGTGATGGCCAGCGCGCGCGTGCCGGACTCGAAGGGCACGTTGACGATGCTCAGGTTGTTGGGGCTGTAGGTCTGCAGCTCCTGGTTGCCGTAGCCGCACAGGCCGATCTGGCAGCCGTTGCCGTTGCTGGCGGCCCAGACGTTGCCGTCCAGGCTGGCGCCGTTGAATTCGTCCGACCACAGCAGCTTGCCGATGACGGGGCTGGTGACGCTGGCGGAGGCGGCGAGGCTGGCGGCCAGCAGCAGGCCGCCGGTGAGGTGTTGAAGCTTCATGACGTTCATCCTTGGTGGCGGGCCTTGCGGCGGGCGGCGGCGGCAACCAGCAGACCGCCGGCGAACATCAGGCCGTAGGTGGACGGCTCGGGCACGGCGCTGACCGTGATGCGGGCGCCGGGCATGCCGGTGTCGAGCGAAGTCATGGTCGACCACGTACCGTTGGTCGACGCCGCCCAGGTGCCGGTGGGGTTGTTGGTGGCGCTTTGCCACTGGCCCTCGAAGCCGTCGTCGGCCACGGCGGCCAGCCAGTAGTTGCCGGCCGCCAGCGTCCAGCCGGACGGCGTCAGCGTCGTGTTTTCCTCGGGGTTGAGCAGATGGACGCTGTGCAGCCAGGGGCTGCCGGTGGGCACGTCGCCCGTGCGGGCCAGCACGCCCAGCGTGACGCCGCCGGTGCCGTAGATCGTCGTCAGCAGGGACTGGATGGACGTGGCGCTGCTCAGGCTGAAGGCGGCGGCGACGCTGCGACCCTGGCCCAGTTGGGTCGGCCAGCCCTCCAGGTAGCCGATGTCGGGGTGGTAGGTATCGAGCACGACAGTCTGCGCGCCGGCCTGGACGGCCAGGCCGCACAGCAGCAGGGAGGCCGCGAGCTTGGAGCGGATGTGGTTCTGCATGTTCATGTCTCCTCGGGTTCAGGCGCGGCGGCGGCGAGCGGCCATGCCCACGACGGCCAGGCCGGCGGCCAGCAGCGCATAGCTCTCTGGCTCGGGCACCGGCGCGGTGGTCAGCGCGAACTGCACGTCGTCGATGTAGACGGCGTTGACGCGCCCATCCAGCAGCGGGCCGACGGCGGTGTTGATCTCCAGAAACAGCGATGCGGTGCCGGCCGGGATGGCGGCGCCCTGGAAGCTGATCTGCGTCCAGCCGCCGGGAGTGATGTCGCTCTGGAAGAAGCGGTTGCCGCTCTCGAACAGGCGCTGGCCCGTCTCGCTCATGTAGGCCAGCGAGAACAAGACGTTGCCGGTCGTGCTGACGTCGCCCTTGGCCCAGAAGCTCAGCACAGGCGTGTCGCCCACGTTCGCCGCACCCAGCAGCGGCAGGCCGCCGTGGCCGAACGAGTCCTGGAACAGCGTCGAGGCGCCGAAGCCGTTGGGCACCGTCAGCAGGATGGAATGGCTGCCGGTGTGGGCGTCGCTGGACAGCAGCGCCGGGTTGCCGGTCGGCGCTACCCGCCAGCCTTGGGCGAAGCCGTCGGCGCCCACGGTCTCGAAACCGCCATTGGCGAATCCGGGGGTCGTGGCCGCACCGGCCGCACCGGCCATCAGCAGCGCGGCCAGGGCCGCGGGGGTCTTCAGAGTCAGCATGTCGTCTCCATGGTTTTGGTGGGGAAAAGATCCCGGAACGAGGCGACGACGTACTGCTGCCGGCCGCCGAGAGTGAAAGCGCTTTCTGAAAGCGCTTTCAACAAACGGCGCGACATTAGGGGCCTTGCAACAGACTGTCAATGTGGACTGCCCTGCCCCTACCTCGAAGCGAGGGGCCGGGGTCGGTCGAGGGGCGGGCGCCCGCCCGCCGTGACGCAGTGGCGCGCGCCGCCCTCAGTTCATGCGCAACTTGAGGACCTGGCCCGCGACGGGCGTCAGCAAGGCCTGCTCGAACTTGGGCGGGCCGAAGTTGCCGACGGCGTTGTTGGAGAAGCCGTAGGGCTCGGTGGGGATGCCCATCGCGTTCATGTCCACGCGGCCGTTGGCGTTGGCATCCTGGAACAGGCTCAGCGCCAGCGGACCATGGGGCAGGTCCTTCAGCACCACGCTGAGCTTGCCGCCAGCGGCCTCCGCACCGAGCGGGAAGCGATGCGCCAACTGCGGCTGGCGCAGCCAGTGGGCCGGCTCGGTGAAGACGGCCACCACCAGTGTGGCGCCCTGCAGGCGGCTGGTGTCCAGGCCCTCGATCTCCAGCGTGACGTCGGCCGCGTGGCCGCACAAGGGCGCGACGGCCAGCAGCGCGGTGGCAAGGGTAGGTTTCATGTCGGTCTCCAGTGTTCAGCAGTGGGAATGGCCGAATGATGGAAACCGCGCCGCCGCCACGCGAGTGCGTCGCGACGGCTGGGCGCCGGGCGGCGCGAACGGCAGGCGGGCGGCGTCAGCCGCGGCGCTTCTGGACCGCGGCGGCCAGTTCGCGCAGCAGCGGCTCGGTCTGTGCCCAGCCCAGGCAGGCATCGGTGATGGACACGCCGGGCTTCAGGTCGGCCTTGGTCTGGCCCTCGGCCAGGTCTTGCCGGCCGGGTTGCAGATGGCTTTCGATCATGACCCCGGTGATGCGCGCGTCGCCGCCGGCGATCTGGCCGGCCACGTCATGGCCCACGTCGACCTGGCGCTCGTACTTCTTGCTGGAGTTGGCGTGCGAGAAGTCGATCATGACCTGCTCGCGCAGGCCCGAGGTCTTCAGCGCCTCGCAGGCTGCATTCACCGAGGCTGCGTCGTAGTTGGGCGCCTTGCCGCCACGCAGGATGACGTGGCAGTCTTCGTTGCCACGGGTCTCGAAGATGGCAGCCGTGCCCATCTTGGTCATGCCCATGAAGGCATGGGCCGAGCGCGCGGCCAGCACGGCGTCGCTGGCGACCTTGATGCCGCCGTCGGTGCCGTTCTTGAAGCCCACCGGACAGCTCAGCCCCGACGCCAGCTGGCGGTGGCTCTGGCTCTCGGTGGTGCGCGCGCCGATGGCGCCCCAGGCGATCAGGTCGGAGATGTACTGCGGCGACAGCAGGTCCAGGAACTCGGTGCCGGCCGGCAGGCCCAGGCCGTTGACGTCCAGCAGCAGCTGGCGCGCCAGGCGCAGGCCTTCGTTCATATGGAAGCTGCCGTCCAGTCGCGGGTCGTTGATGTAGCCCTTCCAGCCCACCGTCGTGCGCGGCTTCTCGAAGTAGACGCGCATGACGACCAGCAGGTCGCGCTTCAGTTCCTCGCGTGCCGCCTTCAGCAGGTGGGCGTACTGCATCGCCTGGTCGTGGTCGTGGATGGAGCACGGGCCGACGATGACGAGCAGGCGGTCGTCCTTGCCGTGCAGCACGTCGCTGATCTCCTGGCGCGCGCGCTCGACGAGTTCCAGCGTCGCGTCGGGGATGGGCAGCTCTTCCAGCAGCAGTGCCGGGCTGATCAGCGCGCGCACGGCGCCGATGCGGGTGTCATCGGTACGCGTGGTGTCGCGTGTCTCGTCACGGGAGCCAACTTCACGGTCGTGGTGGGGATCATCAAGGGGTTTCATCGCAGGGCTCCAGGCAAGCCGGCGATTGTCACCGCTTGGCCGCGGCCCTGCATGAGGCATCGAGGGGACGCGCCCTAGAATCCCGCCGTGCTTCGCTGGTTCCGACTCTTGGTCATTGCCCTGCTGCTGCCGGCCTACGGCCTGGCGGCCATCGGCGTACCGGCGTTTGCGCCGGGCGACGCGCAGGTCAGTGCCAGCGAAGAGCCGGCCCCGCCTGTCGACGATGTCGCGGCGCTGATCGCCGAGCTCGGCGACACGTCGGACGACGCGTCCGACCATTGCCCCTCCCCCACGGCCACCCTCGCCGCCACCCCACTGCCGACCGCGCTGCCGAGCCTGGGCCGACACCTCACCATCGACGCCCCGCTCGCCCGGCTGCTGCGCCCGCCCCGCCCGGCCGCAGCCTGACCAGGCGCGGCCACGCCGCGCTCCCGCCATCGCCCTCAGCGCCCGACCTCGTTCCCGTGACCAGGTCGGCCCCCCCTGCCGTCCCGCCGCCGGACGCTCCTCTCCCCATTCCGACATGGAAATCGCCCTCCTGCTCACCCTCATCCTGATCAACGGCCTCTTCGCGATGTCCGAGATCGGGCTCGTCACCGCCCGCAAGGCGCGGCTGCAACGCCTCATCGACGACGGCGACAGCGCCGCCGCCATTGCCGTCAAACTAGGCGCCGACCCGACGCGCTTCCTCTCCACCATCCAGATCGGCATCACGTCCATCGGCGTGCTCAACGGCATCGTCGGCGAGGCCGTGCTGGCCGGCCCGCTGGCCGAATGGCTGCTCGGCCTGGGCGTGCCCACGGCCTATGCCAGCGGCCTCGCCACCGGCCTAGTCGTCGTCGTCATCACGTACTTCTCCATCGTGCTGGGCGAACTGGTGCCCAAGCGGCTGGGCCAGTCGCACCCGGAGCTGGTTGCGCGCATCGTCGCCCGGCCCATCTTGGCGCTGGCCATCGCCACCAAGCCCTTCGTCGCGCTGCTGGCCGGCTCGACGAACGCGCTGCTACGCCTGCTCGGCGTGCGCGATCACGGCGCCTCTGCGGTGACCGAGGAGGAGATCCACGCGCTGCTGGCCGAGGGCACGAGCGCCGGCGTCATCGAGTCGCACGAGCACACGATGGTGCGCAACGTGTTCCGCCTGGACGACCGGCAGATCGGCTCGCTGATGGTGCCGCGCGCCGACATCGTCTGCCTGGACCTGGAGCGCAGCGTCGACGACAACCTGGCCGTGCTGATGGCCTCCCACCACGAGCGCTTTGCGGTCGTGCGCGGCGGTATCGACCACATCGTCGGCGTCGTCAGCGCCCGGCAGATCCTGACGCGCCAGCTGCACCGCGAGCCACTGTTGCCCGAGGCCGGCATGGAGGAGCCGCTCTATGTGCCCGAGACGCTGACCGGCATGGAGCTGCTGGAGAACTTCCGCAGCAGCAACGTGCACATGGCCTTCGTCATCGACGAGTACGGCGAGATCAAGGGCCTCGTGACGCTGCACGACCTGGTGGAGGCCATCACCGGCGAGTTCCAGCCGCGTGACCCGGCGCTGGCCTGGGCCGTGCAGCGCGACGATGGCTCCTGGTTGCTGGACGGGCACATCCCGGTGCCGGAGCTGAAGGACCGCCTGTCCATGGCCGCCGTGCCAGAGGAGGAGCGAGGCCGGTACCACACGCTCAGCGGCATGATGATGCTGCTGAGCGGCCGCCTGCCGCGCGTGGCCGAGACCGTGGCGTGGGAAGGCTGGCGCTTCGAGATCGTCGATATGGACGGCAAGACCATCGACAAGGTGCTGGCGACGCGGCTGCCCGAGCAGGCCGGCGAGGCAGTGTGACGCGATGGCCACTCCCCGTCTCCGCGTCACCACCGGGCTGGCCGTGTGGCTGCTGGTCGCCTGCGGCGGCTACCCCAGCGAAGACATCGTGCCGCCCAACCCCTTCGACATCGGCAACGCAGAACGGCTGCAGGCGCTGGACGCGCTGGGCGCCAAGGCCTACCACCCCGAGCGACGCCGCTTTGCGATGGACAGCGACTGCACCTTGCGCATCACCCGCAGCGGCGGCCCGCAACGCCCCGAGCGCTTCGCACATGTGCTCGCGCCGGGCATGCATGTCGGCATCAGCTCCAACAAGGCGCTCGGCGTTTTCGAAGTCCACCTGCTGACGGACAGCGGCCGCGATCCGCAGCGCCTGGGCTTGCTGCTGCGCAGTTCGACATGGACACACGCGGCCAAGGCCGAACTGCTGCTGCAGCTGCTGATCCGCGACTGCCGGCTACCGGCGCCACCGGAGGCCGGCGCGGCGTGAACCTCAGCGCCGGGCCGGGCTCGCCACCGCGACGCAGAGTGCCGACAACGCGAACCCCGCCAGGGCGAGCGGCGCCAGCCGCTCGCCCAGCAGCACGAAGCCCATCAGCGCCGACACGCCCGGGATCAGGAAGAACAGCCGCGCCACCTGCGCCGCCTGGCCGCGGCGGATCATGAGGAACATCAGGCTGAACGCGCCGATGGAGTTCACGAGGCCCAGCCACAGCCAGGCGCCGACCAGCTCGATGTTCCAGTCGATGGCGAAGTGCTCGCTCGGCCCCGCCACGGCGGCGACGGCCAGCGCCGATACGGCCATCTGCACGCCCGCGCCGCTGCGCAGGTCCATGTGGGCGCAGAAGCGCTTCTGGTACAGCGTGCCGGCAACCAGGCCCAGCAGGCCCAGGCCGGCGACGGCATAGGCCGTCCACGCGCCGCCCAGCGGCTTGTCGGCGATCACCAGCGTGACGCCGGCCAGCCCACCCAGCAGCGCCAGCATCTGGCGCCGGCCGATCCGCTCGGCCAGCCACAGATGCGCCCCCAGCGCCGTCGCCAGCGGCATCAACCCGATCAGCAGGCCGGCCACGCCGGCGCTCAAGCCCCACCGCAGCGCGAAGTAGATGCACGAGAAGTGCAGCACCTGCATCAGCAAGCCCACGACCGCCAGATGCGCCCAGCCGCTGGCGCGCTGCGGCCAGGGCGCGCGCGTGGCGACGGCCACCGCCAGCAGCACGACGGCGGCCAGGCCGAAGCGCAGCGTCAGCAAGGTCAGCGGCCCGGTGTGCGGCAAGGCCAGCTTGCCGGCGACGTAGCCGCTGCTCCACAGCAGGATGAACAGCAGCGGCAGGCCGGACGCGGCGGCGGCGCTCAGCCAGAGGTCGAAACGGCTGGGCCGGAACGACCGCGCCGCGCCGGGAGACAAGGTGGTGATGGACATGGCGGCTCCATGGAGAGTCTGGGCTGGACTCTAGAAATCACCAATCAAAGACACAATCCATCTGAAATTCGTTTTAGAGTTTCCAAACGGAGCACGATCCATGGGCCGCCTCGAAGACCTGCAAGCCTTTGCCCGCGTCGTCGACGCGCGCGGTTTCTCCGGCGCGGCGCGGCTGCTGGGCACAACCAAATCGGCCGTCAGCAAGCAGGTCGTGCGGCTGGAAGACCAGCTCGGCACGCGGCTGTTGCACCGCACGACCCGCAGCGTCAGCCCGACGGCCGAGGGCCGCGCCGTCTACGACCGCGCGCTGCGACTGCTGGACGAGGCGCTGGCGCTGGAGACCGAACTCGCCGGCCGCCGCGACGAACCGCGCGGCGTACTGCGGCTGTCGGTGTCGACGGCCTTCGGCAACCTGCAGTTCACGTCGCTGATGGCCGAATTCTGCGCACGGCACCCGCAGATCGACGTCGTGCTGGGGCTGAACGACCGCTACGTGGACCTCGCCGAGGAAGGCTTCGACGTCGTGCTGCGGCTGACGCACAAGCCGTCGGACGGCCTGGTCGCACGCCGGCTCGCCACGATCCGCTTCGTGTTGTGCGCGGCACCGGCCTATCTCGATGCCCACGGCGAGCCGCAGGCGCCGGCCGACATCGCCGGCCACCGCTGCCTGCGCTTTGGCTACCTACAGTCGCCGGACCGCTGGCGCTTCCGTCACGCGGAGCTGGGCGAAGCGGAGGTCGAAACCCGAGGCGCACTGCGTTTCGAAAGCGGGCTGACGGCCAACAGCAGCGAGAGCCTGCGCATCGCCGCGCTGGCCGGCATGGGACTGGCCGTACTGCCCACCTATGCCATCGGCGCCGACTTGCGCGCCGGCAGGCTGCGCGCCGTGCTGCCCGGCTGGCAGCCCGTGGGCGGCCTGGCCGACGCGGACACGTTGTTCGCCGTCTATCTGCCCAGCCGCCATCCTGCGCCCAAGGTGCGCGCGCTGATCGACTTCATGCTGGAGAAGATGGGCGACGTACCGCCCTGGGATCGCGACTGAGAGAATCGCGGGCTATGCCGCTGATCCCCTACGCCCTCACCCGCCCCTTCCTGTTCGGCCTGGACCCCGAGCACGCCCATGAACTGACGCTGGACGCCATCGCGCGGCTGCAGAACACGCCCCTGCAATGCCTGTGGAGCGGCGCCCGCGTCAGCGACCCGGTGACGGTGGCCGGCCTGCGCTTCCCCAACCGCATCGGCCTGGCCGCGGGCCTGGACAAGAACGGGCGTTGCATCGATGGCCTGGGCGCGATGGGCTTCGGCTTCATCGAGGTGGGCACCGTGACGCCCAAGGGCCAGCCCGGCAACGACAAGCCGCGCATGTTCCGGCTGCCCCAGGCCAACGCGCTGATCAACCGGCTGGGCTTCAACAACGAGGGCCTGCAGAGCTTCATCGCCAACGTGGGCCGCGCCCACAGCTTCCGCAAGGCCGGCGGCGTGCTGGGCCTGAACATCGGCAAGAACGCGGCCACGCCCATCGAGAACGCGGCGGACGACTACCTGCTGGGCCTGGACGGCGTGCACCCGCATGCCGACTACATCACCGTCAATATCTCCAGCCCCAACACCAAGAACCTGCGCGCGCTGCAAAGCGATGCGGCGCTGGACGCGCTGCTGGGCGCGCTGCAGCAGCGCAAGCAGCAACTCGACAGCCAGACCGGCAAGCGCGTGCCCATGTTCGTCAAGATCGCGCCGGACCTGGAGGAAGACCAGGTCGCCGTCATCGCCCGGACGCTGACCGCCAACGGCATCGACGGCGTTATCGCCACCAACACGACCATCGCGCGCGACCA
The DNA here is from genome assembly GCA_036401055.1 of Roseateles sp. Taxonomy (GTDB): domain Bacteria; phylum Pseudomonadota; class Gammaproteobacteria; order Burkholderiales; family Burkholderiaceae_C; genus Pelomonas. The sequence continues at coordinate 10,946 of DASWWC010000315.1, forward strand.
GGTGCAGGGTCTTGCCCACGCGGACGAGATGGGCGGCCTGTCGGGCGCCCCCGTCTTCGAGGCCAGCAACCGCGTCATCCGGCTGCTGCGTGCCGCGCTGCCGGCTGGCTATCCCATCATCGGCGTGGGCGGCGTGCTGAGCGGCGAGGACGCCCGCACCAAGCTCGCCGCCGGCGCGGACCTGGTGCAGGTCTACACGGGCTTGATCTACAAGGGCCCGGCACTGGTCAGCGAGTGCGCCAGGGCGCTCGCCCGACGCTGAGGCAGGCCATGCGGACCGCGCTGCTCGCCCTGGCCGTCGCGGCGCTGCTGTCGGGTTGCGCGACGCCGGACCGCGATGCGCGGCTGCAGCCGGGACTGAGCCGCAGCGAGGACGTCATCACGCTGTACGGCCCGCCCAGCCGCATCTGGCCCGAGGCCGACGGCGGCCGCACGCTGGAATACGCCAACCAGCCCATGGGCCAGCATTGCTACATGGTCAGGCTGGGCGCCGATGGCCGGCTGGTGGGCATCGTGGACGGTCTGTCAACGGCTGCCCGGGCCCGCATCGAGCCCGGCATGACGACCGAGCAGGTGTCACGCCGACTGGGCCAGGAACGCAGCCGCGTGTTCTTCCGCCACAGCGGCGAGGACGTCTGGGACTGGACCGTGCAGCCCGACCCAGCCGGCTACGGCATGCGCTTCAACGTCCACTTCAAGGGCGGCGTCGTCGTGCGAACCAGCCACAGCATGGTGTTCCCGAACCGGCTGTTTCCCGGACTGGACGACTAAGCGATCGAGTAGGGTGAGGGGTCGCCCCCTCAGCCCTCTCCCACCACCGGACGTGCGGTTCCGCATCCGGCGGTTCAAGTAAAACGCTGGAGTTTCCGGTGGATGTCCACCAGCGAGACCAGCCCCATGTTGGCAAGGTACTTC
>DASWWC010000316.1:0-3839 GCA_036401055.1 Roseateles sp.
TGGGAGCAGCTGGCGCTGCCGGCGCTGGATGGCCTGCCTGCCAGCGCCACCGTGCTGACGCTGCTGGAGAGCCGCGGCGGCCGGGTCTGGCTGGGCACGCAGGACGGGCGGCTGGGCGTGGTCGACGGCGATGCCGTGCGCTGGGTGCAGTCGCTGCGCACGCCGGTGCAGGCGCTGGCCGAGGGCCCCGACGGCCGGCTGTGGGTGGGCACCAAGACCGGCCTGCTGTGGATCAACCCAGGCAGCGAGGCCGTCGAGGCGCGGCTCACGCACGACCCGCGCCGCACCATGGGCCTGGCCGGCAACGACATCAGCGCGCTGCTGCGCGACCGCAGCGGCGCCATGTGGGTCAGCGGCTACGGCCTGGGCCTGCAGCGCCACCTGTTCCACCCGGCGCTGGCCGTGCGCGGCCCGGACATCGAGCCCGGCGGCGTGCTGCAGGATGCCGACGTGCGCGCCGTGCTGACGCTGGCCACCGGCGACGTGCTGGGCGCCACCCAGCAAGGCCAGGTCGTGCGCCTGGACGGCCGGCGCGAGCTGCAGACGCTGGGCGAGCTGGCGCGCGAGCGCCGCACGGTGGTGGAGATCATGGCCGAGGCGGCCGACGGCAGCCTGTGGATGGCGGCCGCCGGGCGGCTGGAGCACCGCGCCGCCAACGGCCGCCTGCTGCGCGACTGGCCGCTGGACGGTGGCCGTGCGCAGCGCCTGCTGGTGCGTGCCGGGGGCGACGTCTGGCTGGGCATGCAGGAGGGCCTGTACCGGCTGGCCGGCCCCGATGCGGCGGCACTGCAGCGCGTGGCGCTGGCTGACGGCCGGCCGCTGCACGGCGCCATCCATGCGCTGATCGAGCGGCCCGCCAGCCACGAGCTGTGGCTGGGCGGCCAGGCCGGCCTGTACCGCGTGCGCGACGGCCTGCGGCCCGAGCCCGTGCCGCAGGCACCCGGCGAAGGCCTGGCCAGCCCCATCGTCGTCGCGCTGCTGGCCGGCCGCGACGGCACGGTGTGGGTGGACACCGCCGTCAGCGGCCTGCACCGCCTGGCCGGCTGGGACGCGCAGGGCGGCGCCCGTTTCGAGCGCGTCAGCGAGCGCCTGGGCCTGGAGGGCTCGTTCGGCGGCAACCTGCACGAGGACGGCCATGGCCGCATCTGGAGCCAGATCAACGTCTACGACCCGCGCGCCCAGCGCGTGGACAGCTTCGGCAGCGCCGAGGGCGCGAGCTTCGGCAGCTTCTGGTTCTTTGCCAGCACCGAGCTGCCCAGTGGCGGCCTGCTGTTCGGCGGCAGCCGCGGCCTGCTGCGCGTGCTGCCGGAGGCCTTCGCGCCGCAGCCGGCCAGCCCGCCGCTGGTCATCAGCGGCCTGCGCGTCAATGGCCAGCCGCACGAACTGCCGCGCGCCGCGGGGCTGACGCTGCCGGCCGGCACGCGCAGCCTGGGCGTGGAATTCGCCGCGCTGGACTATGCCGATCCGTCTCGGCTGCGCTACCAGTACCGGTTGCTGGGCCTGGACACCGAATGGACGCGCGTGGACGCGTCGGCCCGCAACCCCAGCTTCGGGCCGCTGAAGCCGGGCCGCTACACGCTGCAGGTCAAGGCCAGCGCGCACCAGACGCTGTGGGGCGCCGACCAGCTGGAGCTGCCCATCGAGCTGCTGCCCGCCTGGTGGCAGACCACCACCGCCCGCGCGCTGGGCGTGCTGCTGGCGCTGGCCGCCATCTGGGGCTGGATGCGCTGGCGCACCCGGCTGCTGCGCCGCCGCGAGGCCGAGCTGCAGGCGCTGGTGGCCGAGCGCACCGCCGAGCTGCGCGAGCTCAGCCTGACCGATGCGCTGACCGGCCTGCGCAACCGCCGCTACCTGGAGCTGCGCCTGGACGACGACCTGCGCCTGTGCCTGCGCCGCTTCGAGACGCCCGACGGCGAAGGCCCCGGGCCCGACGCCGACCTGCTGCTGATGGTGCTGGACCTGGACCACTTCAAGCGCATCAACGATCAGCACGGCCACGCCGCCGGCGACGCGGTGCTGGTGCAGCTGGCCGAGCGGCTGCGCGGCGTGTTCCGCGAGACCGACTCGCTGGTGCGCTGGGGCGGCGAGGAGGTGCTGGTGCTGGTGCGCGAGACCGAGCGCCGCGACGCCGCCGCGCTGGCCGCGCGCGTCTGCGCCGCGGTGCGCGAGAAGCCCTTCGACATCGGCGCCGGCCAGACCGTGCGCGTGACCGTGTCCATCGGCTTCAGCGCCTTCCCGCTGGACCCGCGCCACCCGCGGCTGTGGGACTGGCGGGCCTGCCTGGCGCTGGCCGACTCGGCGCTGTACGCCGCCAAGGCCCAGGGCCGCGACGGCTACGTGGGCGCCATCCGCGCCGATGGCCTGTCGCCGCGGGACGCGCCGCAGGGCCTGCCCGCCTGGCAGCTGCAGACGCGCCTGGAGGTGGCGCTGGGCGCTGAACTCGAAGCGCCTCGCCCGGTCACGCCCTGCTGAACGCAGGCGTGCAGCTTGCCCGCCCGCCGTCCAATCGTCATGCGCCGGGTTGGCTCAGCCCGCGGCGGTGCGGAAATGCGCCACCGCCTCGCGCAGCGCCTCGGCCTGCTGACGCAGGCTTTCGGCCGCGGCGGCGCTCTGCTCGACGAGGGCGGCGTTCTGCTGCGTCACGTCGTCCATGCGGTGCACGGCCACGCCGACCTCCTCCACGCTGCGGTGCTGGTTGCTGGACAGCGTGCTGATCGTGCCGATGAGAGCCGCCACGCGGCCGACGGCGTCCACGACGCGCTGCATCAGCGCGGCCGACTGCTCGCCCTGCGCATGGCCGGCGGCCACACGCTCGACGCTGGCAGCGATCAGCGAGCGGATCTCGCGCGCCGATGCGCCGGAGCGCTGCGCCAGTGCCCGCACCTCGCCGGCCACGACGGCGAAGCCGCGCCCGTGCTCGCCGGCCCGCGCCGCCTCGACGGCGGCGTTCAGCGCCAGGATGTTGGTCTGGAAGGCGATGGAGTCGATGGTGCCGATGATGTCGGCGATGCGCTGCGACGAGGCCTGGATCTCGCTCATGGTGCCGGCCAGCGCCGCCACGGCGTGGCCGCTGTCGGTGGCCAGCAAGCGGGCCTCGTCGGCCAGCCCGGCGGCGTCTCCGGCCTGGCGCGCGCCCTCGTCGAGGCTGTGGCGCACCGTGTCCACCGAGGCGGTGGTCTGCTGCAGCGCGCTGGCCTGCGTTTCGGTGCGCACGGACAGGTCGGCATTGCCGATGGCGATCTGGCTGCTGGCCGTGGCGACCTCGTCGGCGCGGCTGCGCACGGTGCCCACCACCTCGCCCAGCCGGCTCGCCATGTCCAGCAGCGCCACCAGCAGGCGCTCGCCCTCGTCGCGGGACTGTGCGTCCACCGTCTCGCGCAGCGCCAGGTCGCCAAGGGCGACGGCGTGGGCCTGGCCGAGCGCGCGCTGTATGGAGCGCACGGTCTGCCGGCCGCTGATCCACAGCAGCACCGTGGCGGCGCCGGCCAGCACCAGCACGACGGCCAGGCTGGCGGCCATGGTGAACCGGTCCGCGGCCACGACGGCCCGCAGGTCGGCCTGCAGCGCGTCGGTGGCGGCGTCGCCGAGGGCGTATTGCGCGTCGATGGCGGCGGTCAGCGTGTCCCACCAGGGCTGCGGCCGCAGCGGCGGCCCGTCGGCTTGCAGCACCAGGGCGCGGACTTCCGCGAGGCGCTGCTGCAGCGTGGCGGACAGCGCCTTCAGGCGCTCGCCCTCGCGGCCGGCGAGGGCGGTGTGCTCCAGCGCGCGGGCGGCGTCGGCCTGGTCGGCCAGCGCGCGCTCCAGCAGCGCCGTCAGGCGCTGGCGCGCTTCCGGCGTCG
>DASWWC010000317.1:0-13546 GCA_036401055.1 Roseateles sp.
GTTCAGCGGCGCCTGCCAGGGCGCGGGTGGCGGCGTGCTGCCGGGGGCGGCGGGCTGCTGGTCCAGCTGCGCGCTACCCCAGGCCGCCAGCCACTGTGGCGACGCCGTGTCGCGGGCGGGCGATCCGCAGCCGGCCAGCAGCAGCGCGGCGAGAAGCAGGGTGGGGCGGCGGAGCAGGGCGGGCATGGGGGCATCGGGAATGGTGGAACGAAGATGATATCGCTACCAAGTCACCGCGCCATAGGCATCGCCCCTGCCGTCGTAGGACCAGGACGACAGCCGTCTCCGGTTCGTGACGACAGCGCAGCGTCGCGGTCGCGTCGAGGATGGCGGCACTGCTTGCAACGCCAGGAGAAGAACATGTCCAAGCTCTCAACCCCGGCCCGACGCGCCGGCCTTGTTGCCCTCGCGGCCTCTCTGACGCTGGCCGCCGGCTGCTCATCCATGAGCGAGCGTGAGCGCGGCACTGCCCAGGGCGCGGGCGTCGGCGCCGTGGCGGGCGCCGTCATCGGCTCCATGACCGGCGGTAATGCCGGCCGCAGCGCGGCCATCGGCGGTGTCGTGGGCGCGGTCGCCGGCAATCTGTGGTCCAAGCGCATGGAGGAGAAGCGCGAGGCGCTGGCCCGCGCCAGCCAGGGCACCGGCGTCGAGGTCGCCCGCACCGACGACAACCGCCTGAAGCTGAACGTGCCCAGCGACGTGTCCTTCGACTCCGGCCGGGCCGACATCAAGCCGGCGATGCGTCCGGTGCTGGACGAGATCGGCCGCAACCTGGACCCCGGCGTGCGCGTGAGCATCGTGGGCCACACCGACAGCACCGGCAGCGATGCGATCAACGACCCGCTGTCGCGCGAGCGTGCGATGGCCGTGCGGGACTACTTGGGCGCTCGGGGCGTGGCACCGTCACGCATGTCGGTGACGGGCCGGGGTTCGCACGAGCCGGTGGCCGGCAACGACACCGAGTCGGGCCGCGCGGCCAATCGTCGCGTGGAGATCTTCCTGTCCGAGCAGAACCCGGCTGGCTGACCTGCGGAGCAGGTGCCCAAGCAAAAAGGGCCTGATCGTTTGATCAGGCCCTTCGTGTATCTGGTGCCGGCAAGAGGAGTCGAACCCCCGACCTTCGCATTACGAATGCGCTGCTCTACCAACTGAGCTATGCCGGCCTCAAGGCGAAGGCTGTTGCCTGCGCGTCAAGCCCGCCATTATAGCGGGATTTTTCAGGCCGTCTCGCGATGGTAGGCCGCGATGCGTTCGACCTCGTTCCTGGAGCCCAGCGCCACGGCCACGCGCTCGTGCAGCTTGGTGGGGTTCAGGTCCATGATGCGCTCGCTGCCGTTGACGGCCGCGCCGCCGGCCTGCTCGATGAGGAAGGCCATCGGGTTGGCCTCGTACATCAGGCGCAGCTTGCCGGGCTTGTCGGGTTCGCGCTGGTCCCAGGGGTAGAGGAATACGCCGCCGCGGGTCAGGATGCGGTGCACGTCGGCCACCATGCTGGCCACCCAGCGCATGTTGAAGTCCTTGCCGCGCGGACCGGTGGCGCCGGCCAGGCATTCGTCGATGTAGCGCGTCACCGGCGGCGCCCAGTGGCGCATGTTGGACATGTTGATCGCGAACTCCTTGGTGTCGTCCGGGATCTTGACCTCGTCCTGCGTCAGCACCCAGGAGCCGGTCTCGCGGTCCAGCGTGAACATGGCGACGCCGTCGCCCACCGTCAACACCAGCATGCTCTGCGGGCCGTAGACGCAATAGCCGGCCGCGGCCTGCTGCTTGCCGGGCTGCAGGAAGTCTTCTTCCGACACGCCGCGCGAATGGCCCACCTTGCGCAGCACGCTGAAGATGGTGCCGATGGACACGTTGACGTCGATGTTGCTGGAGCCGTCGAGGGGGTCGAACAGCAGCAGGTACTCGCCCTGCGGGTAGCGGTTGGGCACGACGTAGATGCTGTCCATCTCCTCGCTGGCCATGGCCGCCAGATGCCCCCCCCACTCGTTGGCCTCGATCAGCACCTCGTTGGCGATGATGTCGAGCTTCTTCTGCACCTCGCCCTGCACGTTCTCGCTGCCGGCGGTGCCGAGCACGCCGCCCAGGGCGCCCTTGTTGACGGCGATGGCAATGCGCTTGCAGGCGCGCGCCACCACCTCGATCAGCAGCCGCAGCTCCTGCGGGATGTGGCCGTGCTCGCGTTGCTGCTCGATGAGGTATTGGGTGAGGCTGGTCTGGCGTGACATGGGTGTACTGCTTAAGTTCCAGAGGCGAGGGCGCGTTCGACAATCTCGCGAACGTCGGTGGACAGGTCGGTCTTGGCGGCCACGCGGGCCACGGCTTCGCGGGCGGCCGTGCGGTAGGGCTCGGCCAGCACGGCCCAGCGGTCCATCGCGCGGGCGACGCGGCTGGCCAGCTGCGGGTTGATGGCGTCGATGGCCAGCACCTGTTCGGCCCAGAACACGTAGCCCGCCGCGTCGGCGCGGTGGAAGGCGGCCGGGTTGAACATGCACAGCGACGCCAGCAGGCTGCGCGCGCGGTTGGGGTTCTTCAGCGTGAAGTCGGCGTGCTTGGTCAGCGCCTTCGCGCGGGCGAACACGCGGCCCTCGACCTCGGGCGCGCGCGCCTGCAGCGAGAACCACTTGTCGATGACCAGCGCATCGTCCTTGAACAGCGCGTGGAAGCGTTCCAGCGCCGGGGCGGCCAGGCTGCTACCGGCGTTGACCAGCGCGGCCAGCGCGCCCAGGCGGTCCGTCATGTTGGACGCGTCCTTGAAGCGCTGGTAGGCCTTGCCCGGCCACACGGTGTCGCCCGTGGCCTGGGCGTCCAGCACCAGCATGGACAGCGCCAAGTTGGCCAGCGCGCGCTTGCCGGACGAGACCGGATCGGGTGTGTAGCCGCCGGCGATCTGGTTGGCCTCGAAGGCGGCGATCCAGTCGTCACGCAGCGCGGCGGCCAGTTGCTGCTGGGCGGCCATGACGGCGGCGTGGATGGCCTGCGGGTCGACGACGTCCAGCTGCTCGGCGATGTAGCTCTCGCCCGGCAGCGTCAGCGCGAGTTCCTTGAACGCGGGGTCCAGCTCGGCGTGGTTCAGCACACCGCGCATCGCCTCGATGAAGGCGTTGCTGAGCTGCAGCGGCTGGCCGGCGCGCAGCGCGTGCAGGATGCGGTTCAGCGCCAGGCGCTGGCCGGCTTCCCAGCGGTTGAACGGGTCGCTGTCGTGGCGCATCAGCACCAGCAGCGCGGCGTCGGACAGGCCGTCGTCCAGCACCACCGGCGCGGAGAAGCCGCGCAGCAGCGACGGCACGGGCTCGCTGTCGATGTTCTCGAACACGACGGTCTGCTCGGCCTGGTCCAGCACCAGCACTTGCTCGGTGTCGCCGTTCGCGTTCAGCGGGAGTGCTGCGCCGTGGCGGTCCAGCAAGCCCATGACGATGGGAACGACCTGCGGCTGCTTGTCCGTCTGGCCGGGCGTTGCGGGCGTGTGCTGCGTGAGCTTGAGCGTGTAGGTGCGGGCGGCGGCATCGTGCTCGCCGTGGGCCTTCACGCGCGGCGTGCCAGCCTGCGAGTACCAGTGCTTGAAGGCGTCCAACCGCGTGGTCAGTGCAGAACCGGGGTTCGCGTCGGCAATCGCCTGCGCGAAGTCGTCGCAGGTCACGGCCTGGCCGTCGTGGCGCTCGAAGTACAGCTTCATGCCGGCCTCGAAGCCCTTGCGGCCGACCAGCGTCTGGTACATGCGCACCACCTCCGAGCCCTTCTCGTAGACGGTGGCGGTGTAGAAGTTGTTGATCTCGCTGTAGCTGTCCGGGCGCACCGGGTGGGCCATGGCGCCGCTGTCCTCGGGGAACTGCAGCGCGCGCAGCTGGCGCACGTCCTGGATGCGGCAGACCGCGCGGGCCGACGGCGTGCCGGCCATGTCCATGCTGAATTCCTGGTCGCGGAAGACGGTCAGACCTTCCTTCAGCGACAGCTGGAACCAGTCGCGGCAGGTCACGCGGTTGCCGGTCCAGTTGTGGAAGTACTCGTGCGCGACGATGGACTCGATGCGCGCGAAGTCGGCGTCCGTCGCGGTGGCGGGCGAGGCCAGCAGGGCGGCTGTGTTGAAGATGTTCAGCCCCTTGTTCTCCATCGCGCCCATGTTGAAGTCGGACACGCCGACCACCATGAAGCGCTCCAGGTCCAGCGGCAGGCCGAAGCGGGCCTCGTCCCAGACCATGGAGGCGATCAGCGAGTTCATCGCGTGCTCGGTCTTCTCCAGGTCGCCGCGGCGGACGAACACCTGCAGCAGGTGGTCCTTGCCGGCGCGGGTGCGCACGCGCTGCTCGCGCGCAACCAGGTCGCCCGCGACGACGGCAAACAGGTAGCTGGGCTTGGGGAAGGGGTCGTTCCAGACGGCGAAGTGGCGGCCGTTCTCCAGCGCGCCGCTGTCCACCAGGTTGCCGTTGGACAGCAGCACGGGGTACTTGGTGGCGTCGGCGCGCAGCGTGACCGTGTAGACGGCCATCACGTCCGGCCGGTCCAGGAAGTAGGTGATGCGGCGGAAGCCCTCGGCCTCGCACTGCGTGAAGAAGCTGCCGCCGGACGTGTACAGGCCCGACAGTGCGGTGTTCTTCTCGGGGCAGATGGTGTTGCGGATCTCGAACGCGAAGTCCTCGTCCGGCGGGTTGTCGATGACCAGCTCGGCGCCTTCCTGGCGGAAGGACACGCCCGCGCCGTTGATCAGCACGCGCAGCAGGTTCAGCTCCTCGCCGTGCAGGCGCAGCGGGCCGTGCGGCACCGCGGTGTTGCGCTCGACCTGCATCTTGCTCGTGACGAGGGTCTTGGCCGGGTCGAGGTCAAAGCTCAGGTCGACCTTGCGGATCCAGAACGCCGGCTGCTGATAGTCCAGGCGTTGAATCAGGGGGGCAGTGCCTTCACGCATGAGGGAATTCCTTGTGGGGAGAAGGACAAAAGGAAACGGGCCGCCGCAGCGGCAAAAAGAACAAGGGGCCGCGCTGGCGGCCCCGGGGCATCAGATGCCCTGCTTGAGCGACTCGGTGATGAAGGGGTCGAGGTCGCCGTCCAGCACCTTCTGCGTCGCCGAGGTCTCGTAGTTCGTGCGCAAGTCCTTGATGCGGCTCTGGTCCAGCACATAACTGCGAATCTGGTGGCCCCAGCCCACGTCGGTCTTGGTGTCTTCCAGCTTCTGCTGTTCTTCCATGCGCTTCTTCATCTCATGGTCGTACAGGCGCGAGCGCAGGCGGCGCCAGGCGACGTCGCGGTTGCTGTGCTGGCTGCGGCCGTCCTGGCATTGCACGACGATGCCGGTCGGGATGTGCGTCAGGCGCACGGCCGAGTCGGTCTTGTTGATGTGCTGACCGCCGGCGCCTGAGGCGCGGAAGGTATCGGTGCGCACGTCGGCCGGGTTGATGTCGATCTCGATGGAGTCGTCGACTTCCGGGTAGACGAACAGCGAAGCGAAAGAGGTGTGGCGGCCGCCGGACGAGTCGAACGGCGACTTGCGGACGAGGCGGTGCACGCCGGTCTCGGTGCGCAGCAGGCCGAAGGCGTACTCGCCTTCCACCTTGATGGTCGCGCTCTTGATGCCGGCCACGTCGCCCGGCGTCTCGTCTTCCATCGTCGTCTTGAAGCCCTTGCGCTCGGCGTACTTCAGGTACTGGCGCAGCAGCATGCCGGCCCAGTCGCAGGCCTCGGTGCCACCGGCGCCGGCCTGGATGTCGATGAAGCAGTTGCTCGGGTCGGCCGGGTTGTTGAACATGCGGCGGAACTCGAGTTCCTCGACCTTGGCGCGCAGCGTCGCCGCATCGGCCTCGATGGCCAGCATGCCCGCCTCATCGCCTTCCTCGCGGCTCATCTCGAACAGCTCGGCGTTGTCGGCGAGCGAGGAGCTCAGGTGGTTGATGGTCTCGACCACCGTTTCGAGCTGGCGCTTCTCCTTGCCCAGCTCCTGCGCGCGCTTGGGATCGTTCCAGACGTTGGGATTTTCCAGCGCGGCGTTGACTTCGTTCAGTCGCAGTGCTTTGCGATCGAAGTCAAAGATACCCCCTTAGCGCGTCGGTGCGCGCTGAGAGGTCGGCCAGGGAATTGCCGATTTGGTTGATGTGTTCGATGTCCATGACGGAGCGTGTCGGTTTGGCAAAGCGGTGATTTTCTCATGGGCGAGAATGGGTTCCATGACGGTTTCTTCGCATGCCGACTACTGGCGCCGGACGCGGCGGCTGACGGCCTGGCTGCTGCTGGCCTGGATGGTGGTCGCGTTCGTGCCGGTTTACTTCGCGCGCGAGCTGAGCCTGGAGGTGTTCGGCTGGCCGCTGGCTTTCTGGCTGGCGTCGCAGGGCGCGTTGCTGGGCTTCTGCGCCATCGTCATCGTCTACGCGCGGGCCATGAACCGGCTGGATGCCGAGGCGTCCGGCGAGTCGGGCTGACCGCTCAGCGCTGCCGCACCGCGTTCTCCATGCGGCGGGTCTCGGCCTCGCCGAAGTGCCGCACATAGCACTGCCTCACCCAGCCCGTCTTGACCAGCACCGCCAGCTGCTGTGCCAGCAGCGTGATCGACTGCTGCGGCACGGCCTGGCGGTTCACGTACAGGCCCAGCACCTGCGGCCGGGCCTCGGGCTCGTCGATGAGGACCAGCTCGGGCGGCAACACGCCGTCGCGGCGCAGCTTCAGGTGCACGGCATTGGGCATCAGCGCTGCCTGCACGCGGCGGGCGGCCAGCTTGGCACCGAGGTTGGCGAAGTCGGCGGAGTACTCGGCCCGGCGGATGGCAAGCAGTTGCTCCAGGTGGTCGTCAACGCGGCTGTTGGTGCGTATGCCGCGCACCACGCCCAGCGTCAGCTCAGGCCGGCGGATGAGGTCGGCCAGCCCGCGCAGGCCGTCCGCCGCCTCCGGCACCACCAGCAGGTCGTGCTTGGTGTAGCCATAGGGCAGGTAGGCGCCGACGGCGTCGCGCTCCGGGGTGCGCATCATGGACGTGATGATGTCGACCGCGCCGCGGTCGAAGTCCGCGAGCCCGCGGGCGCGCGGCAGGTAGCTGAGCGTCAGGACACAGCCGGTGCGGGTCTGCAGCTCCCGCGTCAGGTCGGGGATGAAGCCGCGGATCTCGCCCTGCTCCAGGTAGCAGCCCAGCCCCAGGTCGGATACCGCCACCGTCAGCGGCCGGCGGCAGCTGGCCTGCGCGCTGGCGGCACCGCACAGCGCCGCCAACGCCAGCCAGGCGCGGCGCCGGTTGAGCGTGAGAGGCGAGGCTTCGTGGCCGGTCATGGCTTCATTCTGCCGACGCAGATGCCGCCTTCAGGGCGCCGGGCGTGCCCGGGCCACGCGGGCACGGGTCAAGCGAGAAATAGTTCCAGCCTGGCGGCCAGCGCCTCCGGCTGGTCGTGGTGCAGCATGTGGCCGGCGTCCTGCAGCACATGGCGCTGCACGTCGGGCACGACGGCCAGCCGCGCCTCGAACTCCTCGCGCGGGAAGCGGCTGCCCCAGAAGCGCGCCAGCTGGTCGTCGCTGCCCTCGACCCACAGCGTTGGCGCCGTGATGCGCTGCCAGCAGGCCAGCACCTCGGCCTTGCGGTACAGCACGGGGTTGGCGAGCTTGTGCGCCGGGTCGGCGTTGAGCTGGAAGCCCTCGGGGGTTTCGCGCGCCCAGTGCTGCGCCAGCCAGGCTGCCTTGTCCGCTGCCAGCCTCGGGTTGTTCTTGCGCAGCCGCTCGGCCACGTCGGCCAGCGTCGCGTAGGGGCGCAGCGAGGGCGGCGCCTTCAGCTCGTCCAGCCAGCGCGTCAGCCGCTCGGGCGCGGCGGCGGGCGCCACGTCGGGCATGCCGAAGCCTTCCAGGTTGACCAGCCGGCGCACGCGGCCCGGCCGCACGCCGGCATAGCTCATCGCCACGTTGCCGCCCATGCTGTGGCCCAGCAGGTCCACGGGCGCGTCGGGGCCGAGCAGGTCCAGCAGCGCGTCCAGGTCGCCCAGGTAATCGGGGAACCAGTAGCAGTCGGCGCCGGTCGTCGCGCTGAGGCCGAAGCCGCGCCAGTCCAGCGCGATGACCTCGCGGTCGGCGCGCATCGCATCGACGACGAACTGGAACGACGCGCCCACGTCCATCCAGCCATGCACCATCACCAGCGGCGGCCGGCTGGGCGAGGCTTCGCCCCAGCGCAGGATGTGATGACGCAGGCCACGAAGGCTGACGAAGTCGCTGCGATGGACGCGACGAGGCGTGTAGACATGGGGCATATCCGCACTTTAGGACAGCCCAGTCCGCTGACAATGCCGTCACCATGCCCGCACCCCGCCACGACATCCGCGCCGCCGAGCCGCGCGACCTGAATGCCATCGTCCAGCTCATCGGCGAACTGGCTGAGTTCGAGAACCTGACGCATCTGCTGGAGGTCACGCCCGACCGGCTGGAGCCGCACCTGTTCGGCGACGAGCCCTCCGCCGAGTGCCTGGTGGGCGAGGTGGACGGTCAGGTGGTCGCGTTCGCGCTGTTCTACAAGAACTTCTCCACCTTTCTGTCCAAGCCGGGCCTGTACCTGGAAGACCTGTACGTGCGCCCGGCGCACCGCCGCAGCGGCCTGGGCAAGGCGCTGCTGATCCAGCTCGCCCAGCTGGCCTGCGAGCGCGGCTACGGCCGTTTCGACTGGACCGTGCTGGACTGGAACGAGGACGCCATCCGCTTCTACGAGAAGCTGGGCGCCGAGGTGCTGCCGGACTGGCGCATCTGCCGCCTGACCGGCGATGCACTGGAGCGTTATGCCGACGGCGACCGCCCCAGCATGTGGTCGCCCTCGGCCTGGCTGGGGCTCTGAACTCGTCCTCACTCTCTCCTAATTCGGGCTGGCTAGCATCCGTCGCCCCGCCGATGGCGGCGGGTGGGCGGAGGCCGCTTGAACACCCGAATCCATGTGAACGGTGCCACGCATGTCGTGGACGCCGAACCCGACACGCCCCTGCTGTGGGTGCTGCGTGACCATCTCAGCCTGACCGGCACCAAGTTCGGCTGCGGTGCGGGCATCTGCGGTGCCTGCAGCGTGCACCTGAACGGCCAGCTCGCGCGCAGCTGCGTGATGCCGCTGTCGGCCGTGGGGGAGGCCAGGGTCGCCACCATCGAGGCCTTGTCGCCCGACCGCTCGCACCGGCTGCAGCAGGCCTGGATCGCCGAGCAGGTGCCGCAGTGCGGCTACTGCCAGTCCGGCATGCTGATGGCCGCGGCGGCACTGCTGGCGCACACGCCCCGGCCCAGCGATGAGGACATCGACGCCGCCGTCACCAACCTGTGCCGCTGCGGCACCTACTCGCGCATCCGCCGCGCCATCAAGGCGGCCAGCGCATGAGCGCGGCCCCACTGCACCGGCGGGACTTCCTCAAGTCGGGCGCACTGCTGATCCCCCTCGGCGCATCGGCGCAGGCCGCCGCACCGACGCACGTGGCGCACTGGGTGCGCATTGCCGCGGACGGCTCGGTCACGCTGCTGTCCAACACCAGCGAGATCGGCCAGGGCACCGGCACGGCCATCGCGCAGATTCTGGCGGACGAGCTGGACCTGGACTGGTCGCGCGTGCGCATCGAGATGGCGCCCATCGAGGCGCGCTACTTCAACCCCGGCCGCAACGAGTACGCCACCTACGGCAGCAGCGGCGTCGGCATGCAGTACGACATGCTGCGCAAGGCGGGCGCGCAGGGGCGGGCGGTGCTGATGCAGGTGGCGGCGCAGCGCTGGGGTGTGGCGCCTGAAGCCTGCGACACCCGCGACGGCGCCGTGCTGCATGCGGCCAGCGGTCGGCGCCTGGCCTACGCCGAGCTGGTGGTGCAGGCCGCGCAGCTGCCGCTGCCCGAGGCGCCGCCGCTGATGCCGCGCGAGCGCCTGCGCTACGTCGGCCGCAACGTGCCGCGGCTGGACCTGCCCGCCAAGACCGACGGCTCGGCCGTGTTCGGCATCGACGTGCGCCTGCCCGGCCTGCTGCGTGCCGCCATCCTGCAATGCCCGGCGTTCGGCGGGCGGCTGCAGGCGGTGGACCCGGCGCCCGCGCTGGCGATGCGTGGCGTCCGCAAGGTCGTGAAGCTGGATGACGCGGTCGTTGTCGTCGCCGACACCTGGTGGCGTGCCCGCACCGCATTGGCGATGTTGAAACCGCGCTGGGACCTTCGCAAGGCCAGCCGCCACAGCAGCGCCGGCCATGCCGCCGCGCTGCGTCGGGCCGTCGGCAAGGACGGGCCCTTGCACCTGCCGCCCAACAGTAGCGCCAAGGACTTGCTGGCCCGCCACGCCAAGGCCGCCGCCGGGCGCGCCAGCCTGCAGCGCGTCTACACCGTGCCCTTCCTCGCCCACGCGACGATGGAGCCGATGAACGCGACGGCGCGCGTCGATGCCCGTGGTGCCGAGCTCTGGCTGCCCACGCAGACCCAGTCCTTCACGCGTGAAGCCGTCGCGCAGGCGCTGGCGCTCAAGCTGGAGCAGGTGACGTTGCACACCACGCTGGCCGGCGGCGGCTTCGGCCGGCGCATGGAGTTTGACTTCGCGCTGCAGGCCGCTCGCATCGCCGCGCAGTGCGACGGTGCGCCGGTGCAGCTGATCTGGAGCCGCGAGGAAGACATGCGGCACGACTACTACCGCCCCGCCGCTGCGGTGAAGCTCACCGCATCGACTGACGCCACCGGCCTGCTCACCGCGCTGCGCACCGACATGGCCTGCGAGTCGCTCTTCCACTACACCGGCGAGGGCGCCTTGCGCGACCTCGCCAAGCCGGTGGACCCCAGCGCCGTCGGCGAGCTGCCCGACTACTACCGCGGCGTGGCGCTGCGCACCCACGTCACGACGGTGGACGCCGGCGTGCCGGTCGGCTTCTGGCGCTCGGTGGCGGCCAGCCAGAACGTGTTCGCCTACGAATGCCTCATCGACGAGCTGGCCTCCCGCGCACGCATCGACGCTTTCGACTACCGCCGCCGCTTGCTGGCCGGCGACGCGCGCCCACTGGCTCTGCTGGACGTGCTGGCCGAGCGCTCCGGCTGGGGCCGCAGCCAGCCGGGGCGGCATCACGGCATGGCGTTCTCCAAGGCCAACGGCAGCACCGTCGCGCATGTGGTCGAAGTGTCGGTCGATGCTGGCAGGCGCGTGACGATCCACCAGGTCTGGACCGCCATCGACTGCGGCGTCGTCATCAACCCGGCCAACGTGCGCGCGCAGGTCGAAGGCAGCATCGTCTTCGCGCTGTCGGCCGCCTTCCTCGGCCAGATCACGCTGAAGCAGGGTGCCGTCGAGCAGTCCAACTTCTCGGACTACCCGCTGGTCACGATGGCGCAGACGCCGCCCTGCGAGGTCATCTTGATGGACAGCACCGAGAAACCCGGCGGCGCCGGCGAGGAGGCGGTGGGCGGCTTCGCGCCGGCTCTCGTCAACGCCATCGCCGCAGCCACGGGGCGGCGGCTGTACGCGCTGCCGCTGGCCGGTCACGGTTACCGGCTCTGATCGCCCCGCCCCCCGGGCTTGCCCTGAGCCCGGGCCGGGGCCGGCTGGCTAGCATCAGCGCCCCTTCTCCCAACTCGGGTGGCCCATGGCGGTGGACCGATACGCGCAGCTGCATGCCGACTTCCGCTGGCAGGTGCCCGACGACTTCAACATCGCCGAGGCCTGTTGCGGCCGCTGGGCGCGCGACACGCCCAAGGCCACGGCCATCCATTTCGACAGCGAGAGCGGCTGCCGCGCCAGCTACAGCTATGGGCAGCTGCAGCGCGCCGCCAACCGGCTGTCCAATGCGCTGCTGGCCCAGGGCGTGCGCCGCGGCCACCGCGTCGCCATCGTGCTGCCGCAGCGCTTCGAGACGGCGGTGGCCCACATCGCCATCCAGCAGATCGGCGCAGTCGCCATGCCGTTGTCCATGCTGTTCGGTGCCGAGGCGCTGGAGTACCGGCTGCAGGACAGCGGTGCCGTGTTGGCGATCGCGGTCTGCGAGGTGCTGCCGGTGCTACGCGAGGCGCGGGCGCGCTGCCCCGCGCTGCGCCGCATCCTCGTCGTGGGCCAATGCCCCGTGGACTGCGACGAGCTGCCGTGGATGCAGGCACTGCAGGCCGAGGCCGCCCGCTTCAAGCCGGTGGCGACGCGCGCCGACGACCCCGCCATCCTGATCTACACCAGCGGCACCACCGGCAACCCCAAGGGCGCGCTGATCCCGCAGCGGGCGCTGATCGGCAACCTCAGCGGCTTCGTCGCCAGCCAGAACTGGTTCGGCTTCGATCCCTTCCACATCGAGCGGCCCAGCGACGCCGTGTTCTGGAGCCCGGCCGACTGGGCCTGGACGGGCGGCCTGATGGACGCGCTGCTGCCCACGCTGTACTTCGGCAGGCCCATCGTGGCCTGGCAGGGGCGCTTCTCGGCGGCCAAGGCCTTCGAGCTGATGGCTGGCTACGGCGTCACGCATGCCTTCCTGTTCCCGACGGCGCTGAAGGCCATGATGAAGGCCGAGCCTCATCCCGGGCGACACGCGCTGAAGCTGCAGGCCCTGATGAGCGCCGGCGAGGCCGTCGGCGACGCGGTGTTCGGCTGGTGCCGCGACGTGCTGGGCGTGCCGGTCAACGAGATGTTCGGCCAGACCGAGATGAACTACGTGGTCGGCAACTGCCAGGCGCTGTGGCCGGCCAGGCCGGGCAGCATGGGCCGCGCCTACCCCGGCCACCGCGTGGCCCTCATCGATGACGACGGCCGCGAGTGCGCGCCGGGCGTCACCGGCGAGGTGGCCGTGCACGCGCGCGACCGCCACGGCCAGCCCGACCCGGTGTTTTTCCTGGGCTACTGGAACAACGAGGCGGCGACCCGCGCCAAGTTCACCGGCGACCCCGCCGACAGCTGGTGCCGCACCGGCGACCTGGCGCGCATGGACGCCGACGGCACGCTCTGGTACGAGGGCCGCGCGGACGACATGTTCAAGAGCGCCGGCTACCGCATCGGGCCCGGCGAGATCGAGAACTGCCTGCTCAAGCATCCGGCCGTGGCCAACGTGGCCGTGGTGCCCAAGCCCGACGCCGAGCGTGGCGCGCTGGTGAAGGCCTATGTGGTGCTGGCCGAGGGCTGGGCGGGCGACGCGGCGCTGTTGGAGGCCTTGCAGGCGCACGTGAAGGCGCGGCTGGCGCCCTACGAGTACCCCAAGGAGATCGAGTTCATCGAGGCGCTGCCCATGACCACCACCGGCAAGGTGCAGCGCCGCGTGCTGCGGCTGCAGGAGCAGATGCGTGCTCAGGGCGGCTCAGCTCACCGGCACTTGTAGGACTTGCCCATCATGCGCGGCGCGCGGGGCGCGACGTTGCCGTTGAAGGGGTCCGTATCGCCGATGCGCGAACGGAACATCTCCACGCAGGTGTTGCCGCGTCGCATGACGGTGCGGTACTCGCCGAGGGCGCCGACGGCCTGGGTGTTGTTCTCGCTGGTCTTCTCCTCCACCCAGTCGCCGCCGCACAGAGCGTCGGCGATGCGTTGCTCGAACGTCAGGCGTGGCGTGTTGCTGCGCGGGTCGTCCAGCGACGGGTTGCGCGCCGCCGCGGCCGACGCGGCGTAGCCGGGCGGCAGCGTCAGGCGCAGC
>DASWWC010000318.1:0-6816 GCA_036401055.1 Roseateles sp.
GCGCCGCGCTGCGCGCCTGCCCGCCCGTGCCGGCGCCCGCCGACGCCACGTCGCTGCGCGCCGGCCTCGCCTACATCGCCCAGGCCGATCTGAATGCCGGCCTGGACGCCGTGCTGCATCGCCTGGTGGACGACGCGCCGCAGGGCAGCGCGACCGACGCGCTGGCCGCGCTGCTGCGCCCGCCGGAGCTGGCCTGGGACGAGCCGCAGGAGATCGACTGGGCCGTGCGCCACTGGCAAGACTGCCGCGCGGCCGGCCTGCTCGATGAGGAATCGGCGGCCGACTTCGGTGAGTACTGGCGGCGCATCGAGTGGAGCGCCATCCGGCACCACCTCGTACTGCTGGGCCAGGGCCACCCTGAAGAACGCCGGCTGCTCGCCCGCATCGCCAAGACCTCGGCGCGCTACGTCGCGCTCGGGTTCCTGAAGCGGGCGATGGAGGCGCGCTACCCCGAGTTCTTCGATCTGGGCTTCAGCCTGCGTTAGGGGCAGGTCGCGCAGCCCGCGGCCACCAGCCAGGGGTCGCGGTCCTCGCCGCCGAAGATCTGCAGCAGGAAGTCCAGGAAGGCGCGCGTGCGCGCCGGTACGTACTTGCGCGTGGGCAGGCCGGCCCACAGCGTGGTGCCGAACAGCCGCCACTGCGGCATCACGCGCTCCAGCGCCTGCTCCAGCAGCGCGTCCTCGACCATGAAGCTGGGCAACCCCGCGATGCCCAGGCCGTGCAGCGCCGCGGCGTAGTTGGTGTCCATGTGCGTCGTCGACAGCGTCGCGCGGTTGGGCGACATGGGCAGCGTGATCTCCTCGCTGCCGTCGCCGCGCTGCAGCGTCAGGCCGCGCATCAGCGACGGCGTGGGCGGAATCAGCGCATCGTGCTGCTTCAGCTCGCTGGGGTGCTGGGGGCGGCCGCGCCGCTCCAGATAGTCGGGCGACGCGCACAGGATGAACTCGCTGCGCGCCAGCCGCCGCGCGATGAAGTCGCCGTCCAGCGCCTCGCGGGACAGGAAGATGGTCAGGTCGTAGCCGTCGTCCACCGTGTCCACGGCGCCCGGCGACGTGATCTCCAGCGTCACCGCCGGGTACTCGCGGTGAAAGCTGGGCAGATGCTTGGCCAGCTGGTGCACCGCGATGGCCGGCGGGCATAGCACGCGCAGCAGGCCGCGCACCTCCTGCGTGGCCGAGGCCGCCAGCGCAGCCGCCTCGTCCACGTCGGCCAGGATGCGCCGCGCGCGTTCCAGGTAGGCCTCGCCGATCTCGGTCAGCGACAGCCGCCGCGTCGTGCGGTTCAGCAGCCGCGTGCCGAGGTGGTCTTCCAGCTCGGCCACCAGGCGCGTGACGACGGCGGGCGCCAGGTCCAGCGCCCGCGCGGCGCCGGCGAAGCTGCCTTCGTCGATGACGCGGACGAAAACCTTGATGGCTCTGAGTTGATCCATTCAGGGATGGGCAGCCATGACCTGCGCGACCGCAGCCGTCAGCCGCTTGCCATACGGCACATGCAGGAACTCGTTGGGCCCGTGCGCGTTGCTCTTGGGGCCCAGCACGCCGCAGACCATCATCTGCGCGCTCGGGAAGCCCTTCTGCAGCATGCTCATCAGCGGGATGGTGCCGCCCTGGCCGATGAAGCCCACCGGCGCGCCGAAGTGGGTCTGGCTGGCGTCGTTCAGCGCCCGGCTGAGCCACGGCGACAGGTCGGGCGTGTTCCAGCCCGTGGCGCCGTAAGCCCCGGCGCGACCATCGGGCGTGAACGTGACCTTGGCGTTGTAGGGCGCGTTGTCTTCCAGCAGCGCCTTCAGCTTCAGCGCCGCCTCGTTGCCGTCCACCAGCGGCGGCAGGCGCAGGCTCAGCTTGAAGGCCGTGTACGGCCGCAGCACATTGCCGGCGTTCTTCAGCTCGGGGAAGCCGTCGGCGCCGACCACCGACAGCGTCGGCCGCCAGGTGCGGTTCAGCAGCACCTCGACCGGGTCGTCCGTCACCGGCAGCACCGGGCCGCCGTCCGCGCCGCAGGCCCAGGGCATGCGCTTGTAGACCTCTTCCTTCAGGATGGCCGCGGTCGCCTGCGCCTGCTCCAGCCGCGCACCGGGGATCTCGCAGTGAAAGCTCTCGGGCAGCAGGCGGCCGGTCTTGCTGTCCTCCAGCCGGTCCAGCACCTGGCGCAGGATGCGGAAGGACGAGGGCACCACGCCCGAACCGTCGCCGCTGTGGATGCCCTCGGTCAGCACCTCGACCTTCAGCACGCCCGACACCATGCCGCGCAGCGACGTGGTCAGCCACAGCTGGTCGTAGTTGCCGGCGCCGGAGTCCAGGCAGACCACCAGCGACACGTTGCCCAGGCGAGGCTTGAGCACGTCCAGGTAGGCCGGCAGGTCGAAGGAGCCGGATTCCTCGCAGGTCTCGATCAGGCCCACGCAGCGCGGGCGCGGGATGCCCTGCTGGTCCAGCGCCATGATGGCCGTCAGCGACGCGTAGACCGCATAGCCGTCGTCGGCACCGCCGCGGCCGTACAGCAGGCCGTTCTCGTACTTGGGCGTCCAGGGGCCCAGGTCGTTGCGCCAGCCGCTGAACTCGGGCTGCTTGTCCAGGTGGCCGTACAGCACCACGGTGTCGTCCGAGCCGGGCTTGGTGGACGGCACCTCGAAGAAGATGACCGGCGTGCGGCCCGGGATGCGGATGACCTCCAGCTTCAGCCCGGCGACCTTCTTGCTCTCCACCCAGGCGGCGGCCTGGGTCAGCACCTTGTCGATGTGGCCGTTCGCCGCCCAGTCGGCGTCGAACATCGGGCTCTTGGCGGGGATGGCGATGTAGTCGGTCAACGCGGGGACGATTTCCTCGTCCCAGACACGTTCGGCATAGGCCCCGAGTGCGCTGGCCTCGTCGGCTTGCAGGGGCAGATGGGGGTCTCGTGCGTTCATGGCGTACTCCTGGCGCTTGTGGCGCGGCCGGCCAGTTTAGGCGCTCCCATAATGGCCGGAACCCGCCGTACCCATGCGCCTGACACGACTGTTCCTGCTGACGACCGGCCTGCTGCTGGCCCTGGTTTCCGCACTGCTGCTGCGCTCCATCTGGACCGACTGGCGCCAGGTGGGCGCCGCCGAGCTGGGCCTGGCGGCCATGCAGCGCGCCTACCTGGGCATGAAGGTGGCCGAGAAGGCCTCGGCCGAGCGCGGCCCCGCCATCCCGGTGCTGAACGACACCGAACCCGCCGACCCGGCCAAGCGCGCGCGGCTGCAAGACTTCCGCCGCACCACCGACGCCGCCTTCGACGAGGCGCTGGCCGCGCTGGAAGGCTCCACCGACCCCGCCTCGCTGTCGGCCCGCGCGCAGCTGCTGCAGGCCCGGCAGGAGCTGGCGCTGGCCCGCGTGGAGGTGGACCGCGTCGCCGCGCTGCCGCACGCGCTGCGCATCACGCCGGGCCGGCGCCTGACGCGCGTGCCCATCGACCAGATGTTCGCCGTCATCGATACCGTGCTGGCCGGCGTGACCACGCAGTCCGCCGCGGCCGAGGCGGTCTACCCCGAGCTGGCCATGCCGCTGGTCGGCGCGCGCTATGCGGCAGAGCTGCGCGAATACGCCGGCCGGCTGGGCTCGCAGTTCACGACGCCGCTGGCCACCGGCGAGGCACTGGGCCGCCCGGAGCAGCGCGAGATCCCGCTGCTGATGGGCCGCATCGAGCAGCTGCGCAAGCTCATCACCCTGCAGGCCCGCGCCGGCCGCGCAGCGCCGCCGCTGCAGGCTGCCATCGCCAAGATGGAGGCGCAGTACTTCGGCGTCGACCTGCCCTTCATCAAGCTGCTCACCGAGCGCGGCATGGCCGGGCAGGACTACGGCATGGACTCGGCCGTCTTCGTCGCCCGCTACGTGCCGCCGATGAAGAGCATCGTCGAACTGCGCGACGCCCTGTTCGACACGGCGCGCGGCACCGCCACCGAACGCGTCGCCGACGCGCGGCGGCGCATGGCCATCAACGCCGGCCTGGGGCTGGCGGTGCTGTGCATCGAGCTGACCGTGTTCCTGCTGATACGCCGCCGCGTGCTGCAACCGCTGCTGCGCAGCACACGGGCGATGAAGGCCATCATGCAGGGCGAGGGCGTGCGGCCCGAGGACCACCTGCTGGAGGTCTCGCGCACCGACGAGATCGGCGACATGAAGCGGGCGGTCACGGCGCTGTGGGACGCCACCCAGCGCAGCCGTGCACTGGAGGCCGAGCGCGAGCAGCTCATCGCGCAGCTGCGCCACGCCAGCGACACCGACTTCCTGACCGGCCTGCTGAACCG
This sequence comes from Roseateles sp., assembly GCA_036401055.1. Classification (GTDB taxonomy): domain Bacteria; phylum Pseudomonadota; class Gammaproteobacteria; order Burkholderiales; family Burkholderiaceae_C; genus Pelomonas. Next base: position 4,268 of record DASWWC010000318.1, read on the forward strand.
TCGCGCCTTCACCGAGCAGGCCGCGCGGCTGATCGGGCAGGCACGCCGCCACGGCTGGCCGGTGGCGCTCATCGTGTTCGACCTGGACCACTTCAAGGCCATCAACGACCAGCACGGTCACCCAGCCGGCGACGCCGTGCTGCACGCCGCGGCCGAGATTGCGCGCGCCCAGGTGCGCCAGGGCGAGTTGCTGGCCCGCCATGGTGGCGAGGAATTCATCCTGCTGGCCGTGGACTGCCGGTCCGACGAGGCCCGCCAGTTGGCCGAGCGGCTGCGCCAGACGCTGGCCGAGGCGCCCATCCAGCTGCCCGACGGCGAGCGGCTGTGCGTGACCGCCAGCTTCGGGCTGGCCTGGGTGGAGGCCCGCCAGTTGGTGGACCTGGACGCGCTGTACCGCGACGCCGACCGGGCGCTCTACCGCGCCAAGTCCGAGGGCCGCAACCGCGTCTGCAGCCACGACACACGGCCGGCATGAGCTGAACCGGGGCGCCGCGCCGCACGGCCGGCCCTTGATCGGGGAAAACGAAGGCCCGGCCGCCGCAGGTCCGCACGTAGGCTCGCCCTCATGCGTTCACTGCTGCTGTTGCTCGCCGCGCTGCTGCTGACCGGCTGCGCCTCCGGGCCCAAGTTCACCGTCGACGACGGCCGCCAGGTCAACGAGACCCTGCTGGCCGGCATGCGCGCCTATGGCGCGGGCGAGCGGCTGATCCGCCCCGCCATCGCCCGCAGCGCCGCGCTGCAGGACAAGGACTGCGACAAGCAGTGGGAGCTGCCCTTCGCCGTGGCCACCAGCGCCGGCTGGAGCGCGGACGACCGCGTCGCCTGGGTGCGCGCGCTGCAGGTGGACGAACGCCTCACCGTCATCGCCGCCACCGCCGACTCGCCGCTGCCGCCGGGCACGCGGCTCAACCATGTGGCCGGCCAGACCAGCGACGATGGCGAGCGCCTGCTGGAGGCGCTGGCCGAGGCGCGCGACGCCGGCAAGCCCTTCACCGTCGGCACGGCGGCGGGCAAGACGGTGCCGGTCAAGCCCTTCCAGGTCTGCCGCGGCTACACCCGCTTCGCGCCACCCAGCACGCCGCAGATGCAGGACTACCACTGGCTGCTGAGCCTGCACCCGCTGGAGCTCACGCAGGCCGAACCCACGCCCGACGAGGCGCTGTGGCTGGTGCTGTGGACGCAGGGCCTGTCCGAAGAGGGCGGCGCGCGCATGAAGACCTACCACTACACGGTCAAGATCGCCGGCACGCTCTACAACCTGGCCACGCTGGCCTCGGGCGTCAAGGCCGCGGCACTGGCGGCCGACGCCGCGCTGTCCGCGGCCAAGAGCGCCGCCGCCAACGCGGCCAGCGAGTTCCTGAAGAACCAGCTCATCGAGCAGGGCCGCGCGCTGGCCACGCAGAAGATCCGCGACGGCCTGATGGACGCCGCCCAGCAGCTGACCCGCCAGCAAGTGGTCAACGTGATGCAGGCCGCCGCCGCCAACCGCGGCTCGCTGGGCGGCATCTCGCGCATCGCCGCCACCGCCTTCGAGCGCGCCGACGCCTGGGCCTTCACGCGCATGGCCGCGCTGGGCGCGCCGCCGCTGGCCGGCTTCACGCTGCACCAGAAGCTGCTGCAGCGCAGCCTCGCCGGCAACGCGCTGCTGTTCGACGCCGACCGCCTGGCCGCGCTGAACAAGGTGGCCGCGGCGCGCGGCTTCGAGGCCGAGGTCACCGCCATCCTGGGCGGCTACCGCGCCGACACGCTGCTGGCCGAGATCGGCGCGATGCCGCTGGCGTCGGCGCAGGCCAGCTTCTCCTTCGACAGCCCCGACGACCCCGGCGCCGGCCGCTTCTCGCGCGGCCTGGTCGACGCCATGCTGGACATGCCCACCGAGACGGGCGCACGCCGCAAATGAAACTCGCCCTCACCCTGCTGCTGGCCACGGCCGCCACCCAGGCACAGACACCGCCCGACACGCTGGCCTCCGCCGCCTCGGCGCCCGAGCCGGCCGCCTCCGAGCCCCAGCCCGCACCCGGCCCGCCGCCGCCCAGCTGCGCGCAGCTGACCAGCCGCGCGCTGTCGGCCGACCTGAAGGCCGCCACGGCGCAGTCGCAGAACCAGCCGCTGCAGGCCCAGGTCAAGCTGCACGACGAGGCCGTGGCGCAATGGGGCGCGGCCATCGCCACCTGCGACGGCCGTGCGCGCGACCGTGCGCTGCGCAACCTGGCCGACAGCCAGAAGGCCCACGACACGCTGGCCGAGAAGCTGCAGGCCGGTAGCCAGTGCGAGGGCGCCCACCGCGACGCGTCCGCACTGCAGGAGCTGGCCCGCACGGCCTTCGGCGAGCGCCGCTTCCCCGACGCCGCCAGCCTCTACCGCAAGGCCGAGGGCATGTGGGAACTGGCCGCCGAGCAATGCAACGGCAGCCAGCAGCAGACCGCGCTGCGCCGCCGCGAGCAGAGCGAGATCGACGCCCACAACGCCGAGTTCTGCGCCCCGCCCTTCGACCGCGCGCGCGAGTTCTCCGGCAAGCTGCGCAACAGCGCCGCCGCGCTGCCGTTGGC
>DASWWC010000319.1:0-6284 GCA_036401055.1 Roseateles sp.
CGCAAGCCAGGCGGAAGCCGCCGCCGCCCAGCGCCGCGAGCAGGCACAGGAGCGCCAGCAGCGTCTGCAGCAGCGTCTGGCAGAGCACAAGAAGCGCGAGGCCGCCCGCACCAAGCCGGCGGCGCCGGCCCTGCCACTGCCCGGCGCTTCGGCGGCTTCAGCGCCGCGCTGAGCGCCTGCTGGGCCGCCCACGGGCGGCCCAGGCACTCAATCCAGGCTCTCGAGCTTGACGATGGCGATGGACAGGTTGTCGCCGCCGCCGCGGGCGCGCTGACGCGCCTTGCTGACCAGCAGCTCGGCCGCCTCGCGCGGCGGCAGGCTGTACAGCACGCTGCCCAGTTCCTGCGGCGTGAAGTAGTGCCACAGGCCGTCGCTGCAGCACATCAGCGTGTCTCCCACCTCCAGGCCCTCGAAGCGCTCCGACGTGGAGGTCGGGTCCTGCACCGTGCCCAGGCAGGCCGTCAGCAGGTTGCTCTGCGGGTGCGTGCTGGCCTCGGCCTCGGTCAGCTGCCCCTCGTCCACCAGGCGCTGCACGTAGGAGTGGTCCATCGAGCGCTTCACCAATCGCGCGCCGCGGAACCAGTAGATGCGCGAGTCGCCGGAGTGGATCCAGTACGCGCTGCGGTCGCTGCTGACGACGAAGCTGGCGATGGTGCTGTGCGGCTCCTCCTCGGCGGAGATGGCCGTCAGCTTGATCATCAGGTGTGCCTCGGACGTGATCTGGCCCAGCAGCTCGGCGGGCGACTCGTCCTCGGGGGAATAGCGCTCGAACAGCTGGCGCGCGGTCAGGATGACCTGGTCCGCCGCCTTGCGGCCGCCGCTCTTGCCGCCCATGCCGTCGGCCACGATGCCCATCACGCAGCCCTCGATGCGAGGGTGAGCGATGACGGCCACCTGGTCCTGCTGGTAGGCCCGGTCACCGCGATGGGTGCCGGTGGCGGCGTTGAGTCGGAAACCGACGGCGGTGGGCGGAGGCATGCCGAAAACTATACTGGTCCGCTCGCTCTGCTCCGCTGCGACCGTACTTTCGCCCCCCGGAATGGATGAACAACTTCACTCGTTGACGCGGCGGCTCATCGAACTGCGCATGGAGCACGCCGACCTGAACGCGGCCATCGACCGAATGGCCGGGCAGGCGCCCGTGGACGAGTTGGCCGTGCAGCGGCTGAAGAAGCGCCGGCTGGCGCTGCGCGACATGATTGCCCGGCTGGAAGCGACGACCGAGCCCGATGACCTTGCCTGAGCAGGACCTCGACGACTGGCTCGATGCCCTCGATCAGGCCACACCGCCGCTAGCGCCCGCTGCCGACGAACTGGCCCAGGCCGTCGAAGCCGCCTTCGACGCCGGCGGCCCGCTGGCGCGGCTGGACCCCGGCTACAAGCCGCGCGAGCCGCAGTTGCAGATGAGCCGCGCCGTCGCGCGGGCGCTGAGCCGGCGCCAGGCGCTGGTGGTCGAGGCCGGCACCGGCGTCGGCAAGACCTTCGCCTACCTGGTGCCCACGCTGCTGTCCGGCAGCCGCGCCTTGATCAGCACCGCCACCAAGAGCCTGCAGGACCAGCTGTTCCTGCGTGACCTGCCGCGGCTGACCCAGGCGCTGAACACACCCGTACGGCTGGCGCTGCTGAAGGGGCGTGGCAGCTATTTGTGCCTGCACCGCATGAAGGAGGCGCGCGTGTCCGGCGAGTTCCCGGACCGGCGCACGGCGCTGTCGCTGGCGCGCATCGAGCGCTGGGCGCAGATCACCAAGAGCGGCGACTTCGCCGAGATCGACGGCCTGGACGAGCGTTCGCCCATCATCCCCATCGTCAGCTCCAGCCGCGAGAACTGCCTGGGGCAGGAGTGCCCCGACTGGAAGGCCTGCCACGTCGTCAAGGCGCGGCGCGAGGCCATGGAGGCCGACGTCGTCGTCGTCAACCACCACCTGTTCTTTGCCGACCTGACGCTGCGCGACACCGGCGTGGCCGAGCTGCTGCCCAGCGTCGAGATCGCCGTCTTCGACGAGGCCCACCAACTGGCCGAGGCCGGCGTGCAGTTCCTCGGCACGCTGCTGGGCACCTCGCAGCTGATCGACTTCGCGCGCGACACGCTGGCGCAAGGCCTGGCCCACGCACGCGGCGTGCACGACTGGCAGGCGCTGCATGCCGGCGTCGAGAAGGCCGCGCGCGAACTGCGCCTGGCCGCCGCCGGCCCGCTGGCCACGGCGGGGCGCGAACTGCGTGGCACGCTGAAGCTGGGCTGGAAGGAGCGCGCCCACCAGCCGGCCTTTGCGACCGCGCTGGCCGGTGTCGAGACGGCCTGCGCCGCCACGCTGGAGGCGCTGACCGCCGTGCGCGAGGCGGCGCCCGACTTCGCGCGGCTGTGCGAGCGTGCGCAGCAACTGCGCGACCTGGCCAAGGCCTTCGCCGCCGACCCTGACCCGGGCGACGTGCGCTGGATCGACCTGAGCCCGCACGGCGCGCGGCTGGTCGAGTCGCCGCTGGACATCCGCGATGCGATGCAGCAGCAGCTGGAAGGCCCACCCAAGGCCTGGGTGTTCACGTCCGCCACGCTGGGCGACGACGACGGCCTGACCTGGTTCACCGAGCCGGCCGGCCTGACGGATGCGGAGATCCTGCGCGTCGGCAGCCCCTTCGACTACCCGGCCCATGCGCGGCTCTACGTGCCGCGCGGCTTCCCCAAGCCTTCCGAGCCCAGCCATCCGCCCAGCGTTGCGCTGCTGGCGTCGCGGCTGGCGCGCGCGCTGGGCGGGCGCAGCTTCGTGCTGACGACGACGCTGCGCAACCTGCAGGCCGTGGCGGACGCGCTGCGCGAGCGCTTCGAGGAGGCGGGCGACGACATCACCGTGCTGCAGCAGGGCGCGGCGCCCAAGCGTGTGCTGCTGCAGCGCTTCGTCGACAACCCGCGCTCGGTGCTGGTCGGCTCGGCCAGCTTCTGGGAGGGCATCGACGTGCCGGGCGACGCGCTGCAGTGCGTGCTCATCGACAAGCTGCCCTTCCCGCCGCCCAACGACCCGCTCGTCGAGGCGCGTGTGCAGCGCCTGGAGGCGCAGGGGCGCAACGCGTTCTCTGAGTATTTCGTCGCCGAGGCCGCCATCGCGTTGAAGCAGGGCGCCGGGCGGCTGATCCGCACCGAGACCGACCGCGGTCTGCTGGTGGTGTGCGACCCGCGCATGGCCGGCATGAACTACGGCCGCCGCCTGCGCGCCGCGCTGCCGCCGATGACGCCGGTGGCCAACGAGGCCGAGGCGCTGGAGTGGCTGCAGCGCCTGAATGCAGAACGGGCCTGAAAGGCCCGTTCAACTCGCGTTAGATTCAGTTCACCAGAGCTGCCACCAGCGGCGCTTGCTCTTGACATTGCCGCTGGCGTACTGGCTGGCGGGGAAGTTCTTGTCCAGCACGCGGCGCGCGTCGTCGCGCAGTTGCGTGAGGCCCAACTGGTCGTAGCTCTCGCCCATGATGTAGAGCGCTTCCTCGATGCCGGGGGCGTACTGGAACTCCGCCACGGCCGCCTGGGCGCGGTTGGCCGCCGCCACATAGGCCTTGCGGTTGAAGTAGTAGCGCGCCACGTGGACCTCGTAGGCCGCCAGCGTGTTGGTGATGAAGTTGATGCGCTGCGTGGCGTCTGGCGCGTACTTGGATTCCGGGAACTGCTCCACGAGCTGGCGGAAGGCCAGCAGCGCCTCGCGCGAGGCTTGCTGGTCGCGCTCCGATGCGTCCTGGTTGGCCAGGCGGCCGAACAGGCCCAGGTCCTCGTTGAAGTTGACGATGCCCTTCATGTACAGGGCGTAGTCCATCGCCGGGCTGGACGGGTTGAGCTTGATGAAGCGATCCAGCGTGGACACCGCCTGGGCGCGCTCGCCGCTGCGGTGGTAGGCCCAGGCCAGATCCAGCGTGGCCTGCTGGCCCATGGTCGTGCCCGCGGCGCGGCCTTCGATGCGCTCCAGCGTCTTGATGGCGCGGTCGTAGCTGCCGGCGTTCAGGTCATCCTTGGCGTCTGCATACAATTTGTCCAGCGCTGCCTGCGAGTTCGGATCGTCCTTGGGCGAGGAACCGCAGCCACTCAAGCCAAGCGCCAGGGCCATCATGAAAGCACCGAGCAGGGTGCGGCCGGGCAGGAATTTCTCAACACGCATGTCTGAAGTCGGGGGCTCTGTCGCCGGCCCGGTCACACTGAACAATGGGCGCGAAGTATAGGGCGGGGGGTCTCGATGACCCGGAAGACGAGGCAACGGAGGCTTCGGCCGAGGATGTGGCCGAGCGCCGCACGGCCGATGTGGAGGCCTCCGGCCATGGCGAACGCCTGGACCGCTGGCTGACCGGCCTGGCGCCGGAGTTCTCGCGCAACCACCTGCAGGCGCTGATCGAGCGCGGCTGCGTGACGGCCGACGGCCGGCCGGTGACCAAGCCCGCGCACAAGCTGCGCGCGGGCCAGCGCGTCGAGGTCGAGCTGCAGCCCACGGACGAGAGCCGTGCCTTCCGGGCCGAGGCCATGGCGCTGGAACTGGCCTACGAGGACGAGCACCTGCTGGTCGTCAACAAGCCCGCCGGTCTGGTGGTGCACCCGGCTGCGGGCAACTGGTCCGGCACGTTGATGAACGGCCTGCTGGCCCACCATCCCGCCGCGGCGACGCTGCCGCGCGCCGGCATCGTGCACAGGCTGGACAAGGACACCAGTGGGCTGATGGTGGTTGGCAAGACGCTGGAGGCCGTCACCGCGCTGACCCGGCTGATCGCGGCGCGCGAGGTGCACCGCGAGTACCTGGCGCTGGTCTGGGGGCGGGTGGAGAGCGCCTTCGTCGTGGAGCAGCCGCTGCGCCGCGACCCGGTGTCGCGCGTGAAGATGGCCGTTGCGCCGGCGGGCCAGGGCAAGCCGGCGCGCACTGACGTGTTCCCGCTGGGCGTGGGTGAGGTGCAGGGCCGGCCCGTCAGCGCCGTGCACTGCGTGCTGCACACGGGGCGCACCCACCAGATCCGCGTGCACCTGACGCACAGCGGCCATGCGCTGCTGGCCGATGCGCTGTACGGCGGCGCGGCGGCGCTGGGCCTGACCCGGCAGGCCCTGCATGCGGCGCGCCTGTCGTTCACGCATCCGGCCACCGGCGAGGTGCTGACGCTGCAGGCGCCACTGCCCGCCGACCTGGCCGCCGCCTGGGCCGAGATCGGTGCCGCGGACCTGTCGCGCTGACATGGCTACAATGCGTCCAGGTTGTCGTGCCTGAGCGCCGTGCCCCAACCTCATGAGATGTCGGCACGGCAGCCCGATGCGGGATCGAAGTCCACCCCGGATGCCGTCAACCCACCTGCTGGCGCACCCGGTCCATTGAGGCCAGGGTCAGCGCCCCGATGCAAGACCCGCCCCAGCCGCCTGCCGAGCGCGACCCAGCGCGCAGACCCCGGGGCCAACGCCAGAGCTCTCCCCATTGAGGGTGCGAAGTTGAGTTCATGAACACCCAGGATGCCAAGCGCGTCCTTGAAACCGCGCTGATCTGTGCCTCGCAGCCGCTGACGCTGCGTGAGATGCGCAGCCTGTTCGCCGACGAGCTCGGCGCCGACAGCCTGCGCAGCCTGCTCGACGAGCTGACCCGTGACTGGGACGGCAAGGGTGTCGAGCTGGTCGCGCTGGCCTCGGGCTGGCGCTTCCAGAGCCGACCCGAGTTGCGCGAGTACCTGGACCGCCTCCACCCCGAGAAGCCGCCGCGCTACTCGCGGGCGGTGCTGGAGACGCTGGCCATCATTGCCTACCGCCAGCCCGTCACGCGCGGCGACATCGAGGACATCCGCGGCGTCGTCGTGGCCAGCCAGATCATCAAGCAGCTGGAAGACCGCGGCTGGATCGACGCCATCGGTCACCGCGAGACCCCCGGCCGGCCGGCGCTGTACGCGACGACCAAGGCCTTCCTGGATGACCTGGGCCTGGCCAGCCTGGAGCAGTTGCCGGCCCTGGAGGTCGGCAGCGAGCCGCCGGCCTTCGAGGCGCTGCAAGGCCAGTTGCTGGACCCGACCGACGCCGAGCCGGCGCCTGCCGAGGTCGCCGACCAGGCCATCGCCTCGACGCCAAGCCTGTTTGGTGCCGACGGCACCCCCGCCATTCCCGAATCCGCCCCCACCGATCCCTCCGATCCGCCCCCCACAACCGAGCCCGAACCCGCATGAACGACGCCGCCGACCAAGACCAAGCCCTGCCCAACGCTGCTGCCGACGCTGACGCGCCCGCCGCGCCCAAGCGCCGCCGCACGACGGCCAAGGCGGCCGCCGAGGCTGCGCCCGCGCCCGACGCCGAGGTG
>DASWWC010000320.1:0-46752 GCA_036401055.1 Roseateles sp.
GCAGCAGCCAGTGCAGCAGCACCGGCGCCAGCGCATGGCGGGGCGCGCCGCTGGCGATGGGCGCCAGCTCGCCCTGCAGCGACAGCGCCCAGATGCGCTGCACCAACGCATCGCGCAGTTGCCATTCCAGTGGCACCAGCGCGTTCATCAGCTGGCGCCGCAGTGCGATGGACGGGTGTGCGGATGCGATGAGCCGCTCCCAGTGCGCGCAGCGGCGGCCACTCCAGGCCTGCAGATGGGCCTCCAGCTCCGCCAGGCCTATGAGGGGCGCGGGATGCCCGGCCCAGGGGCTGCCCAGGCGCAGGGCGCCGTGGGCGTCGAGGCCGGGGCTTCCGACGCCGGCTGTGGGAGCCTCGCCGGGCCGGTCGGCCAAGGCCCAGGTGCGCGCTTCCTGCAGGCGGGCGACGGGCTGTGTCCAGACGCGCTCAAGCAGGGGCCGCACCGCGGCGCGCCATCCGACCGGCAGTTCGAGCAGTGCATCGGGCGTCGGGCCAATGGCGGCCAGCGTGAGGTCGGTGGCGTCGGGCGTCGCGGTGGTCATGGTGTGCATGCTGCGGCTGCGCGCGACGGCATGTGTCGCACGGCGTCGGACATGCTGCCGGCGGGGTGGCAAGGCCCTCTAGGATGGCGCGCACACGCAACTCAGTTCCGGCATGGCCACCCATCGCTACCTGACCAAAAGCCGCTTCACGCAGGGCGCCGAATGCGCGGCCAAGCTACACTACAGCGGCGATCGGGCCTATTTCGACCGTCGGGCGGATGACGGCTTCCTGCAGGCGTTGGCCGAGGGGGGCTTCCAGGTCGGCGCCTTGGCGCGGCTGATGGTGCCCGGCGGCGTGCTAGTGGACCAGGCCGACGTGGACGCGCAGTTGGCCCATACCGCGCGGCTGTTGCAGCGCCAGCACGTGGTCATCTACGAGGCGACGCTGGCGCACGAAGGCAAGCTCGTGCGGGTCGATGTGCTGCGCAAGCGAGGGCGCGTCGTGGACCTCATCGAGGTCAAGGCCAAGAGCTATGACGCGGCCGTGGACGGCGACTTCAGGTCGTCGCGTGGCGGCATCCGGTCGGCGTGGCGGCCCTATCTGCTGGACATCGCCTTCCAGCACCACGTCGTGCATCTCGCGCTGCCGGACTGCGAGCTGCGGCCCTGGCTGATGCTGGTCGACAAGCACGCCCGCGCCAGCGTCGACGGGTTGGGGCAGGCATTCAAGGTGAGACGCAGCGCAGGCGGCGGCGTGGTGGTGGACGTGGCACCGGGCACCGAGCAGCGGCTCGGCAACCCGCTGCTGATCCAGCTTGCGGTGGGCGATCAGGTCGCCGAGATCCAGGCCGACAGCCTGCCGGTCGGCGCCGCTCAGCTGCCCTTTGGCGAGGCCGTGGAGATGCTGGCAAGTGCGGGGCGCGGCGAGCGTTTGATTGCGGGCGTGCCCTCCGTGACCTGCGGCAACTGCGAGTTCAAGTGGCCCTCGCCGCCGCTGCCCGGCGGCTTGCGCAGCGGCTTTCACGAGTGCTGGTCGCGGGCGCTGGGCTGGACGGCAGACGACTTCGCCGCGCCGCTGGTGCTGGACCTGTGGAACAGCCGGCGCAAGGCGGGCTTTCTCGCGCGCGGGCTGTACAAGCTCGCGCAACTGCAGGCCGACGACCTGGGCCTGGAAGACGACGAGCCGGGCAGCGAAGGTCTGGGCATCGCACAGCGGCAGTGGATGCAGTGCCGCCGGCAGGCGACGTGGCTGGATGCCGATGGGCTGGGGCGGGACATGGCGACGTGGACCTATCCCCTGAACTTCATCGACTTCGAGACAGCCATGGTGCCCATTCCCTTCCAGGCCGGCCGGCGCCCGTATGAGGTCATCGCCTTTCAGTTCAGTCATCACGTCATGGAAGGCTCGGGGCAGGTGCGCCATGCCAGCCAGTTCATCGATGCCATGCCAGGCGTCGACCCGAGCCGGGGCTTCCTGCGGGCGCTGATGCAGGCCCTGGGCCAGAACGAGGGCACGGTGTTCCGGTGGAGCCAGCACGAGAACAACGTCCTGAATGCATTGCGCGCGCGGCTGTTGGAGGAGGCGCAGCCGGGCGATGCGGAGTTGGTGGACTTCATCGAGACCCTCACGCATGGCGGCGACCGGAGCGCCGGAACGCGCGACATGGTGGATCTCTGCGCCGTGGCGCAGCGGCGCTACTTTGCGCCCTCGACGCGGGGCAGCAGTTCGCTGAAGAAGGTGCTGCCAGCGCTGATGCGCGACAGCGCGCTGCTGCGTGAGCGCTATGGTCGTGCGGTGTACGGCAGCGCGCAGATGCCCAGCCTCAATCTCGCGGCACCTGTGGCCTGGTGGATTGCCGGCCCGGACGGGCTGCCGGTCGATCCCTACGACCTGCTGCCGCGCGTCTTCGACGACCTGGCGCCCGAAGTCTGTCAGCGCCTGGATGACAGCCTGGGCAACGATTTGCAGGACGGCGGCGCGGCCATGGCTGCGTATGCCCGGTTGCAGCAGGAAGAGCTGCCCGCCAGCGTGCGTGACGCCATCGAGAGCGCCTTGCTGCGCTACTGTGAGCTGGATACCCTGGCCATGGTGATGGCGGTCCAGGCTTGGCAGGAGGCTGTAAGGTCGTAGGCCGGGGCAACGCAAAAGGGCCGGCCCCTCATGAGGCCGGCCCTTGTCACAGGGGTGAATCGCGGGAGGTCCTGTGCAGGTCAGCGACGGCGACGACGCGCGCCGATCAGGCCCAGGCCGGCCAGCGAGGCCAGCGCCAGCGAGCCCGGCTCGGGGATGGTGAAGGCGCGCACGCTGTCGATGGCGGGCGTGCTGTAGCCGCTGGTGTCGTTCGCGCTGTCGAAGGCGTACACGCGCACTTCGTCGAAGCCGGCCAGGTCGCTCAAGCCCAGCACGCCACCGGTGATGGACGGGCCCACGGTCACGCGGCCGTTGCCAGTCAGCACGCCATCCAGCCAGGTCTGCCACATCAGGTGGATGGTGAGAAAGCCTGAATCCACCGCGAACTCGATGCCGTTCAGGTTGGGGCCTTCACTGCTGATGCTCAGGTAGGCGTTCAGCCCTGCCGTGGCGAAGTAGTTGCCGGAGAAGGCATCGCTGTAGGACTGGCCCGGGTCCACACAGAACTCGCCGGCGTAGCCGCAGCCGCCGTTGTCGTTGGCCAGGCCGTTGTGGCTGAACCGCAGGCCGCCCTCGCTCCAGGGGCTGTCCAGGCCGGTGTTGGCCTCGAAGTTGGCCGCGAAGGTCAGATGCGTGGCCGTCGGCGTGGCGCTGCCGATGCCGGTGGTCTGCACGACGCCGGCCATGGCCGGCGCGGCGAGCAGTGCGGCGAGCAAAGAGATGATCTTGTTCTTCATGATGTTCTTGTTCAGTTGGCCGAGACCAGGTCGATGGCGTCGAAGGACAGACCGGGGCTCAGGAAGTTGTCGCCGCCCGTGCCGCTGGCGATGTTGATGGTCAGCGTGTTGGTGCCGACGACCAACTGGCTGGCCGGGATGTCGAAGTTGTAGGTGCGGTTGAAGCCGCGATAAGTGCCCACGGTCAGGTTGCGCGACACCTTGGGCGGCGCTGGCGGAATGCCCGAAGACCAGCTGTTGACGGTGATGACCGGGCGCGCGCTGTTGAAGTCGGCGGTCGTGCCCAGGCGCAGTCGCAGCGGCGCCGTGTTCTGGCCCCGCTTGAGCACGAAGCGCACTTGCAGGCCGTTGTTGTGCTTCTGCCACTGGTAGGCCGGCCAGTGCTGCGCGGCGTTGGACTGGCCGATCACGAAGGGCGCGACCGTCCACGGCGCCATGCGCACGTCGCTGGGATGCATGAAGGTCAGCTTGTCGCCGTTGATGAACTCCTGCGGCGTGCCGTCCCAGTGGCCGATGCGCCACAGCGCCGGCTTGGTCTCGGGGTCGGCCGTGATGGCGATGGGGTTCATCGTGTAGTCGGCGTTGGCGGTCACCACCACCGAGCCCGTCTGCACGGCCAGCTCGCCCTTGTAGACGGTCATCGTGTAGGTGCCGGGCAGCATGCCGCTGGCCTTGAAGCGGCCGTCCACGGGGTCGGCGTCGGCCCAGTACTGCGCCTGCGCGTTGGCGAAGCCGACGGTGTAGGGCAGGCCGGCGATGCGGTTGGTCAGGCCTGCGCCGGTGACCGAGCCGCGGCCCACCGGTGGCACGTAGCCCACCAGGCCCACCTGGCCGTACCAGCTGGTGTCGGGCCGGGCCGTCGGCGTGCTGCCGTCGTTGAAGATCATCGTGTACGTGTTCAGCACGCCCATGCGGAAGGGCTCGGTCTGTGCTTCACCGTAGTTGACGATGTAGGTCAGCTCGTTGTTCGAGCCGGTGATCTGCTGCAGCAGGCTGCGGTAGAACGGGCCGCCGGAGCCGCCTTCGTTGTTGTCGCGCCAGAACCAGATGCCCACGCCCGGACCGGTGCCGCCGACGAACTCCCAGTCCTTCAGGCGGCGGTTGGCGTAGTGCTTGGAGCGGGTCTGGCCGTAGCGCGCGTCCGTTGCAGGGAAGCCGAACACGTCGCTGGCCTCGATGGCGCCGCTGGTGCCGCGCAGGTCTTCGGCCCAGAAGCTCTGGCCGCCGTAGGTGATCAGGCCGCCGGCTGCGTGGGCCGGGCCGCCGTTGGGCAGCTTGTTGACCGGGATGCGTGCGATGAAGCGCACCAGGCCGTGCACGTCGGGCTGCTCCGTGAAGTGCGTGCCCATGTGGATGTTGGACTCGCCGCGCTTGACGACGTAGTAGTGCGTCAGCACGCCGCCCTTGGTGCTGGTGCTGGTCAGCGTGACGCGGATGAAGTCGCTGGCGTTGACGACGCCGCCGTTGGTGGTGGCGGCCGGCGTCACCGCGCCGCTGGCGCTGACGGCCTCGACCTTCAGGCCCACGGCGCTGACGCCGTTGTAGAGCCAGTCCGCCCCCGAGTTCAGCTGCGTGCCGCGGCTCGCGTCGGCGTACTCCACGCCCTTGTAGACCATGCTGGACAGGTCACCGATGGCGGTGGTGCTGCTGGCATCCCAGCCGCGCACCTTGAACACCAGGCCGCCATCGGTGTCGATGATGTATTGCGGCCGCGCCGGGTTGTTGTTGTCGTGGACCGTGGTGATGCTGAAGGCGGCCATGGCGGCCGGTGCCGATGCGGCGAGCAGGCCTGCGGCCAGCCAGCGCGCCCAGGGCGAGCGCGAGCATGTCGTGTTCATGAAGTCTCCGGTTGTGTGTCTTTGTTCACGCGACGGGGCGATTGCCCCGTCCGTGGCGGCGGACTCTAGGGAGACATCACGGCGCTGTGCGGTCAACCGGATGAGCGTTTCATCAAGGTCCAGCCCCGGTGCGCGCTGCTATGCCGACACGAGATAGCGATGTGCAAAAAGCTGATGGCTGGCAGGCCTCGGCGGGCCTGCGTTGCCTATTTGATGAGCGCCTGGTAGGTCAGGTTGCGCACGCGGAAGGCCAGCGTGGAGCCACCGGCCGGGCGCAGCTGCGTCATCAGCAGGATGACCAGGCGCTCCTTGGGGTCCACCGTGTACTGCGGGAAGTAGGCGCTGCCCCAGCCGAAGGCGCCTTCGCTGCCCAGCTCCTTGAAGCCGCCGGTCTTCACGTTGACCCAGAAGCCCAGGCCGAAGCCGTCGGCGTCGCCGCGGTACTTGTCGCCCAGGTGGTTGGCCGTCATCAGCGCCACGGTCTTGGGTGCGAGGATGCGCACGCCCTCCAGCTCGCCCTGGTTCAGCAGCATCTGCAGGAAGCGCGCGTAGTCGCCTGCAGTGGACATCAGCCCCGCGCCGCCGGAGAACAGCTTGCGCGGGCCGTTGATGAAGTCGCTCTTGGCCGCCGTTTCCATCAGCTTCAGCTGGCCGCCTTCCAGGCCGTAGACATTGGCCAGCCGGACGCGCTTCTCGGGTGGCAGGAAGAAGTGGGTGTCCGGCATGCGCAGCGGATCGGTGATGCGCGTCTTGATGAACTGGTCCAGCGGCTGGCCCGACACCACTTCCACCAGGCGTCCCAGCACGTCGGTCGCGTAGCCATAGGTGAAGGCCTCGCCCGGCTGGCCCTGCAGCGGCAGCGCGGCGAGACGGTCGGTCCATTGGGCCAGCGTCTCGTCATGGCCCACCAGATACCAGTCCTTCATGCCTGCGGCCTCGTAGGCGGCCTTGGCCGGGCCGGCGCCGTAGCTCATGCCGGCGGTGTGGGTCAGCAGGTCGTGGATGGTCAGTGCGCGGCGTGCCTTCTCGGTGCTGCCGTCCGCCTTGGCCACCTGCAGGTTGGCGAAGGCTGGCAGGAACTTGGCCACCGGGTCCTTGAGCTGGAAGTGGCCTTGCTCGTACAGCATCATCACGGCCACCGAGGTCAGCGCCTTGGTCATGGACGCGATGCGGAAGATGGTGTCCGTGCGCATAGGCCGGACGTTCTCGATGTCCTGCTGGCCGTAGGCCTTGAACACCACCGGCTTGCCGTCCCGCATGACGACCATGACCGCGCCGGCGAGCTGCTGGCGGGCGATCTCGTCGTTGATGACGCGGTGCAGTCGCACCAGCCGGTCGATAGAGAAGCCATCTTCCTGGACGGCGGGCGGCGGGGGCGTCGTGGCGTTGGCGACGGGGGCGTGAATCAGCGTGGCGCAGGCCAGCGCCACGGCAAGGGCGATGTGCTTCATGAGGAGGTTCAGTCGCCCAACGGGCGTTGCTGTGTGAATCCGGGGCTGGTCGCGATGCGGAACTGCTCCGGCGCCGGCGGCTGTGCCGGCGAAATGGCGCCCAGATCATCGCGCAGCTGCGCGGCCACAGGCACGCGGGCTTCCCTGAGGCCCAGCGCGATCAAACGGGCCAACTGCATGGCGCCGTAGTTGTTGTGGTGGGTGTTGTCGAGCTTGCCGTTGTTCATCGGATGCGCGGCCTGCGAACGCTCGGGACCGAGCGCCTCATAGAACTGGATGCTCATCGCGTTGAGGTCGATGAAGGCCAGCTTCATCTCTTGGGCGACTGTTCGCGCGGCGGTGGCGTACTCGGTCAGGCTGGGGCGCAGCTTGCCCGTGGCCGGGTCGAAGTTGCGGCGCTCCATCGACGACACAACCACCGGCACGCCGCCGCGCGCCAGGATGCGCTCGGCATGGGTGCGCAGCTCGGCCTTGTAGGTCTCGGCGTTGCCGCTGCCGTCCTTCTGCTGCTTCTGGTCGTTGTGGCCGAACTGCAGCAGCACCGTGTCGCCGGGCTGCAGCGTGGACAGGATCTTGTCGATGCGGCGGCGGCTCAACGAATCGCGGAAGGTCTCGCCGGACTCGGCATGGTTGGACACGGCCACCGTCGGCTTGAACAGCGCGGTCAGCATCTGGCCCCAGCTGGCATAGGGCTCGCTGTGCTGGTCGGCCACGGTGGAGTCGCCCAGCAGGTAGACCGTGGGCAGCTTCACCGGCGCTATGGCCAGGTGTGTCAGCGCGGGCAGCGCGCCGTTGATCTCCAGCGTCAGGCGGCGGTCCCAGGCCCAGGCCTCGCTGACGATCTCACGCTCCTTGAGCTTCACGCGGCCGGCTTCCACGCCGGGTACGGCCGCGATGTTGGCCGTGCGCACATTGACGATGAAGCTGTGCGTCTCGCTCTTGCCGGCGGGCAGCTTGACGCTGTCCAGCATCAGGCGGCGCAGTTCGGCCTTGATCGTCGTGTCGCTCGCGGCGGGGCCGCCCAGCGTGGCGGTCACGCGGTAGTTGCCGTCGGGCAGGTCGACCGAGAAGAAGTAGGGCTGGCCGGCGGCGTTGCGCTTGTCGTCGGTCTCGAAGCCGTGGCCGCGCTCGCGGCTGTAGGTCGTGTCGGTGGACACCGCCACCTCGCCGGCGGCGGGCTTGCCGTCGAAAGCGAAGCGCAGCGTTTGCTGGGCCCAGGCCGGTGCCGCCAGCAGGCTGGCGATCAGGAGAAGTTTCTTCATGTCAATGTCCATTCGTGCGCAGCACATGCAACGTGCGGGCCGAGCGCCGGGCCGCTCCCAAGCCGGCCCGCGTGAGGCGATGTGCTTGCGGCTCGACGCCGCAAGCATCGCCGTCCCCTGGGGGGGACCGACTGGACTTGCTCGCGTCCAGCGCAGCAAGACCGGGCGAGGGGTCGGTTCACTTCAATCCTTGAGGTGTTCGCCCACCAGGGCCAGGTTCTGGATGGCCGCCAGGCCCCATTGCGCGCTGTCGTTGGTGCTGATCCATGGCGCCTCGTCCACCGGGTTCAGCACCAGCGGGCCGGCCACGCGGGTGGTCTTCAGCGGCCGGGCGCCGAAGCGCTGGTCGGCCAGGAACTCCTGCCACGCCCGCCGCGCCAGCGCGCCATCCTTGCGTTGCGCCGCTGCATAGGCGGTCAGGCGCGAATGGCCCGTGCTGAGCACCGGGCTGCCGCCGTGCGGCGCACCCAGCGCCTTGACCTGCTCGTCGCGCGGCGCGTTGTACAGCGTGCAGTACTGCAGCCAGGCGGCCTTGAAGGCCGGCTCGTCGATCAGCTCCACCAGCTCGGCCATCATCTCCACGGCGCCGAACACGGCGCTGAGGTGGCTGGCGCTGATCTTGTCGCCGCTGACGTTGTGGAAGGCGCCCTCGTTGGGGCCGCTGGGCTCGTAGCCGCCGCTGCCGGTGAAGAAGCCCTTGGGCATGGCCGCGATGCCCTTCATGCCACGCAGCAGCTTGTCGCGCCAGCGCGTGTCGCCGGTGCGCTCCCATTCGGTCAGCGTGTTGGCAACGATGGAGCCCCAGTCGGTGCCGAAGCCGATGCGCGCGGGCCAGGGGCCCTTGTCCACGCGGCCGGCGATCTTGCGCACCGGGTCCACCTCGTCCATCTTGGCGTCGGCATGCAGCACCTCGCGCATCACGTCGCCCACGCGCTCGTCGGCGGTCAGGTAGTAGTAGAAGCGCCGGTAGGCCGCCGTCGAGATGCGCGCCTGCTTGGCGCTGCAGCCCCAGTGCTGCACGTTGTGGCGCGTGCCCAGGCCCTGGAAGCGGCCCAGGTGGTAGATGTCCACGTCGCTGGTGTGGCGCACCATGGCCTCGGCGAAGCGGAAGATGTCGGCGCGGCCCGTGCGCAGGAAGCTGTACCAGAGCCACAGGTCGGGCGACAGCTCCGAGTTGTCCCAGGCATAGCCGCCCACGTCGTAGCGCCACTCGTGGCGGTCGGCGTCGTAGGTGTGGCGGATGTCGCCGTAGTCCCAGAAGCCGTACCAGTGGCGCTGTTCGACTTCCTTCTTGTAGAAGTCGAACAGGAAGTCCAGCCGGTCCTCGATGCGCTGTCGCGTGGGCGTGCTGCGGTCGGGCAGGCTCCACAGCCGTCCGAACACGCCGGCCTGCAGATAACGCGCCGGATGCGCGGCGAGCTGCGGCGGCGTCTGCACGGCGGCGGCCATCTGCACGAGGCGCTCGCGCGACGGCGTGGCAGGCAGCGCCCACAGCGTGATCTCGCTGCTGCGCGCGATGCCCACCGGCGTGCCGAAGCCCTTCTCGTAGTCCTCGTAGGTGATCTCCAGGCCTTCGAGCTCCTGCTCGTGGGTCTCCATGCCGAGGCCATCGTGATAGAAGCGCAGGTCCATGGCCGGCGCCTCCGGCGAGTGCATCCAGACGGTGACCTGGGCCGCATCCGTGTGCGCGTTGCGGATGTCCAGCTGCGTCGGGTGGCGCTGCCAAAAGTCGCGCAGGCCGAAGGCCACGCCGCCGCTCGCGCCGCCGATGTAGCCGCTGCCCGGCGCGCGCTGGCCAAAGGCGGCGGGAATCCAGCCGTGGCCGGGCTTCGTGCGCTTCCTGATCTGGAAGCCGTCGGCGCTGAGCTGGCTGAGCGTGTAGTCGCCCCAGGCCGGGATGCGGTGCTGCAGCTTGCGCACCTGCGCGCCCCACTGCTCCAGCGGCGGCGTGGCGCGGCCGGCGAGTTGAGCCTCGCGGACTGCCGAGCCGGGCTCGCGGCGCAGGCCGGTCAGGTTGCGCACGCCTTCGGCCCACAGGCCGCCATCCTGCCCGGCAAAGCGCACGTGGCGGTCGTAGAGTTCGTCGCGCAGCGGCACGTCAAAGCGCAGGCCGATGCCGCGCAGGAAGTCCTTCTGGTCGTCGCCGTCGAAGACGAAGCTGTGCATCACGCGCACGGACTCGGCGCCGGCGTAGAAGTACAGCCGCACCGAGAACGGCAGCCATTCGCGGCCGGCGCTGCTGCGGTGCAGGCCGTCCACCTTGACGACGGCGCGCACCGGGCCGGTCTGCTCGACGGTGAGGGTGGCGATGCGGCTCTCGAAGGCCGTCTGCGTGACGGCGCCCTGCAGCGCATCGGGTTGGTCGTCGGTCTGCGCGACCAGCGTGGCCGCGCGCAGGATGTCGCGGCCGTCGCGCGTGATGCTGCGGATCAGCTGTGCGCCGCGGCGCGGCAGCGTGGCGCGGATGACGCCGGTGTCCACCTCCACCGCGTCGGCCGAGTCCTTCACGCTGACCCGGGCGCCCGCTGTGGTGGCGCCCTTGCCGGCGCGGATGCGTGGTGCGTCGCCCGCGTCGATGCCGGCGGGGAGGGCGTGGGCGGTCCACTTCAGCGAACCGTCGGGCCAGGTCGCCAGCGGCCAGGTCTGCAGCGGCAGCGGCCGGCCTTGGGCATCGACGGCGTGGAAGTCCTGCCCTTGCTTGTGCTGGCCGCGCGGCCAGGGCAGGCCCAGTGTGGTGCCCAGCGGCAGCGCGGGGGCGGCGCCGTCCAGCCATCGCAGGCTGTCCACGTCACCGAGGACCGGAGCGGGTGTTGCAGCGGTGGTGGCCGCTGCGGCGGTGGCGGCCAGGCCGGTCAGGCCGCCGAACCCGCCGACGGGGAGGGCGGCGGTCTTGAAGAAGTTGCGGCGGCTGGTGTCGGTCATGGCCGTGTCGGAGTGCCTTGCGGCGTGTGCAGCATGGAGTCGGCCGCATGGCCGCTGCCGCGGCCCCACAGCTGGTCGTAGCGCCAGCCGGTCAGGTCTTCGACGATCTTGCGGTTCTCGTCGCTCTCGGCCTCGGTGGCGCCGTTGCGCAGGCGTTCCACCTCATGCACCAGCACGGCATGCGTGCTGGCATTCAGCCGGAACGACCAGGAGGCGATGGCGCCCAGCACCAGCATCAGCAGCGGGCCGCCCACCATCAGCAGCGTGACGGTCTGGATGGCCTCGGGCGTCTGCACGACCACCTCGCCGGGCTTGGTCTTGATGTAGCCGCCCAGGTCGATGATCCAGCCGCTGGCCATGATGGCCGCGCTCTGCGCGAGCTTGCGCACCAGCGTCATCACGCCGGCGAAGATGCCTTCGCGGCGCTGGCCGGTGACGGCCTCGTCCACGTCGGGCAGGTAGTTGTAGACCGACCAGGGCACGAAGTTCAGCGTGCCGCGGCCCAGGCCCGCCAGCACGATGGGCACGAACAGCCAGAACACCAGGCTCGGCGAGAAGTGCTCGCCCGCCGGGTTCAGCGCGCCGAACAGGTTGGTGCCCAGCGCGGCGAAGCTCTCGGCAAAGCCTTCGGGCCGCATCACGTAGAACACCAAGTACAGCAGCAGCGCGACGCCGAACAGCGAGCCGGCCAGCCGGTAGGCCAGCACGGGGCCGGTGCGGATGACGATCTGGATGGCCACCATGACCGAGATCAGCTGGGCCACGTACATCACCGTCATCAGCTGCGAGATGACGAGGGTCGCGCCCATCAGCACGGTGGCCACGAAGAACGCGAAGGCGCTGTTGAAGATGTCCTGCGAAAGATAGCCGCCCAGGTAGATGGACAGGTGCTGGCGGAAGGCGCGGATCTTCAGCGTCGAGAACAGGTCGCGGAACATCTTGACCGGGATGGCGACCAGCGTGCGGAGCTGCACGCCGCCATAGGTCTGCGACAGCACGGCCAGCTCGCGCGGACCGTAGGGGCGCTCCCAACTGGTCAGCACGACGATGGTGACCACCACCGAAAAGATGACGCCGAAGATCGCCGCCATCCAGAAGAAGGTGTCGGGCGAGTCCTTGCCACCGAACTGGTTGATCAGCAGCGTGGGCAGATAGGAGGCCAGGATGGCCGAGCTCTGCGCGACGATCATGCGCGCGCCGGCGAACTTGGCCTTCTCCTTGTAGTCCTTGGTCATCTCGGCCGCCAGCGTCTCCCAGGGGATGAGAAACATCGTGTACAGCAGCTCGAAGAAGATGAAGACGAGCAGGTAGTAGTAGAAGGTGTGGCCGGTACGGAAGATCAGCGCGAAGCTGGGCAGCAGCGGGATGGTGATCAGCAGGAACAGCTTGCGGCGGCCGATCTTGCGGCCCACCCAGGTGTAGCGCAGGTTGTCGGACACATAGCCGATCAGCGGGCAGGTGATGGCCTCGATCAGCCGCGGCAGGCCCAGCACCAGGCCGGCCTCGGCGGCACTCAGGCCGCAGAAGGTCGTGAAGAAGTAGAACAGCCAGCCGGTGATGACGGCCTGGGCGCCGGCGCCCAGCATGTCGCCCGAGCCCCAGCCCCAGTAGTTGATCCAGGTCGGCCGCCGCGCGGCGGGGTGCAAGTTGGTCTGCATGGCCGTCTCTTAGATGAAGCGGACGAGCAGCTCGCCCATGGTCAGCAGCGCCATCGCCTGGCCGAAGGGCATGGAGGTCAGCGGGATGTCCTTGTACTCCTGCAGCGTGTTGAACACCGGCGTGCCGAAGCTCACCTGGGTCAGCTCGCCGGCGTCGTTGATGTGCTTGCGCACGGCCAGCGCGGCCTTCACGCCGAAGGCCTCGTAGTCCTTGGAGATGTAGCCCTTGCGGACGGCCTTCAGGATGCCGTAGGCGAAGCCGGCGGAGGCCGCGGCTTCGTCGTAGGACGTGGGGTCGTCCAGCAGCGTGGGCCACAGGCCCGACGGCGACTGGAACTGTGCCAACGCCTTGACCTGCGCCTCCAGCGTGGAGATCAGGTGCTGGCGGAAGGCGTCGCCCTCGGGCAGGTTCAGCAGCTCGATGAACTCGGGGATGACGATGGTGACCCACGAGTTGCCGCGCGCCCACAAGGCATTGGCGAAGTTGTGGCGGCCGTCGAAGGTCCAGCCGTGGAACCACAGGCCGGTCTTGCGGTCCGACAGGTACTTGATGTGGACGAGGAACTGGCGCTTGGCCTCCTCGACATAGTGCGGGCGGTTCAGCAGCAGGCCGAACTTGGCCAGCGGCAGCACGGACATCATCAGCGTGTCGTCCCACAGCTGCTGGTGGTTCACGCTGTTGTAGACGATGTGCTGGAAGCCGCCTTCCTCGGTGCGCGGCAGCTCGTGGTAGACCCACTCGGCCCAGCGGTCGATGTAGGGCAGGAAGCGGCGGTCACCGGTGCGCTCGAACAGGTAGGCCAGCGTCAGGAAGGGCGCCACCGTGTTGATGTTGCGGCTGGGCATGCCTTCGGCGAAGCGCGCCTCGAACCAGTTGATCATGATGTCCCAGGCCTTGGGGTCGCCGGTCAGCTCCCAGACCTTGTAGACGCCGTACAAGCCCACGCCGTGCGTCCACTCGAAGCCGTTCCAGCCCTTGGTGTCCAGCACGCGGCCATCGTCCAGGCGCAGCAGGAACTTGCCGTCCTTGTCCTCGATGTTGATCAGGTTGTGGATCAGGCGGTCGATGGCGCCGCGGATGTCGTCGCGGTCCGCGCCGAGGTGGGCCGTGTGGTGGGCCAGCAGCGGGTGGATCTTGGAGGAGTCGACGGGCTTGAGGATCTGGTTGGACATGGTGTTGTCTCTCTCGGGTACTGCTTGGGTAAAGAGGGTCAGCGCGTCAGGTTGCGCGGCTGGGGCACGGGTTCGAGCGGCACGCCGCCGCGCGCCACGGCCAGCGGCACCAGCTTGACGGGCTCCAGCGCGTTGGCGGCCTCGCCATCGGTGGTGACAGCGAGGGTGAGCGTGTTGTCGCCGTTGGGGTTCAGGATGCCCGGCGGCAGCACGAACACGCGCTGCGGGCCGATGTGGGCGATGAACTGGCCCAGCTGCCAGCCGTTGACGAAGAT
This sequence comes from Roseateles sp., assembly GCA_036401055.1. Lineage (GTDB taxonomy): Bacteria > Pseudomonadota > Gammaproteobacteria > Burkholderiales > Burkholderiaceae_C > Pelomonas. The sequence goes on from DASWWC010000320.1 coordinate 13,929, forward strand.
CAGCGCCCGGTTCTCGCGGTCGGAGCGCGGCTTTGTGGTGTCGCCGAAGGCCAGGCCCAGCTGCATGTCATGGCCTTGCGGCATGTCCAGCTTGAAGCTGGTGCGCAGCCAGTAAGTGCCCGGGGCCGGCGGCGCGGCGCCGACGGTGGTGGCCGCCCAGTCCTTCTGCGGCTTGCTGGGGTCCATCGGCAGGTGCCAGCCCATGCGCTCGCCGTACAGGCCGCCGTTGTTCTTGGGGCCACGCACCAGGTCGGCGATGTCCTCGCCGCCCTTGTTGCCCTGGATCTTCCAGGCGATGGGCGTGCCGAAGCGTGTGCCGCTGCGCGTCGTGAGGGACGCGGAGATCAGCCCGCGCGCTTCCTTGTGCACGTCGTCGGCGAACAGGTCCCAGTTGTGCGAGTTGTTGCGCACGACGACCGCGATGACGTGCTCGCCCGGCGGCAGGTCGCGCAGCGTGTGGCGGAAGGTGTCGGTGGTCTCGGGGAAGGGGCGGCCGGTGTCGAGGTCTTGCTGGCCGATGAACTTGCCATCCACCCAGACCTGGATCATGCCGGCGCCGCCGCCGCCGAAGAACAGCTCCAGCTGCAGCGGCTGGCTGGCCGTGGTCGTGAAGCGGCCGCGGTACCAGACGTCGCCGGGGTGGAAGCCGTAGTCGCTCATGGCCAGCACCGGCTGGCCCTTGTCGGTGGCGGTGTAGACGTTGGCTGCCGACACCGGCGCGTCGGCCTTGCGCCAGCTGCTGTCGTCGAACTTCGGGTCGGCTTCCAGCGAGTCGAAGCGGCGGGTCCAGGCCTGCTGCATCAGGTCGGGCAGCTTGGGGGCTTCCGGCCCGGCCAACGTGGCGCCGGCGACGAGGCTGTCGTCCTGTGCCTTGGCGGCCAGCGCCTGGCCGTTGAAGCTCAGGGCTGTGACGCCCTCGGGCACCCAGGCGCGCAGCGTGGCGGGGGCGGTGGTGTCGCCGGTGAGTTGCAGCGTGCCGGCGTTCAGCGCGGCGTTGCGGACCAGGGCGGTGCTGCGCACCAGCACCGAGCTGTTGCCCGCCTTCACATGCCAGAACTCCCAGCCGGTCTTCTCGTCGGCCAGCAGCAGCAGCAGCGGGGCGCGGCCGCCGCCGCTGATCTGCACTTCGATCAAGCCCTTGTGGGCATAGTTCAGGCGCAGGTCGCCGGTCTTGGCGTCCCAGGCCACCTGGGCCTTGCCGCGCAGGAACTTGACGGTGGGGCGGGACTTGAAGCGCAGCACGGTCTCGCCGTCGTCGCCGTCGCGGCCGTACAGCAGGGCGATGTCGCGTGCGCCTTGTTGCAGGTGGGTCTGGATCTCGGACGTGGAATAGACCAGGTGCTGGCGCTCCATCGCGTAGGACGCGAACAGCATCTTGGCGTCCTGCCCGGTCAGCGTGAGCTTGCCGGCCTGCGGGATGGCGTAGCTGCCGTCACGCGTCGTCAGCTTGAAGCCGAAGGCCTCGGTGCCGGACAGGTGGTTGTGCTGGGCCAGCAGCACATGGGTGCCCAGCGCCTTGTTGATGTTGTGATACAGCCGGATCTTGGCGTTGCCCGGGTCCAGCGGTTCGGCCTTGTCCTGCGCGGCCAGCACGGGCGTGGCGGCCTGCACCATGCCGCCCATCTGCTTGAGCACGTAGGCCTTGTCGCGCATGACGCGCGATTCGTTGATGGGCGAGCCGTAGTCGTAGCTGGTGTAGATGACCGGGCCGCCCAGCCAGCCCCAGCTGGTGCCGCCGAAGGCCATGTAGATGGAGTGGATGGTCAGCGAGTTGATCAGGCTGGAGCCATAGAACACGCGCTGGTAGCCCGGGCCTTGCCGCTTGGCCGTGCACTCGTAGGTACCGTTGCTGCCCCAGTAGTCGAACCAGCCCGCGCCGATCTCGGCGACGAAGCCCGGCGTGTTGGGCGAGGCGAGGGACCCGACCTTGGGGAAGTTCTTGCCGTAGATGCCCCAGTCCGGCGCGGGTGCCGGCGTGCCGGGGTTGCCGAACACGTCGCAGACGCCGCCGGGATAGCCGTCGAAGGCGTAGATGTCCGTCGGGCCGGGGTTGGCGAAAGGCGCGGTGGAGTTCTTGGGCGTCCAGTCCGGCAGGCGCGAGGCGGCGTTGTGGAACAGCGGCACGGTGATGCCGTCGGCGCGCGCCTTGTCCGCCAGGTGCTGCATGTGGCGGATGTTCTTGGGGTTCACCGCGAACAGCTCGTTCTCCAGCTGGTAGGCGATGACGTTGCCGCCGCCGTTGGTCAGCTGGTGGCGGGCCAGGATGGCGTTGATCTGCGTCATCCACTCGTCGGTGGCGGCCTGGTATTCCGCTGCGTCGGTGCGGGCCTCGGCGCGCTGGCGCAGCAGCCAGCCGGGGAAGCCGCCTGCGCTCAGTTCGGCGTTGACGTAAGGCCCCATGCGCGCGATGACGTACAGGCCTTCCTCCTTGGCCATCTCCAGTGCCCGCTCGACGTTGCGGATGCCGGTGAAGTCGTAATGCCCCGGCTTGGCGGAGTGGTAGCCCCAGGCGAAGTAGAAGGCCACCGTGTTCAGGCCGGACGCCTTCATCTTCTGCAGCACGTCGCGCCACAGGCTGGGCGAGGGCAGGCGGAACGGATGGAACTCGCCGCCGAAGATCATCTCGCGCTTGCCGTCGATGATCAGCGAATGGCGGTCCCAAGCGATGGTCTTGGGCTTGGCCTTGGGGGCGGTGGCGCGCTCTAGCTGCGCGGTGTCCTCGGAGATGACGGTGAAGTGGCGCACCGTGCCGGACACGCCGCCCAGCTCCTTGCGGGGCGTCCAGGTCTGGAAGCCGTCGAAGCTGTCGGAGTACCAGTAGCGCTTGGTCGTGTACTCGTCGAAGTAGATGCGCCAGCCGGCCTTGCCGTCCGCGCCCTTGATGGGCACCAGCGCCGGCCCTTCCGTCCAGTTGCCCCAGCCGGCCCAGTCGCCGGTCTTTTGCAAGGTCCACGGGCCTGCCAGGCTGGGCGCCGTGGCCAGCTCGATGTGCTTGGTGGTCTCGTTCTTCGTGAAGGCCACGTAGCGGCCCTCGTGCGGCACGACGAAGGTGTCGATGAAATTGTTCTGCAGCCCCTGCATGGGCACCGGATCGGCGAAGCTGGTGAGGCCGGCGTCCAGCGCCTTCACGACGTAGGCGCCGAAGGGGCCCTGCGTGCCGTTCTTCGACAGGCTGACGATGAGCTGCAGGCTGCCGTCGGCGTCGCGGAACCATTCCGGCGCCCACACATTGGTCACGCCGGGCAGCTTGACGGGCACATTGGCCACATGGGTCCAGTTGCGCAGGTCGGCCGACTTGGCGATGCCGAAGGTCGAGCCGTTCCAGTCGGTCGTGTAGGCGATGTAGTAGAGGCCGTCGGCCGCGCGGATGATGGACGGGTCGCGCAGCAAGTCCTTGGGCGGTTGGTAGACCTCGGAGCCCAGCGTCGTGAAGTTCACGCCGTCGGTGGACGAGAACAGGCTGAGCTTGTTCTGCGAGGTCGCCATGAAGGCCGACATCAGGAAGGTCTTCTCGCCCTTGACCACCGGCTTGACCGGCAGCGATGGCGTGCTGACGGCGGTGGGCGGTTGCTGGCCCGGCAGGTCCTGTGCGCCGGCGGTGGCACACATCAACAACGCGGCAAACCAGACGGCGGTGCGGCGGGTCAGGGCGGTAGGCAGGGCAGCAGGCATGGGCAGACCGGGAGAGCGTGGATCCTCGGTCAGTGTCCCCTTGTTTATGGACGCCAAACGCTCATGCGTTTGCGAGAAAGCGCGGCCGGGAGGCGAGCGGCGCCAGCAGGCGAAAATGCCGCCATGTTCAGTTTCTTCAAGAAGAAGTCGGCCCCGGCTCCCGCGCCCGCCGATGGGCCCACGCTGCTGTCTGAGGGGTGGACCGTCAAGCCGGCCAGCCCGCCGGAGCCGGCCGCCAGTGCGGCCGTGCCCGTGCCTGCCGCGCCCGTTCCGGCTGCGCCCGTGCCTGCCCCCTCACCGGTTGCGGCGCCCGTTGCGGTGCCGGTGGCGACCCCTGTCGCATTGCCGCCTCCTGCGCCGGTCGTGCCGGCGCCCGTACCGGTGCCTGCGCCGCGGCAGAGCTGGATGGATCGCCTGCGCGCCGGCCTGCGCAAGACCGGCGGCAGCATTGCCGGCGTCTTCAGCGGCACCAGGATCGACGACCAGCTCTACGACGAACTTGAAGAGGCGCTGCTGCTGGCCGACACCGGCGTGAAGGCGACCCAGTTCCTGCTGGACGACCTGAAGCGCCGCGTGAAGGAGGCCCGCGCTACCGATCCACAGGCCGTGCGCGGCTTGCTGGTGGATGCGCTGGCCGAGCTGCTGGCACCGCTGGAGAAGGGCCTGGAGGTGGGGCGCTTCACACCGACGGTGATGATGGTCGTGGGCGTCAACGGCGCCGGCAAGACCACCAGCATCGGCAAGCTGACCCGGCATCTGGCCGAGGCCGAGCAGAAGGTGCTGCTGGCCGCGGCCGACACCTTCCGCGCCGCCGCGCGCGAGCAGCTGGGCGTGTGGGCCGACCGTGCGCAGGTCGAGATCATCAGCCAGGAAGGCGGCGACCCGGCAGCCGTGTCCTTCGACGCGGTCAACGCCGGCCGCGCCCGCGGTGCGGACGTGGTCATCGCCGACACGGCTGGCCGCCTGCCGACGCAGATCCACCTGATGGAGGAGCTGAAGAAGATCAAGCGCGTCATCGCCAAGGCCCAGCCCGAGGCGCCGCACGAGGTGCTGCTGGTCGTGGACGGCAACACCGGCCAGAACGCGCTGAACCAGGTCAAGGCCTTCGACGAGGCGCTGGGCCTGACCGGCCTCATCGTCACCAAGCTGGACGGCACCGCCAAGGGCGGCGTGCTGGCGGCCATTGCGCGCGAGCGGCCGGTGCCGGTCTACTTCATCGGCGTCGGCGAAAAGCTGGAAGACCTGGAGACCTTCAGCGCGCGCGAGTTCGCGCGCGCGCTGCTGGAGTGATCCCGCGTCAGTGAGGTTGAGGTTTGTCCGCGAAGTAGCCGGCGCCGCGCGGCTTGGGGAACAGCGTGGCGCGCAGCGCGGCGATGTCCTCGCCCTGCCGGTCGCGCTCCCACAGCGCCATCGGCAGCCCGGTGGCCTCCAGCACGCGTAGCAGCCGCTCGCGCCGGTGCGCCAAGCGCGGCTGCTCGTCGGGCAGCGGCATCAGCACCACGGACCGCACATAGCCATGCTCGTCGCACAGCGCGAAGTCCACGGTCAGCAATCCCGTGCGTGACAGCCATTCGCGGTAGGAATGCTGGCGCGGCACGCGCACCAGCTTGTGCAGCGGCACATGCGCCAGCAGGAAACCTTTTGGGTGTTCCCGCATCAGCGCCTGCGCAATGGCCTTGTGGGCATGCCGCTCCGCGCTCGCCAGCACCCGCGCGGGCGTGGGCGGCCAGTGCGCCACGGTGTCCGAGAGGTCCGCGGCCGGGCCGCTTTCCTGTCCGGTCAGCCGATTCAGCCAGGCGCCCATGGCGCGGGGGAGGTGGAGGTTCAGCATGCGAGGCACGCTAGCGGCGGCCTCAGGTTTTGACCACGCCCGGCTGTCCCCTGAATTTGGGGGCAGATGTGTGCGCTTGTGTCGCCGTCAGCAACAACCCTTAAGGGCTGGCGCGACCTGACCGATGGCATGGGCCGCGGGACTGCCTATGCTCTGAGCCTTTCCATTCGACCGAGGTGCGCATGTCCCGTTCCCTGCTCCTGCTCCCGCTGACCTTGGCGCTCGCTGCCGCGCTGCCCACTGCGGCGTTCGCCGCCGACGCCCGCAAGGCCGCCATCACCGTGGCCGACACGCCGCTGATTCCGCGTGCTGCACTGTTCGGCAACCCCGTGAAGGCGGGTGCGCAGCTCAGCCCCGACGGCCAGTGGCTGTCGTGGATGGCGCCGGTGAACGGCGTGATGAATGTCTGGGTCGCGCCGGCCGACAAGCCTGAAGCCGCCAAGGCCGTCACGGACTCCAAGGACCGCCCCATCCCCGGTCACTTCTGGTCGGGCAACAGCGAGCAGTTGCTGTTCGTCAAGGACAACGCCGGCGACGAGAACTTCCGCCTCTACGGCGTGGACGTGAAGACCGGCGCGCAGCGCGACTACACGCCCTTCGACAAGGTGCGCGTGCGCATGCTGGGCGGCTCGCGCAAGCGCCTGGACGAGGTGCTGGTGGGCATCAACAACCGCGACCCGCGCTGGCACGACGTGCACCTGCTGAACCTGAAGACCGGCGAGCTGAAGCTGGTCATGAAGGGTGATGGCTTCGCCGGCTTCGAGACCGACGACGACCTGCAGGTGCGTCTGGGCGCGCGACCCAATGCCGCGGGCGGCGTCGACTACTACCAGGTCAAGGACGGCGCGGTGGCCGACAAGCCCTTCCTCAGCACGAGCCTGGAGGACAACGCGACCAGCCCCATCGGCTACACCGCCGACGGCAAGACGCTGTACTGGCGCGATTCACGTGACCGCGACACCACCGCCGTGTTCGCCGAGGACACCGCCACCGGCCAGCGCAAGCTGATCGCCCAGGACGCCCGCGCCGATCTGGGCCAGACGCTGCGCAACACCGTCACCGGCGAGGTGCAGGCCTATGCGGTCGACTACCTGACCACCGAATGGCACTTCGTCGACAAGGCGCTGAAGGCGGACTTCGACTGGCTGCAGAAGCAGCTCGGCAAGGGCGAGGTCTTCGTCAGCAGCCGCACCCGCGCCGATGACAAATGGATCGTCGGTATCGACCCGGTCTCCAAGGTGTCGGCCACCTACCTGTACGACCGCAAGGCGAAGAAGCTGTCGCCGCTGTATGTCGCCCGCCCTGAGCTGCAGAACGCGCCGCTGGTGCCGATGCATGCGGTGGAGATCAAGTCGCGCGACGGCCTGACGCTGCCCAGCTACCTGACGCTGCCCCAGGGCGCCGACAAGAACGGCGACGGCAAGGCCGAGCAGGCCGTGCCCATGGTGCTCTTCGTTCACGGCGGCCCCTGGGCGCGCGACGGCTACGGCTACAACGGCTACCACCAGTGGCTGGCCAACCGCGGCTACGCGGTGCTGTCGGTGAACTTCCGCGCCTCCACCGGCTTTGGCAAGAAGTTCCTGAACGCCGGCAACAAGCAGTGGGGCCTGGCCATGCACGACGACCTGATCGATGCCGTGAACTGGGCCGTCAAGCAGGGCGTCACTAGCCCCGACAAGGTCGCCATCATGGGCGGCAGCTACGGCGGCTACGCGGCGCTGGCCGGCCTGACCTTCACGCCGACCACCTTCGCCTGCGCCGTGGACATCGTCGGGCCTTCCAACCTGGAGACGCTGCTGGGCACCATCCCGCCGTACTGGGAGGCCGGCAAGAAGCAGATGTACAGCCGCATGGGCGACCCGACGACCGACGAGGGCAAGGCCATCCTGCGCGCCGCGTCGCCGCTGTACAAGGCCGACCAGATCGTGCGCCCGCTGCTGATCGGCCAGGGCGCCAACGACCCGCGCGTGAAGCAGGCAGAAAGTGACCAGATCGTTCAGGCCATGCAGGCCAAGAACATCCCGGTCACCTACGTGCTGTACCCGGACGAGGGCCACGGCTTCGCCAAGCCGAACAACCGCATCGGCTTCAACGCGATCGCCGAGACCTTCCTGGGCCACTGCCTGGGCGGCCGTGTCGAGCCGCTGGGCGAGACGGTGCGCCAGTCCACCGCGCAGGTCGCGCACGGCGCCGACTTCCTGCCTGGCCTGAAGGCCGCTGCTGAGAAGAAGTAAGCCGTCGCTGCTCCAAAGAAAGAAGGCCCCGCGGGGCCTTCTTTGCATTGGGTTGAACCGGGTGGCCTCACATCCCTGGCAAGCCGCCTTTCAGGCCGCCCAGCTTCTTCATCATCTTGAACAGGCCGCCGCCCTTCATCTTCTTCATCATGCCCTGCATCTGGTCGTACTGGTTCAGCAGGCGGTTGACGTCCTGGATCTGCACGCCGGCACCCGCCGCGATGCGGCGCTTGCGGCTGGCCTTGCTCTTGCCGTCCATCAGCAGCGCGGGCTGGGCGCGCTCCTTGGCGGTCATCGCGCGCAGGATGCCTTCCATGCGCTTCATGTCGCGCTCGGCGCGGTCCATGTCGGCCTGGCCGGGCTGCTTGTTGCCCATCATGTTGGTGGGCAGCTTGTCCATCAGGCCACCCAGGCCGCCCATCTTCTTCATCTGCGCAATCTGCTGCAGGAAGTCGTTCAGGTCGAAGCCGCTGCCGTCCTTCAGCTTCTGGGCAAAGGCCTGCGCGTCGGCCAGGTCCACGCTCTGCGTGACCTGCTCGACCAGCGCCACGATGTCGCCCATGCCCAGCACGCGGCCGGCATGGCGCTCGGCGTCGAACACCTCCAGGCCGTCGATCTTCTCGGACACGCCGGCGAACTTGATCGGCGCCCCGGTGATCTGGCGCACCGACAGTGCCGCGCCGCCGCGCGAATCGCCGTCCAGCTTGGTCAGGATGACGCCGGTCAGCGGCAGGGCCTCCTTGAAGGCCTTGGCGGTGTTGATCGCGTCCTGGCCCTGCATCGCGTCGACGACGAACAGCGTCTCGACCGGGTTGATGGCGGCGTGCAACTCCTTGATCTCGGCCATCAAGGCTTCGTCGATGGCCAGGCGGCCGGCCGTGTCGACCAGCAGCACGTCGAAGTAATGGCGCTTGGCGTAGTCGAGTGCGGCCAGCGCGATGTCGCGCGGCTTCTGGTCGGGCGCGGACGGGAACCATTCGCCGCCGGCCTGCTTCGTCACCGTCTTCAGCTGCTCGATGGCGGCCGGGCGGTAGACGTCGGCGGAGACCGTCAGCACCTTCTTCTTGCGCTTGTCGATCAGGTGCTTGGTCAGCTTGGCGGTGGTGGTCGTCTTGCCGGCGCCCTGCAGGCCGGCCATCAGGATGACGGCGGGCGGCTGGGCGGCCAGGTTGATGTCGGCCACGCCCTCGCCCATGGTGGCGGCGAGTTCCTTGTGGACGACCGAGACCAGCACCTGGCCCGGGTTCAGCGAGCCGACGACCTCCTGGCCCAGCGCCTTCTCCTTCACGCGGGCGATGAAGTCGCGCACCACCGGCAGGGCCACGTCCGCTTCGAGCAGCGCCATGCGCACCTCGCGCAGCATGTCCTGGACGTTGCTCTCGGTGATGCGGGCCTGGCCGCGCATCGTCTTGACGAGGCGACTCAGGCGGTCGGTGAGGTTGGATGCCATCTGATTGAGGAGGGGAAGTCCGGCTGAACGCGCGGAGCCCAAAAGTACACTGCGCCCATGAGTTTATCGCCCGCCCCTCTCGGAGATGCCGTTGCCGGTGCTGGAGGCCTCGACCCGGGCGTGGCGCTCGCGGTGGCCAGCGGGCTGGCGCTGCTGGGCTATGTGTGGGTGGGCCTGCTGCGCGCCCGCGCGCCGGAGGGCGAGGTCGTCGTGCGCCGGCCGCTGCGTTCCGTGCCACCCATGGCGCTGGCCTGGACGGCGCAGTTCGCGGCGCTGTTCATCGACATCAGCGGCTACGGCCTGGCCACGCCGGGCGCGCGCTTCGGCTTTGCGCCGGCGCTGTCCATGACGGCCTGGCTGGTGCTGACGGTCTATCTGATCGAAAGCCGCTTCCTGCCGCTGCACAGCGTGCGCCGTGTGCTGGCCTGGCTGGCGGCGGCCGCGGTGCTGCTGGCCTGGAGCTTCCCCGGCGAGAGCCGGCCGACGGCGGCCTCCCCCTGGGCGCCGCTGCACTGGGTGCTGGGGTTGGCGTCCTATGGCCTGTTCGGCGTGGCCGTGCTGCATGCCGCGCTGATGAACCGCGCCGAGTCCCGGCTGCGCCACAAGCAGGCTCGGCCGGGCGGCCTGCCGCTGTTGCAGCTGGAGCGCTTGACCTTCAATTTCGTCGCCGCCGGCGTGGGCGTGCTGTCGCTGGCCATCCTGCTGGGCTGGTGGTTCACGCCGCACTGGAAGTGGGACCACAAGAACCTGCTGGCCGTGCTGGGTTGGCTGGTGCTGACCGGGCTGCTGGTGGGGCGGCGCATCTACGGCTGGCGCGGCCGGCGCGCGACGCGCTGGCTGTACGCGGGCGCGGCGCTGCTGCTGCTGTCCTATGCCGGCTCCCGCTTCGTGCTGGAGGTCGTGCTGCAGAGGGGCACGGGCGCATGAAATACCTGCTGCTGCTGGCCTTGCTGGCTCTGCTGTTCTTCGTGCTGGGCGTCAAGCGTGCGCGGCCCCGCGAGCCCGAGGCGCGCCGCCCGGCTGCGCCGCCGCCGCCCCGGCCGCAAGCCATGTTGAGCTGCGCGGAGTGCGGCATGCACCTGCCGGCCGACGAGGCGCTGCCGGGCAAGGGCGGTGTGTTCTGCAGCGCGGCGCACCGGTCCAGCTTCGAGGCGCGGCAGGGGCCGGCTTGAGCGCGGACTCGACGTTGTCCTCGGGCCTGGACCCGGTGTCCGTGCGCGGCAGTTGGTTCGTCGAGGCGCCGCCGTCCGATGCAGCCGAGGGCAGTGGCGCCTTCGACCGGCTCTATCGGGCCTTCCTGGCGGCGCGCGCGGCGCTGGGCATGGCGCTGATCGGCGCGCAGCTGGTGGCGGCGGCGCTGGCTACACCACCTGCGCGGTCCACGCTGGCGCTCAGTGCCTCGTATGCGCTGGCCGCCGTGGCGCTGTGGATGCTGCCGCAGTTGCGCCGCGGCGTGACGGCGCGCAGCCTGGCCCGCATCAGCAGCCCGCACTGGTGGGCGGCCATCGGCCTGGACCTGATGCTGTTCGGCGTGCTGCATGCGCTGGACCCCAGCGGCGTGAACTACGGTGCGCTGTTCGTCATGCCGGTGCTGATGGCGGCGGTGCTGAGCCCACGCATGCTTGCGCTGGCGACGGCGGCCATCGCGACGCTGGCCCTGCTGGCCGCGGCGGGCTGGTCCTTGCTGCTGCTGGGGGCCGACGTGAGCCTGAAGACGACGCAGGCCGGCCTGGTGGGCGGTGGCCTGTTCGCCGTCAGCCTACTGGCCAGCGAGCTGAGTGCACGGCTGGCCCGCGAGGAGAAGGCGGCGCGCGGCAGTCTGGCGCTGGCGCGGCAGCAGGAGCAGCTGAACCGGCTGGTCATCGACGAGATGCAGGAAGGCGTGCTGGTGGTGGACCGCCGTGGCCGGGTGCGGGCCAGCAACCCTGCGGCGCGTGCGCTGCTGGGGGCCGTGCATGGCGAACTGAGTTGGCAGCTGCGCGGCCGCAGCGACTGGCAGCCGCTGGCGCTGGCGCTGGAGGAGGCCTATGTTGGCGGGCGCGGCGCCGAGCTGGACGTGACGCTGCCTATGGACGGCGGCGTCAGCCGCAGCCTGCGCCTGCGGCTGCGCTTCACGCGCCAGCGCGAGGGCAGCGAGGAGCTGTGCGTGTTGTTCCTGGAGGACAACCGTGAGCTGTTGGCCCGCTCGCGCCAGGAAAAGCTGGCAGCCATGGGCCGCGTCTCGGCCGGCATCGCGCACGAGATTCGCAACCCGCTTGCGGCCATAGCGCAGGCCAACGCGCTGATCGCCGAGGACGTGGCCGGCATGCGCGCCGAGCAGCTGACGCGCATGGTGGCGTCCAACGTGCAGCGGCTGAAGCGCCTGGTGGACGACGTGACCGAGGTGGCGCCGGGCGTGCAGCCCGACACGCTGGCGCTGGACGTCAGCGAGTTGGTGCACGAGACCTGCGTGGACTGGGTGCTGGTCAACGGCATCGAGGCCGGGCCGCACAGCCGCTTCCGGCTGCAGGTGGCCGAGCCCGAGCTGACCGCGCTGTTCGACGCCGAGCATCTGCGCCGCATCCTCGTCAACCTGCTGGACAACGCGCTGCGCCACGCGGAAGAGGGCGCCGACACCATAGGCGTGCGGCTGGCGCGCAGCGGTGGCGGGCTGGAGCTGGTTGTGCGCAGCGCCGGGCCGCCGGTGCCGCCGGAGATCGAGCGCCATCTGTTCGAGCCCTTCTTCTCGACGCGCAGCCGCGGCACCGGGCTGGGCCTCTATATTTGTCGCGAGCTGTGCGAGCGCCATGGCGCCCGCATCGACTTCCGCCGCGCCAGCGACGCGGCGGCCAACGAGTTCTGCGTGCAACTGCGCACGCCGGGTGCCTGAGACCATGAGCACTTCCAACACCGAGCGCCTGCTGGTCATCGATGACGAGCCGGACCTGCGCACGCTGTACGAGCTGACGCTGATGCGCGAGGGCTACGAAGTCGACAGCGCCGGCTCGGTGACGGAGGCCTTGCAGCAACTGCAGGGCGCCCAGTACAGCGCCGTCATCACCGACATGAAGCTGCCCGACGGCTCGGGCCTGGGCGTGCTGCGCTGGCTGGAGCAGGCGGGCCGCCCCGAGAAGGCCATCGTCATCACCGCCTTCGGCTCGGCCGAGAACGCGGTGGAGGCGCTGAAGGCCGGTGCCTTCGACTACCTGACCAAGCCGGTGGACCTGCGCCAGTTCCGCCAGGTGGTGGCTTCGGCGTTGGGGCGACAGCCTGCGGTCGCCAAGGCGCCCGAGCCGCAGCCGCCCGCCGAGGCCGGCGTCGCGGCGGCGACGGCGCTGCGGCTGGTGGGCGAGTCGCCGGCCATACGCGCCGTGCGGGCGCTGATCGACAAGGTGGCGCGCAGCATGGCGCCGGTGCTGGTGAACGGCGAGTCGGGCACCGGCAAGGAGCTGGTGGCGCGCGCCATCCACGACCACGGCACGCGGGCGGGCCAGCGTTTCGTCGCCGTGAACTGCGGGGCCATCCCCGAGAACCTGCTGGAGGCCGAGTTCTTCGGCTACCGCAAGGGCGCGTTCACCGGCGCGAACGAGGACCGCGAGGGCTTCTTCCAGGCGGCCGACGGCGGCACGCTGTTCCTCGACGAGATCGGCGACCTGCCGCTGGCCATGCAGAGCAAGCTGTTGCGCGTCATCCAGGAGCGCTCGGTGCGCCCGGTCGGCGCGACGGCGGAGAACCCGGTCAATGTGCGCATCGTCAGCGCCACCCACAAGGACCTGGCGGCGGAGGTTGCGGCCGGTCGTTTCCGGCAGGACTTGTTCTACCGCCTCAACGTCATCCAGATCCGCGTGCCGCCGCTGCGCGAGCGGCTGGAAGACCTGGGGCTGATCAGCACGCGCGTGCTGGCGCGCATCGCGCAGGATGCGGGCGTGTCGCCGGCGCCGCGCCTCACCAGTGCCGCGCTGCAGACGCTGGCGCGCTATGCCTTCCCCGGCAATGTGCGCGAGCTGGAAAACCTGCTGCACCGCGCGTTGGCGCTGGCCGGCGGCGAGTGGATAGACGCCGAGGACCTGGACCTGCCGGATGTGCTGCTGGACGACGGCGGCAGCGTGTCGCAGTTTGCGGCGCTGGAGACGCCCGTCGCGGCCGCGCCGGTGGCCGAAGGCTTGTCTCTGCCCGAGCAGTTGCCCAGCGACCTGGCGCTCTACCTGGACGAAGTGGAGCGCGCCATCCTGCTGCGCGCACTCGAGGCCCACCGCTTCAACCGCACGGCGGCGGCGGCCAGCCTGGGGCTGTCGCTGCGCCAGATCCGCTACCGCATGGCGCGGCTGGCGATTTCGGCTGGGGACAGTTGACCTCGCCAGCGCTTTGCCGAACGCAGGCGAGCCTGGCCGGTCCCCGCGCGAGGCGGCCCGGCGCTCGGCGCGCAAATTCTTACGCTTGGTGCAGCCTCGGGATTTGCCCTGCTTGAATCCTGCGAGGTGCTCACGGCGATCTCGTCAAACCCAGCAACGGCGCGGCTTTGCGGGGGGCATGGACCCGCCAGCCCAGTGCTGATGCGGGTCGCGCGCGGCGAGCCCCGTATTGATCGGGCCAAGCTGCGCACAGGCCAATTTCTCAGCAGGAAGATGGCCAGGGTTTGACACTAGGGGTAGTGCTTGAGGGGGCTTGGGGCCATAGATATAGTGTTCCTTCGTGATATCCTGCGGACCCAGTCGACCCCATGACCACCTTCTCGGAATCGCTGTTCACCGTGGCCAAGCCGCGGCAGCAATGCACCCGAGGAACCAGCCGGAACGCCGGCCTGGCAATGGACCGGCAGGGCCGAAACACCTCCACCCCAGCAACGCGCGACGCGTCGATCCTTGACCGGGTCTGTGCCGCGCATTTGCCCGTCTTTTCTCGCTAAAAGGATTCCCTCATGCTGCATGAAGCCGCCACGGGCCAGGCTACCCCCGCCTCGGTCTCCCCGGTCGCGTTTGGATCCGACGCCACCGCCCCCAGCGCCCCCTCGGGCTCGAGCTACCAGGCTTACCAGATCATTCGCCGCAACGGCGCCGTGGTCTCGTTCGAGCCGAGCAAGATCGCCGTCGCGCTGATGAAGGCCTTCCTGGCGGTGCACGGCACCAGCGGTGCGGCATCGGCCAGCGTGCGCGAGACGGTGGAGCAGCTGACCCAGAACGTCGTGCGCGCGCTGCTGCGCTCGCGCCCGAGCGGAGGCACCTTCCACATCGAAGACGTGCAGGACCAGGTCGAACTGGGCCTGATGCGCAGCGGCCACCACGAGGTCGCTCGCGCCTACGTGCTCTACCGCGAGCGCCGCGCGCAGGAGCGCGCTGCCCATGGCGAGGCCGCCCGTGCTGCCGAGCCGCAATTCATGGTGATGGACGGCGGTGAGCGCCGCCCGCTGGACCTCGGCGCGCTGAAGTCGCTGATCGCCTCGGCCTGCGAGAACCTCGGCGCCGACGTGCGACCCGAGCCGGTGCTGGCCGAGACGCAGCGCAACCTGTACGACGGCGTCGCCATCGACGAGGTCTACAAGGCCGCCATCCTGGCTGCCCGCACGCTGATCGAGAAGGACCCCGGCTACAGCCGCGCCACGGCCCGCCTGCTGCTGCACACCATCCGCCGCGAGATCATCGGCGGCGAGGTCACTCAAGGCCAGATGCAGACGCGCTACGCCGAATACTTCCCCGGCTACATCAAGAAGGGCATCGCCGCCGAGCTGCTGGACGAGAAGCTGGGCCAGTTCGACCTGGCCCGCCTGGGCGCCGCGCTGAAGGCCGAACGCGACCTGCAGTTCGACTACCTGGGCCTGCAGACGCTGTACGACCGCTACTTCCTGCACATCGAAGACACCCGCATCGAGATGCCGCAGGCCTTCTTCATGCGCGTGGCCATGGGCCTGGCGCTGGGCGAGATCGACCGCGAGGCCCGCGCGATCGAGTTCTATGAAGTGCTGTCCAGCTTCGACTTCATGAGCTCCACGCCAACGCTGTTCAACGCCGGCACGCGCCGCTCGCAGCTGTCGTCGTGCTATCTGACGACGGTCAGCGACGACCTGGACGGCATCTACGAGGCGCTAAAGGAGAACGCGCTGCTGAGCAAGTTCGCCGGCGGCCTGGGCAACGACTGGACGCCGGTGCGCGCGCTTGGGAGCCACATCAAGGGCACCAACGGCAAGTCGCAGGGCGTCGTGCCCTTCCTGAAGGTCGTCAACGACACGGCCGTCGCCGTGAACCAGGGCGGCAAGCGCAAGGGCGCCGTCTGCGCCTATCTGGAGACCTGGCACCTGGACATCGAAGAGTTCCTGGACCTGCGCAAGAACACCGGCGACGACCGCCGCCGCACGCACGACATGAACACGGCGAACTGGATTCCCGATCTGTTCATGCGTCGCGTCATCGAAGGCGGCGACTGGACCTTGTTCAGCCCGTCGACCTGCCCGGACCTGCACGACAAGTTCGGCAAGGCCTTCGAGGAGGCCTATGTCGGCTACGAGAACAAGGTCGACCGCGGCGAGCTGAAGCTGTTCAAGCGCATGCCGGCCAAGGACCTGTGGCGCAAGATGCTGTCGATGCTGTTCGAGACGGGCCATCCCTGGATCACGTTCAAGGACGCCTGCAACGTGCGCAGCCCGCAGCAGCACGTCGGCGTCGTGCACTCGTCCAACCTGTGCACCGAGATCACGCTGAACACCAACGACAGCGAGATCGCCGTCTGCAACCTGGGCTCCGTCAACCTGGCCCAGCACCTGAAGGACGGTGCCATCGACCAGGCCAAGCTGAAGAAGACCGTGCGCACGGCCATGCGCATGCTCGACAACGTCATCGACATCAACTACTACGCCGTCAAGAAGGCGCGTGACTCCAACCTGCGCCACCGCCCGGTGGGCCTGGGCATCATGGGCTTCCAGGACGCGCTGTACCAGCTGCGCACGCCCTACGCATCGCAGGCGGCGGTCGAGTTTGCCGACCGCTCGATGGAGGCCGTCTGCTACCACGCCTACTGGGCCTCGACCGAGCTGGCCGAGGAGCGCGGCCGCTATTCCTCGTACAAGGGTTCGCTGTGGGACCGCGGCATCCTGCCGATCGACTCGCTGGACCTGCTGGCCGAGGCCCGCGGCGGCTACGTCGACGTGGACCGCTCGACCTCGATGGACTGGGACGCGCTGCGCGGCCGCATCGCCACCTTCGGCATGCGCAACAGCAACTGCGTGGCCATCGCGCCGACCGCCACCATCTCCAACATCATCGGCGTGGACGCTTCGATCGAGCCCTGCTTCGGCAACCTGTCGGTCAAGTCCAACCTGTCCGGCGAGTTCACCGTCATCAACGAATCGCTGGTGCGTGACCTGAAGGCGCTGGGCCTGTGGGACGACGTGATGGTCATGGACCTCAAGCACTTCGACGGCTCGCTGCGCCGCATCGACCGCGTGCCCGAGGACATCAAGCAGCTCTACGCCACGGCTTTCGAGGTCGACACCTCGTGGCTGATCGAAGCCGGCGCGCGCCGCCAGAAGTGGATCGACCAGGCGCAGAGCCTGAACATCTACATGGCCGGCGCGTCGGGCAAGAAACTCGACGAGACCTACAAGCTCGCGTGGCAGCGCGGCCTGAAGACGACCTACTACCTGCGCACCATCAGCGCGACGCAGGCCGAAAAGAGCACGGTGACGCGTTCGGGTCAGTTGAACGCGGTGTCGTCCGGCGCTGCGCCGGTGTTGGTTGCGCCCGCTGCTCCGGTCGCCGCCGTCGAGCCCGAACTGCCGGCCACGAACGTGCAGTTCTGCGCCATCGACGACCCCGGTTGCGAGGCCTGCCAGTAAATAAAGCAGCAGCGTGAACTTGTATAGACAAGTTCACGCTGCCTGTTTTCGATGCCCTCGCGCAACAAAGTTCGCGCGAATGCTGCAAATAGCAGTTGCTGGTTCTTGTTGATTTGCACCAGCACTGCCGATAATTCGAAGCGATAGGAAGCACACCATGCTGGATTGGGACGAAGACCTGAAGTCCACTGACACTCAAACCGCGAAGCCTCTCGCGGCCATGCCTTCGGCAACTCTCTCGGCGACACCGTCGCGCGAAGCCGTCAGCGTCTCGATCCCCGCGCCTCAACTGACCGGTGAAGCCACGACCGCCCGTCGTGTGAAGGCTGCCGACAAGCGCATCATCAACGGCCAGACCGACGTCAACCAGCTGGTGCCGTTCAAGTACAAGTGGGCGTGGGAGAAGTACCTCGCCACCTGCGCCAACCACTGGATGCCGCAGGAAGTGAACATGAGCCGCGACATCGCGCTCTGGAAGGACCCCAACGGCCTGACCGAAGACGAGCGCCGCATCATCAAGCGCAACCTCGGCTTCTTCGTCACCGCCGACTCGCTGGCCGCCAACAACATCGTGCTGGGCACCTACCGCCACATCACGGCGCCCGAGGCTCGCCAGTTCCTGCTGCGCCAGGCCTTTGAAGAGGCCATCCACACGCACGCCTACCAGTACATCGTGGAGTCGCTGGGTCTCGACGAGAGCGAGATCTTCAACGCCTACAACGAAGTCCAGTCCATCCGCGACAAGGACGAGTTCCTGATCCCCTTCATCGAGGCGATCATGAAGCCGGACTTCCATACCGGCACGCCCGAGACCGACCAGACGCTGCTGAAGTCGCTGATCGTGTTCGCCTGCCTGATGGAAGGCATGTTCTTCTACGTCGGCTTCACGCAGATCCTGGCGATGGGCCGCCAGAACAAGATGACCGGTGCCGCCGAGCAGTACCAGTACATCCTGCGCGACGAGTCCATGCACTGCAACTTCGGCATCGACCTGATCAACCAGATCAAGCTGGAGAACCCGCACCTGTGGACAGCCGAGTTCAAGGCCGAGATCAAGGCGCTGTTCCTGAAGGCCGTCGAGCTGGAGTATCGCTACGCCGAGGACACCATGCCGCGCGGCGTGCTGGGCCTCAACGCGTCGATGTTCAAGGGCTATCTGCGCTTCATCGCGAACCGTCGCGCCGTGCAGATCGGCCTCGAAGCCCTGTTCCCGAACGAAGAAAACCCCTTCCCGTGGATGTCCGAGATGATCGACTTGAAGAAGGAACGCAACTTCTTCGAGACCCGCGTCATCGAGTATCAATCGGGCGGGGCCCTGAGCTGGGATTGATTCCCCAGCCTTAACAAGATCAAGACCTGGCCAATGCAGTCACCGAGCGAAACCCGCATCAACACCCTCGAGGTGGCGGGGCTGCATGGCGATCCCATTCACCGTACTGAGGCGTTCCTCCTGAGCGACTCTCGGACGGTGAATAGCCGTATCTGCGCGGGGTACTCCGTGCGGGACGGTGTTTCTGTCCCTTGATCAAGGAGAAAACCATGGCAACTGCGAAGAAAGCTCCGGCCAAGAAGGCCGCTGCAACCCCGGTGAAGAAGGCCGCCGCCAAGAAGGCTGCCCCGGCTAAGAAGGCCGCTCCGGCCAAGAAGGCTGCTGCGCCCAAGAAGGCCGCTCCGGCCAAGAAGGCTGCTGCGCCCAAGAAGGCCGCTCCGGCGAAGAAGGCTGCTGCACCTAAGAAGGCTGCACCGGCGAAGAAGGCTGCTGCCCCCAAGAAGGCTGCACCGGCGAAGAAGGCTGCTGCTCCTAAGAAGGCTGCACCGGCGAAGAAGGCTGCTGCCCCCAAGAAGGCTGCACCGGCGAAGAAGGCTGCTGCGCCCAAGAAGGCCGCTCCGGCGAAGAAGGCTGCTGCGCCCAAGAAGGCCGCCGCGCCCGCCAAGAAGGCTGCCGCGCCCAAGAAGGCTGCCGCTCCTGCCAAGAAGGCCGCTGCGCCCAAGAAGGCCGCTGCCAAGCCCGCTGCGAAGCCTGCCGCCAAGAAGGCTGCTGCTCCGAAGAAGGCCGCCGCTGCCAAGCCTGCCCCTGCCGCCAAGCCTGCCGCTGCTGCGCCCGCTCCTGCCGCCAAGACGGCGCTGAGCCCGCAAGCCGCGTGGCCCTTCCCCACCGGCAACAAGCCCTAAGCGCTAGTCTGAATGGGCGGCAAGCCGCTCGTTCATTCGCAACGCGCAACCCGGCCCGCTCACGCGGAGCCGGGTTTTTTCTCGCTTTTCGTCAGGCGCTCGCGGATCAGGGGTGGAAGACGCCGACCGTATAGCCGCTGATGGCTTGGCCGCCAGCGCTGAAGCTGAAGGTCAAGGTCTGCTCCGAATCGGCATTGATCTGCCGCAGCGGTGGGCTCAGCAGCGACGGCTCCAGCGCACGTCGCGCGAACGGCGTGCCTTGCGCGTCGCTCAGTTTCAGTTCCACCCAGGGGGCGGCCACGTCCACCGGGGTCTTGTTGCTCAGTACCAGTGTGAGCCGGTAGTTGCCGCCGCCCATCGCGGTCATCGAGTGGGACTCGATCTTCAGCGCCTCGATGCGCTGCCATGGCGCCACCTCACAACCTAGCCCCGCGCACAGGCTTTGCAGCACGCCGCGCAGCGGCGGGTGCAGCGCCGCCAAGGCATGGCGGAAGTGCAGCGTGACCTGCAGCAGCAGCAGTGCGGCCAGCATCAGCGATGCGATGGCCAGGCCGGTGCGCACGGCGGGGCGATTCCAGCGTGCCGTGCTTTCGGCCTGGCGCATGAACTCCGGCATCTCGACGAAGCTCGGCGGCGCTGGAGTCGGCTCGGCCGAGGCCGACTGGGGTTCGGTGGCCTGCGGGGCTAGCGGCTCCGACGGCGGCAAAGCCGCCGGGGGCTCGTCC
The DNA here is from genome assembly GCA_036401055.1 of Roseateles sp. Classification (GTDB taxonomy): domain Bacteria; phylum Pseudomonadota; class Gammaproteobacteria; order Burkholderiales; family Burkholderiaceae_C; genus Pelomonas. The sequence goes on from DASWWC010000320.1 coordinate 33,817, forward strand.
ACCCAGCGAGGCTCCTGCCGGCTTCCGACGGCCTCGCTGGGCCAGCCGGTCGGTAACGCCTCCATGCGTGGCCCGGGTTCGGGATCGGGCGGAGGCATCCACATCGGCTCCGGCTCCGGCGGCGGGGCCGGTGGTGGGGGTGGCGGCGGTTCCACCATCACCTGAGGCGAATAGGCGACCGGCCAGGGCGGCGGCGCGTCGCGTTCGATGTCGAACAGCAACTCACGTGCATCGAAGATCTCGGAGCAGCGGCCGCAGCGCACCCAGCCGTCCGACACGCGCAACTGGTCCTCCACGATCCTGAAGACCGTGCCGCAGGCGGTGCAGCGCGTGGCGAGGCTCATGCCGCCCGCGACGCCGTCATCAGGATCCACCCCTCCTCTTCGTCGCTGACCTCCAGCGCCAGCCAGGGTGCATAGGCCGCCTTCAGCTCGTCGGCCTGGCGCGACAGGATGCCGGCCAGGATCAGATGACCGCCGGCAGCGACATGGGCGCTGAGCAGCGGGGCCAGCAACTTCAGCGGTGTGGCCAGAATGTTGGCGATGACCAGTGGGTACTCGCCCTGGGCCAGCTCCGGCAGTCCGACGTTCAGCGCCACGCCGTTGGCCGTCGCGTTGTCGCGCGACGAGGTTACGGCGGCGGGATCGATGTCGACGGCGTCGATGATCTTGGCGCCATGCAGCGCCGCGCCGATGGCGAGGATGCCGGAGCCGCAGCCATAGTCCAGCACGCGGGGCCAATCGCCGCCATGCGTGGCGATCCAGCGCAGGCACATGCGCGTGGTCGGGTGCGTGCCGGTGCCGAAGGCCAGGCCCGGGTCCAGCCGCATCACGCGCTGCGCCTGCGGCGGCGCCTCGTGCCAGCTGGGTACGATCCAGAACTCGGGCGTGATCTCGACCGGCGCGAACTGGCTCTGCGTCAGCCGCACCCAGTCCTGCTCGGGCACGGCCTGGATGGCCTGCACGTGCACGTCGGCGGCCCAGTCCTGGGCCAGGAGCAGCGTCGCGGCCTCGGTCGCCTCGGGCTCGCTCGGAAACAGCGCCTTGACGACGGAGCGTTCCCAGCCGGCCTTGGGGGCCGGCATACCGGGTTCGCCGAACAGCGCGTGCTCGGCATCGGTGTCGGCGTCAGCATCCTCGACGGACACCGCGAGGGCATCGATCTCCATCAGTGCGTCGCTGACGATCTCGACATCGGCCTCGCGGCAGACGAGGGCAAGTTCAAAAAGGTGACTCATACCCGGTATTGTCCCAGCAGCTGCAGCGGAGCTGGCTTTGCCAGGCCGCTAGCAGCGCCCCTTGAGGGGCCGGCGTGAGCCGGTAGGGGTGGTCAACGTTTGTGCGCGGCCATCCAGCTTTCGAGGTAGTGGATGGAGGTCCCACCCTCGATGAACTTGGCGTCCGCCATCAGCTCGCGGTGCAGCGGGATGTTGGTCTGGATGCCCTCGACGACCGTCTCGCTCAGGGCGATGCGCATGCGGGCCAGCGCCTGCTCGCGCGTGTCGCCGTGCACGATGATCTTGCCGATCATGGAGTCGTAGTTGGGCGGCACGAAGTAGTTCGTGTACGCATGCGAGTCCACGCGCACGCCGGGGCCGCCGGGCGCGTGCCACATCGTGATGCGGCCGGGCGAGGGCACGAACTTGACCGGGTCTTCCGCATTGATGCGGCATTCGATGGCGTGGCCGCGCATCTCGATCTGGCGCTGCGTGAACGGCAGCTTCTCGCCGGCGGCGATCTTGATCTGCTGCTGCACGATGTCGATGCCGGTGACCAGCTCCGTGACCGGGTGCTCCACCTGCACGCGCGTGTTCATCTCGATGAAGTAGAACTCGCCGTTCTCGTACAGGAACTCGAAGGTGCCGGCGCCCCGGTAACCCATCTTCTTGCAGGCCGCGGCGCAGCGGTCGCCCACCTTCTCGATGGCGCGGCGGGGGATGCCGGGCGCGGGCGCTTCCTCGATGATCTTCTGGTGGCGGCGCTGCATGGAGCAGTCGCGTTCTCCCAGCCACACGGCGTTCTTGTGGGTGTCGGCCAGGATCTGGATCTCCACATGGCGCGGGTTCTCGAGGAACTTCTCCATGTAGACCTCGGGGTTGCCGAACGCGGCACCCGCCTCGGCGCGCGTGGTCTGCACCGCGTGCACCAGCGCCGCCTCGGTGTGGACGACGCGCATGCCGCGCCCGCCACCGCCGCCGGCCGCCTTGATGATGACCGGGTAGCCCACCGAGCGCGCGATCTTGATGATCTCCTTGGGGTCTTCCGGCAGCGCGCCTTCGGAGCCGGGCACGCAGGGCACGCCGGCGCGGATCATGGCCTGCTTGGCCGAGACCTTGTCGCCCATCATGCGGATGGACTCGGGCGTCGGGCCGATGAAGGTGAAGCCGCTGCGCTCGACGCGCTCGGCGAAGTCGGCGTTCTCGCTGAGGAAGCCGTAGCCGGGGTGGATGGCCTCGGCGTCGGTCACCTCGGCCGTCGCGATGATGGCCGGCATGCTGAGGTAGCTCTGCGCGGACGGTGCGGGGCCGATGCAGACGGCCTCGTCGGCCAGGCGCACGTACTTGGCGTCGCGGTCGGCTTCGGAGTAGACGACGACGGATTTGATGCCGAGCTCTCGGCATGCGCGTTGAATCCGGAGAGCGATCTCGCCCCGGTTGGCGATGAGGACCTTCTTGAACATCAGAAGTCCTTGCTTATTCGATGACGAACAGCGGCTGTCCGAACTCGACGGCCTGGCCGTTCTCGCACAGGATCTTGGTGATCGTGCCGGTCTTGTCGGCCTCGATCTCGTTCATGATCTTCATCGCCTCGATGATGCAGATGGCCTCGCCTTCCTTCACGGCCTGGCCCACGTCGGCGAATGCCTTGGCGTTGGGGCTGGAAGCACGGTAGAAGGTGCCGACCATGGGCGACTTGACGACGTGGCCGGTCTCGACTGCGGCGACCGGCGCGGCGGCGACTGCGGCCACCGGGGCGGCTGCGGTGGCGGCGGCCTGGACCACGGGCGCCGCCGGCGCTGCGGCATAGACCGGCTGGACCGTGACCGCGGCGGCCGGGTCGGACTTGACGATGCGGACCTTGCCGTCGGCCTCGGTAATCTCCAGTTCGGAAATGTTGGATTCCGAGACCAGGTCGATCAGGGTTTTGAGCTTGCGCAGGTCCATGATGGGTGGCTCCAGGCGATGTAGTTGTTGTGAGAGAAGGGGCAAGTTCGGTGCCGTTCAGGCGCCGGCTTCCAACGATTCGAGGGCGTGGCGCAGCGCGAGGCGGTAGCCGTTCGCGCCCAGGCCGCAGATGACGCCGACCGCCAGGTCGCTCAGATAGCTGTGGTGGCGGAAGGCCTCGCGGCGGTGGATGTTCGACAGGTGGACTTCGATGAAGGGCAGGGCCACGGCCGCCAGCGCGTCGCGGATGGCGACGCTGGTGTGCGTGTAGGCGGCCGGATTGATGACGATGAAGCGCGTGCCGTCGCTGCGCGCGGCCTGGATGCGGTCGACCAGCGCGCCTTCATGGTTGCTCTGGAAGCTGATCAGAGTCGCGCCTGCTTCGGTCGCGATCGTGCTCAGTTCGGCATCGATCTGGGCCAGGGTCTGCGCGCCGTAGACCTCGGGCTCGCGGGTGCCGAGCAGGTTGAGGTTGGGGCCATGCAGGACGAGAACTTGCATCAAACACGTGACCGCGCGCCGTTGCCGGGGCTCTAGGGAGTGGTCACTAAATTGAGGAAGGGCGAACTTTACGCGTTTTGGCGCTGATTTCCCGCCGGATTGGGGAAATTCTCAGGTCGGGCGGTCCCGGAGGCGCGTTGGCGTCAGGTTCGCGCCAGCTCGCGCAGATCCTGCAGGTGCGTGACACCCAGGCGGCGCCAACTGAGCTCGCCGGTCTCGTCGAAGAGCACCGAAAACGGCAGGCCGCCGGCCGGGTTGCCCAGCTCGCGCACCAGACCCAGGCCTTCCGGGCCGCCCAGCGCGATGGGGAAGTCCAACGGCGTCTTCTTCAGGAAGGCCTTCACCGGATCCGCCTGGTCGATCGCCAGGCCCAGCACCTGCCAGCCTTTGCCCTTGGCCTCGTTGAAGAACTGGTTGATCTCCGGCAGTTCCTTCACGCAGGGCGGGCACCAGGTGGCCCAGAAGTTGACGAGCAGCGGTTGGCCACGCCAGCGCGCGACGTCCACCTCGGCGCCGTCGAGGCCCGGGAAACGGCGGGCCCAGAACGCCTCGGCGACGGCGGACGCGGCGGGCGGGTGGGCGCGGCGCCAGGCGAGGGAGGCGCCTAAGGCGGCGGCGCCGAGGCCGGCGCCGGCAAGCAGGAGACGGCGGGTGATGGGGTTCATGGCGGGGGTGATTCTTCCAGCAAGGCCCGCAGCGCGCCCAGGTCGCCGCGTTCGGTGCGGCCTCGGGCGTCGGGCTTCAGCGCGCCGCGCAGATCGTCGAAGTCCAGGATGCTCAGGCACAGCGTGACGCGTTCCTGCAGCGCGGGGCAGGGCACGTCCAGCACCAGCATGTCCACGGCGCGGCCGCGTGGGCCGGTGGTTTCGGCCACGTCGAAGTCCAGGCCGCGGTCCAGCAACGCGATCTCGGCGGCCTTGCTGTCGTCGCAGTACAGCTGCAGGTGGATGTTGGAAAGCCGCGTGGCGGTGCCGCGCCAGACCGCGCCCGTCAGATGAGGGCGGAAGTCGGCGAGGCGCGCCATCCACACTGCCGCGAGTTCGCGCAGTGCGAGCAACTCGGCAGGCTGGGTGTCCGCATGGAAGATGGCGATGTGTTCGCGCACCGCGTCCTCGACCTCGTCGTTGCCGGGCAGCGCGGCGCGTGGCAAGCCCAGGTCGCGGGCGGCGCGCTGCTTGGCCGGGCCCCAATCCATGCCCTCGTCGACGATGAGCCGCGCGGCGGCTGCGGCTATCTCTTCCGAATCGCTCATGGCAATTGCGCGCTGGGCATGCGCCCGACGATGAGGGCGGCACGACCCAGCACATAGGGTGACCCGGGCTGGCGCTCGAAACGCTTGGGCGCCGGCAGCATGACGGCAAGCCGGGCGGCCTCGAAGGCCCCCAGGCGCGCCGCATCGGTGCGGAAATAGTGGCGGGCGGCGGCCTGGGCGCCGAACAGGCCTTCGCCCCATTCGACGCTGTTCAGATAGATCTCCAGGATGCGCTGCTTGCTCAGCAGGCCTTCCAGCATCAGCGTCAGCACCAGTTCCTGGCCCTTGCGCAGCAGCGTGCGCTCGCCGGACAGGAACAGGTTCTTCGCCAACTGCTGCGTGATCGTCGAGCCGCCGATGACCTTGGCCGGCGCCTTGGTCTTGCGGGCCTCAGCACGGGCCTGCGCCTTCTCGTTCTTCTTCCAGGCACCCTTCAGCGCGTCCCAGTCGACGCCGCCATGGTCCGCAAACGAGTCGTCCTCGCTGGCGATGACGGCGCGCTTCAGCGTCTTGGGCAACTGCTCGTCATCCACCCAGGCCTGGGCCCAGGCGACCTGCTGCTTCTCCTTCAGCAGCCGCAGCGCCTCGCTGCGCTGGAAGCTGGTGGACTGCGGCGCGAGCACTTTCATCAGTGCGATGCGCCCGGCGAACCACAGCTGCAGGCACAGCACGGCCAGGGCCAGAACGGCGATCAACCGGCCGGCGTGGCGCATCACAGCGTGGCCCTCAGCGCCTTCAGCACCGGCGCCGTGTCGGGGCGCACGCCGCGCCAGAAGAAGAAGGCCTCGGCCGCCTGCTCGATGAGCATGCCCAGGCCGTCGCGCGGTTCGGCACCGTGGGCGGCGGCCCAGTCCAGGAAGCCCTGGGCCTTGGGGCCGTACATCATGTCCAGTGCCAGCGCACCGGGCTTCAGCACGCGCGCGTCAACCGGCGAGGCCGCACCGGCGAGGCTCGTGCTGGTGGCGTTGACGACGATGTCCTGCGCGGCCGGCGCATCGGTCAGCGTCACCGCGGCCAGCGGTACGCCGAGATGGGCGTGGCTGGCGACCAGCGCCTGCGCCTTGTCGACGCTGCGGTTCGCGATGATGATGCGCGCGGGCCCGGCCGCGATCAACGCGCCCAGCGCGCCCGCGCTCGCACCGCCGGCACCCACCAGCAGCACCTGCAGGCCGGCGAGTGTTCGGCCAGCGTTCTTCTGGATGTCGTTGACCAGGCCGGCGCCGTCGGTGTTGTCACCAACCCAGCCGCTCGCATCGAAGCGCAGCGTGTTGACGGCGCCACTCAGTTGCGCGCGCTCGGTGCGTGTCGCGGCCAGCGCGAACGCGTCGAACTTGAACGGCACGGTGATGTTGCAGCCCTTGGCGCCGGCGGCGACGAACGCCTTCAGCGTGGCCTCGAAGCCATCCAGCGGCGCCAGCAGGCGTTCGTAGGTCAGCGACTGCCCGGTCTGCTCCGCAAACATCGCATGGATGGCGGGCGAGCGGCTGTGCTCGACCGGGTTGCCGACGACGGCGTATCGATCAGTCATGGTTGTCCACTCAAAGTCGTTTCCAGCCCCTCGTCGCGCGTGAACTTGAAGCGCGACGTGATGACCAGCACCTCGGCGCCCTTCAGCATCTCGGGGCTGAAGTTACCGAAGGGCGAGGCCGCCTGCACGATGGCGATGGCGCGGCGGTCCAGCGTGGTGTTGCCGCTGGAGGCCAGGATGTCGGTTTCCAGCACGCGGCCCTTGTGGTCGATGTGGATGTTCATCGTCAGCTCGCCGTAGAGCTTCCGGCCGCGGGACTCGGGAAAGTCGCGCGTGCCGCGCTCCTCGATGCGGCGGCGCAGGCCGTCGTAGTACTGCGCATAGACCACCTCGCGCGTGGCGGGGCTGATGTAGCGCTTGCGCGGGCGGGCGCTTTCCTCGTTGACGCGCTTCTCGATCTCGGCCAGCAGGTCCACCAGCTGGCGGCGCTTCTCGGCCTGGGCGCGCTCGCGGGCATCGGTCTTCTCGCGGCGCGGGTCGGGTGGCGGCAGCAGCGCCAGGTCGCGGCGAAGCTGGGTCAGCAGTTGCTGCTGCTGCTGCTGCAGGTTGGCGATCTGCGAACTCTGCGACTGCGCGGCGTCACCGACCTCGTTGTGGCGCGCCGGCGGCAGCGGCGACGTGGCGCGGCCGGTCTCCAGGTTGCCGCCGCCGGCCAGGTTGGCCTGCGCCAGCGCGGCAGCCTTGGTGGGCGGCTCGTTGGAGCGGGTGTTGACCAGCACCACCTCCAGCGGCGTGTCCTGGAAGATGCGGTTGAAGGCTGTCGGCGCGGCGAAGCGCAGGCTGAGCAGCACCACATGCACGCCCAGCGAGAACGCAAGGGCGATCTGCAGCGTGCTCAGCTTGCGCATCAGCTCTGAGGCGCCTCGGCCGGTGCGGCCTCGCCGGAGCTGTCGTTCAGGTCGATGGCCAGCGCGATCGGCGTCGCCGCGGCTTCCAGCTCTTCGTCGTCGCCCTCGGGCTCGTCGGGCGCCGGCGCTTCGTCCAGGCGCTCGATCAACGTCGCATGCACGTCCAGCGTCATCTCGTCCAGGCCGGTGATGCGCACCTTCACGTGGCTGCCGCGCGGCAGCGGTTCGCAGCCCAGTGCCTTGAACACCAGCGGCAGGTCGTCGGCCCGCACCAGGCCTTCCTTCATGACGGTGGCGGTCAGCTCGCCGTGATCGGCGAGGCCGCTCTGCTGCAGCCAGCGCAGCGTCCAGAAGCGCTCGATGCCGTTCTGGAAGCCGTTGTACGCGGCGTAGGCGGCCTCGAAGCCCGAGATGATGGAGAACAGCGCCGCATCCTTGGGCTTGAACGGCGCGACCAGCGCGGCCGTCTTGCCGTGGCGCGCCGCCGCGATGATCTGCCACTGGTTGACCAGGTCCACGTAGCGGCGCAGCGGCGAGCTGGCCCAGGTGTAGCTGGCCACGCCCATGCCGGCGTGCGGCAGCGCCTTCACGCCCATGCGCACCTTGATGCCGGGCGCCAGGCTGGCCTGGCTGCGGTAGATGCCGGGCAGGCCCAGTTCGGCCAGCCAGCCGCCCCAGGCCGAGTTGGCCAGGATCATGGCCTCGGCCACGATCAGGTCCAGCGAGCTGCCGCGCGCGCGCACCGTGATCTCGACGGACTCGCTGCCGTTGGGCGGCTCCATGCGCTCGCCGGCCAGGCGGAAGTTGTAGTCCGGCCGGTTGAAGTTCTCGGGCTTGCCGCGCACGACTTCCCGCTGCGCCTTCAACACCTTGGCCAGGCGCCAGCAGAACGCCAGCTCGGGCGCGAAGGCGTAGTCGGCCGGCGCCTCGCCGGACAGCGTGGCGTCGGTGACGATGCCATCCAGCTTGTCGTGGCGCAGGTTGGCGGCGATGTGCACGCGCTCCAGCCTGGTTTCCTTGGCCGTGATTTCCAGCGTGGCCTCGTCCATCGTGAAGTAGATGGACACGGCCGGGCAGTCGCGGCCCTCGATCAGCGTGTAGGCCTGCACCACATCGTCGGGCAGCATGGTGATCTTCCAGCCCGGCATGTAGACGGTGGACAGGCGCTCGCGGGCGACCTTGTCGACGGCCGAGTCCGGCGTGATGGCTAGGCCGGGTGCTGCGATGTGCACGCCGAACGTGACCGTGCCGGTGCCCAGGCCCTGCACCGACAGCGCATCGTCGATCTCGGTGGTCTGGGAGTCGTCGATGGAGAAGGCCTGCACCGGGCTCAGTGCCAGCTCGTCCTTGATCTCCGGCGCCGAAAGCTGAGGGAAGCCCACGCCCTTGGCGAAGTTCTCGAACAGGAAGCGCTTCCAGTGGAACTGGTAGGCGCTGGTGATGGCGCCAGCCGCCTGCAGCAGGTCCAGCGGCGCCTTGTGCGAGCGCTTGGCGGCCTCGACGACGGCCTTGTACTCGGGGCCGTTCTTGTCGGGCTTGAACAGGATCTTGTAGATCTGGTCCTGGATGGGCTGCGGGCAGGTGCCCTTCACCAGCTCCTCGGCCCAGGCCTCGATCTGCAGCGCCTGCTGGCGTTTTCGTTCGATGCCCAGCAGCGCGGCCTTGACCGTCTCCTCGGGCGCCTTCTTGAACATGCCCTTGCCGGCGCGGCGGAAGTAGTGCGGCGCGTCGAACAGCCGCATCAGCGCGGCGGCCTGCTGCACGACACCGGCCTTGGCGTCGAAGTAGTCCTTGGCGAGATCGACGAAGCCGAACTCGCCCTCGGGCGCGAACTCCCAGGCCAGGTCCAGGTCGATGTCGTCGGCCAGCTTGCGGGCTTCGGCCAGCAGCACGGCTGGCGCCGGCTGCTCGAACTTCAGCAACACATTGGCAGCCTTGACCTTGACCCGCTTGCCCGAGTCCAGTTCCACCTGCATTGAGGCATCGGCCTCACTCATCACCCGGCCGGCGAGGAATTTCCCGGCTTCGTCAAACAGCGCAAACATAAGCGGGCGATTGTCGCCTCAGCCCAGCAGGTGTTTTTCAAGTCCCGGCAGATGGGCTTCGAAGTCCGTCAGGCCATGGTCGCTGCCTTCCAACACCTCGCCGTCGCAGCCGGCGTAGCGCGCCAGCATCTCGCGCCAGTCCAGCAGCTCGTCGCCCTTGGCGATCAGCGCGTAGTAGCGCGCCGGGTTCGTCAGCCGGGCGGGCGGCGCCAGTGCGGCCAGCTCGGCCACGTGCTGCGCCGTGAACTCGAACTTCAGCGCGGGGTCGTGCCAGGCGGTCAGCGTGCCGATGTGGCGGGCGAGGTCGCGCGCCGGGTCCACGGCCGGGTTCAGCACGGCCACGCGCCAGCCGCGGTGGGCCTGCTGCTCGGCCAGCGAGGTGGCATAGAACCCGCCCAGCGAGCTGCCGATGACGGCGGCGCCGCCCGCGGGCCAGCCGGTCACGAGGTCGACCACCAGCGCCATGGCCTCGCGTGGCGACGGCGGCAGTTGCGGGCAAGCGAAGACCAGGTCGGGTCTCTCGGCCGCCCAGGCCGCCATGCGGCGCGCCTTGGCGGAGCCCGGCGACGAGCGGAAACCGTGCAAATAGAGCAGATGGGTCAGTGACATGACGGAAGTTTTTGCGTGAGCTTTTGCAGCTCCGCGACGGTGACGGAATCGGATTGACGCCAGTGTCGCCGCGCTTAAAGTGGCCGCCTTTCGTTTCCTTCGGACACACCTCATGACCCCGATGTCGCGTTCCGTCCTGGCCTCCGCCGCGCTACTCGCGCTGGTGGCAGCGGCCCAGGCCCAGACCCCGCCCGCCGCACCTGCCGCCGCTGCTTCCGGCCCTGCCGCCGCAGCGCCCGCCGCGCGCCCGCCCGCCGACCCGACGGCTCCCAAGCCGTTCGCCGACATCATCAAGGGCGCCAAGGAGCAGCCGGGCCTGTTCCCGGTCTGGCGCAGGGACGAGAAGGTCTGGATCGAGATCCCGAAGGAGGCCTTCAACAAGCCCTTCCTGTTGAGCGTCAACGTCGCCAACTCCGTCGGCGAGCGCGGTCTGTACGCCAGCCAGATGCTGGGCGACGAGATGGTGGAGTGGCGCCGCATCGGCAACCACGTGCAGCTGATCGCGCTGAACACCAAGTTCCGCACGTCCAACGCCGACAGCAAGCTGGTGCTGGAGCAGGCCTTCTCGCCCAGCCTGGTCACGGCTGGCCCGGTCGCGAGCGCCGACCACCCGGACCGCAAGTCGGTGCTGGTGGACGCCAGCGCGCTGCTGCTGGGCGACATCCCCGGCTACTCCACGCGCCTGGAGCAGGCCTACCGTCTGCCGTTCGCGCCCGACCGCGCCAACTCCTTCATCGAGGCCACGCGCGCCGACGCCCAGATCACCACGCTGACCTCGCGCGTGCACTTCGCCACGCCGCGCATCCCCGCGCCGCCGCTGACGCCCGCTCCGGTGGCCGTGCCCACGCCGCCGCAGGCGACGCCGGACCCGCGTTCGATGTTCTTCAGCTTCGTCTACAGCTTCCGCGCGCTGCCCGAAGTACCGGCCGCCATCCGCCATGCCGACCCGCGCCTGGGTCATTTCATGGAGAGCTACAGCAACCTCGGCGACGACACCAAGGCCAACACGCGCGTGCACATGGTGAACCGCTGGCGCCTGGAGAAGAAGGACCCGAACGCCGCGCTGTCCGAGCCGGTGCAGCCGGTCGTCTACTGGATGGACAAGAACATCCCCGCCAAGTACCGCGAGGCGGTCAAGGCCGGCATCCTGGAGTGGAACAAGGCCTTCGAGAAGATCGGCTTCAAGGACGCCATCCAGGCCAGGCAGCAGCCCGACGATGCGGACTGGGACAACATGGACTCGACGCACGCGTCTGTGCGCTGGTTCACCGGCTCCGACGTGGGCTTCGCCATCGGCCCCAGCAACAAGGACCCGCGCACCGGTGAGATCCTGGATGCCGACATCGGCATGAGCGACGTGTTCGGCCGCGGCTCGCGCCGCCTGGCTGCAGACGACGTGGCCAGCCATGGCCACAGCCACGCGCACGACCACTCGCACGGTGCCAGTTGGATGGGCGAGCGCAGCCGCGCGCTGGCCGAGCAGCAGTGCACCTACATGGCCGACCAGGCCTCCGAGTTCGGTTTCGCGATGGAACTGCTGGCGCTGCGCGACGGCATGGACATGAACGGCCCCGAGGCCGAGGCGCTGGCGCAGGCCGTCGTGAAGGACGTCATCATGCATGAGGTCGGCCACACGCTGGGCCTCAAGCACAACTTCCGCTCGTCCACCACCATCACGCAGGCGCAGCTGAAGGACAAGGCCTGGACCGCGGCCAACGGCATCTCCAACTCGGTGATGGACTACAACGCCTACAACCTGCCGCTGAAGGGCGAGGCCAAGTCCACGCTGACCAACACGACGCTGGGTGCCTACGACTACTGGGCCATCGAGTACGCGTACAAGCCCATCGCCGCCGGCCAGGAGGCTGCTGAGCTGGCCAGGATCGCCGCGCGCTCGACCGAGCCGCAGCTGGCCTACGGCGATGACTTCGACCAGGGCGTGGGCGGCATCTACGACGGCTACGACCCGCGCAGCAATCAGCGCGACCTGGGCGACGACCCGCTGGCCTATGCCAAGAAGCGCCTGAAGCTGAGCCAGGAGTTGTGGGAGCGCGTGCAGACGCGCAAGCCCGAGCCGGGCGAAGACCCGCTGCGCGCGCGCCGCTCGGTGCTGGAGTCGTTCCGCCAGCTGGGCATGACGGCCAACAACGTCAGCAAGTACGTCGGCGGCCTGCACGCCGAGCGCATCGTGCCGGGCGTCACGCCGGGCCAGGCCTTCAAGCCGGTGGACACGGCGCAGCAGCGCGAGGCCCTGCGCTTCATCGCCACGGGCCTGCTGTCCAGCGACGCGTTCAAGTTCAAGCCCGAGTTCCTCTCTGCGCAGACGCTGGACTACAACGAGTGGGAGCGCGGCCTGCCGCTGTCCATCCCCGACAGCGTCGCGGCGCTGCAGGGCCGCGTGCTGGACCGCCTGATGTCGGCCAACACCGCGCGCCGCCTGATCGACCAGGGCAGCTACCTGCCGGAAGCCCAGCGCAAGTCGGCCGTGTCGCTGAGCGAGGTCTACGCGACGCTGCAAGGCGCCATCTTCAGCGAGCTGAAGACCGGCGCCGAGATCGACCGCATGCGCCGCAGCCTGCAGCGCGAGTACATCAAGCGCCTGCAGGCGCAGCTGAACCGCTCGACCAACGGCGCGACGGTCTATGCCGACGCGTTCTCGATGGCGCGCTGGCACGCCAGCCAGCTGGCCGGCGAGCTTCGTGCCGCTTCGGCCAAGCCGGGCCTGTCGGTCGAGACGCGCGCCCATCTGGCCGAGTCGCTGGACCTGCTGAACAGCATGCTCAAGGCCACGCTGACGCGCAGCTGATCGCACGCCTAGCGCAACTCAAAAAGGCCGGCAGCGATGCCGGCCTTTTTTCATGTGCGCTCAGCATGAGCGCACTCTTGCGGGTGCAAGTCCCGCCGTAAGTTGATCGCGACGAACGAAGCGAAGCGCAACTGCATGAGGGTGACCGAGTGTGGGGAGGAAGCGCGGAGCGAAGCTGCGAGCC
>DASWWC010000321.1:0-4130 GCA_036401055.1 Roseateles sp.
GGCACCGCTGGCGGCCGAGCGCGTGCGCCAGCAGGCGCGCCGCGACGGCCGCGTCGAAGCCGTCATCCAGACGACGCTGGACGCCGGCCTTCAGTCGCGACTGGAACAACTGCTGACCGACCGGCTCAACAGCCTGCCCGATGCCGTGTCGCTGGCCGCACTGGTGGTGGACAACCGGTCGCTTGAGGTGCGTGGCTATGTCGGCTCGGCGGACTTCACCGACGCGCGCCGCGGCGCGCATGTGGACATGGTGCGCGCCCGGCGCTCGCCGGGCTCCACGCTGAAGCCCTTCCTCTACGGCATGGCGCTGGATGAGGGGCTCATCCACTCGGAGAGCCTGCTCATCGACGCGCCGCAGAACTTCGGCGGCTACGCGCCAGGCAACTTCCAGGCGGACTTCTCCGGCCCGGTCAGTGTGGCCGAGGCGTTGCAGCGCTCGCTGAACGTGCCGGCCGTGGACCTGCTGGAGCGCCTGGGCCCCGAGCGCTTCGCTGGCCGGCTGCGCCATGCGGGCGTGAAGCTGCGCATGCCCGCCAATGCTGCGCCCAACCTCAGCCTCATCCTCGGCGGCGGCAGCACGACGCTGGAGGAGCTGGTCGGCGCCTACACGGCGCTGGCCCGTGGCGGCGTCGCGGGGCGACCGCGGCTGACGGTCGGCGACCCGCTGAAGGAGTCGCGGGTGATGAGCGATGGCGCGGCCTTCATCGTGCGCGAGATCCTGGAGAACGGCGGTCGGCCCGGCAGCCCGTTTCGCGAGAGCGGCCAGCGCGTCGCCTGGAAGACCGGCACCAGCTTCGGCTTTCGCGACGCCTGGGCGCTGGGCGTGACGGACCGCTACACCTTTGGGGTCTGGATCGGCCGGCCCGATGGCACGCCCAACCCCGGCCACTTCGGTGCCAACTCGGCGGCACCGCTGCTGCGCGACCTGGCCGCCGCGCTGGGGCCCGATGGCATGTCGAATCAGGCCCGCCAGCAGCTCGCGCCGCGGCGCCGGCCCGACAGCGTCGCTGCCGTGCCCATCTGCTGGCCGCTGGGCGGCGCCGAGGCTGCCACGCCGCCCGAACAATGCCTGCAGCGCCGCACCGCCTGGACGCTGGATGGTGCCGTGCCACCCACGTTGCCCGACCGGCTGCGCCCGCAGCCGCTGCTGGAGCCGGTCTGGGTGGCGGCGGGCCAACGCGTGCGCCCCGACTGCGCGCCCGAGGCCGAACGTGTCGAGGCGGTGCGCTGGCCGGCGCTGCTGGGGCCGTTCCTGGATGCCGAGCAACGCCATCCGCTGGAGCGCCTGCCGTGGCGGGCCGACTGCGCACCGCGCGAGCCGCTGGCGAACCGGCTGCGCGTCGTGGGCCTGGAGCCCGGCACGGTGCTGCGTCCCGCGCCGGGCCGGCATGACGTCGTGCTGAAGCTGCAGGCCATCGGCGCTCAGCAGGGCCTGACCTGGCTGCTGGACGGTCAGTGGGTGGCCGCCAGCGCCACGGCCGGGGCCGCGCAGACCCTGCAGGTGGCCCACGTTGGCGAGCACCGGCTCACGGTGATGGATGGCTTGGGGCGCTGGGCGCGCGTCGAATTCCGGCTTGCCGCGCCATAGCGTCCAATACGGCCATGGACACCTTGCAAGCCCTGGAACAGCGCATCACCGACCTGGAGATCAAGGCCAGCTTTGCCGAAGACACCGTGGAGCAGCTCAACCAGGTCGTCGTGCGTCAGCAGGCGCAGATCGACCGCCTGGTGCGCGAACTGGTGGAGCTGCGCGACCGCACCGCGTCGGCGGCCGAACCCGGCGGCGCGCGCAGCCTGCGCGACGAGCTGCCGCCGCACTACTGACGCCCGACGGCAGCTTCACGGCTCGCCGTCCCAGTACTCCAGCCCCGCCTCGCGGCGCTGCAGCAGCCGCAGGCCAGGTGCAAAGCTGCCGACCTTGCCGGAGTCCGGGTAGACGCAGATTTCCGGCTCCTTCTGCGTGCTGATGGACAGGTAGTGCAGCGGCGCGTCCGAGGTGTTGATGATGTGGTGCGGGTAGTCCGGCCCCGCCGGGATGGTGATGACGTCGCCGGCCCGGATAGGCAGCAGTTCGCCGGCCACGCGCAGCGTGCCTTCCCCCTGGAGGACGATGAACATCTCCTCCTCGGCGTAGTGGAAGTGGTAGGGGCAGCTCTGCCGGCCGGGGGCGACGATGTCGAAGCTGGCGCCCATCTGCCGGGCGGCGGTGCCCTTCGTCATCGAGGCGGTCTCGCTGTCGTAGCGCGGCGCGCGCTGGAAGCGCTCACGCGGCGCGTCGTTGAAGTTGCGGATCAAGCGTTCGCGCAATTCGGCGGATGTGGGCATGGAAGGGCTCCTGGGACAATGGCGGCTGAATGAATCCGCCCGCGCATCTTCCAAGTCCCACCGACGACCTGCAATCCGCCGCCCACCAGGTCCTGTCAGCAGTCTTCGGCTACACCGCGTTTCGCGGCCAGCAGGCCGACATCGTCGAGCAGGTGGCCGCCGGCGGCGACGCCCTTGTGCTGATGCCCACGGGCGGGGGCAAGAGCCTGTGCTACCAGGTGCCGGCCATCTTGCGCCACCAGCGCCAGCAGGGCGTGGCCATCGTCGTGAGCCCGCTGATCGCGCTGATGCACGACCAGGTCGGCGCGCTCGAGGAAGCCGGCGTGCATGCCAACTTCCTGAATTCAAGCCTGACCGGCGAGGAGGCGAGTCGCATCGAGCGCGAGATGATGAGCGGGCGGCTGACGCTGCTCTACGCCGCGCCCGAGCGCATCACGACGCCGCGCTTCCTCGCCCAGCTGACCTCGCTGCACGAGCGCGGCCTGCTGTCGATGTTCGCCATCGACGAGGCCCACTGCGTCAGCCAGTGGGGCCACGATTTCCGCTCGGAGTACCTGCAGCTCAGCCTGCTGCACGAACGCTTCCCCGACGTGCCGCGCATCGCGCTGACCGCCACAGCGGACGAACTGACCCGCGCCGACATCATCGAGCGGCTGCAGCTGCAGGACGCGCGCGTCTTCATCAGCAGCTTCGACCGGCCCAACATCCGCTACCTCATCGTCGAGAAGAACGGCTCGCCGCGCGAGCAGCTGCTGCGTTTCGTGCGCGACGAGCACGAGGGCGAGGCCGGTGTCGTCTACTGCCAGAGTCGCAAGAAGGTCGAGGAAACGGCGCAATGGCTGCAGAGCGAGGGCCTGAACGCGCTGCCTTACCACGCGGGCCTGGACGCCGACGTGCGCCGCCGACACCAGGACCGCTTCCTGCGCGAGGACGGCCTCATCATGGTGGCCACCATCGCCTTCGGCATGGGCATCGACAAGCCCGACGTGCGCTTCGTCGCCCACCTGGACCTGCCCAAGAACATCGAGGCCTATTACCAGGAGACCGGCCGCGCCGGCCGCGACGGCGCGCCGGCCGAGGCCTGGATGACTTACGGCCTGGCCGACGTCGTCAACCAGCGCCGCATGATCGACGAGAGCCCGGCCGACGAGACCTTCAAGCAGGGTCAGCGCGGCAAGCTCGACGCCCTGCTGGCCCTGGCCGAGGCGACGGACTGCCGTCGCGTGCGACTGCTGAACTACTTCGGCGAAGCCAGCCAGCCCTGCGGCAACTGCGACAACTGCCTGAACCCGCCGCAGACCTGGGACGCGACCGAAGCGGCCCGCAAGCTGCTCTCGTGCATCTACCGCTTCCACCAGCGGGGCGAGCGCTTCGGCGCCGGCCACCTCATCGACGTGCTGCGCGGCAAGGCGACGGACAAGACCCGCCAGTACGGTCATGAGTCTCTGTCCACCTGGGGCTGCGGCGCTGACCTGTCGGAACACCAGTGGCGCGCCGTGCTGCGCCAGCTCATCGCGCTGGGTCATGTCGCCACCGAGGGCGAGTTCAATACGCTGGCGCTCCAGGACAGCGCGCGCGGCGTGCTCAAGGGCGAGGTGGAGATCCGGCTGCGCGAGGCCGAGGAGAAGAAGCCGCGCGGCAAGGGGGCCAAGGCCGGCCGCACGGCCAAGCCCAAGGCCGATCCGTCGCTGGGCCTGGACGCGGAGGCGCAGGAGCGCTTCGAGGCGCTGAAGGCCTGGCGCTCCGAGGTCGCCAAGGAGCACGGGCTGCCGGCCTATGTGATCTTCCAGAACACCACGCTGGCC
>DASWWC010000322.1:0-22798 GCA_036401055.1 Roseateles sp.
CGCCAGCGCGGCGACGGCGGCGCCCGAGCCCGACCCGTCGGCGCCGGCCGCGCGCTGGCCCAGCGTGCGCAACTGGCCGTCCAGCTGGAGCTGGAACTGGAAGGAGGTGTTCTGCTCCAGCACCGCCCAGTACGACACCACCGAGTAGCCGACCGCCAGCATGCCGCTGCTGGCCGGGTCGAGCGGGTCGCGCGCCATGGCGCTGGCGCCCAGGCTGGCGGGCGACAGCTGTGCGAAGGCGGAGCCCAGCTTGCTGCCGGACACCTGCGAGTCCTGAGCGCTGCGCGTCAGGTCGGCCGCCGAGGGCAGGTAGCGCCAGACGCCGTCCTGGCTGAGCTGGCCGTCGATGACGCTGCCAGCTACCGCCGCGTTGGCGCCCACGTACCACTGGTTGAGTTCCAGCCCCCACAGGTTGGACGGATCCGGGATGGCGATGGGCAGGGCCGGCGGCGCGACATCCGCCGCCGCAGGACGGGGGGCGAGGGTGGCGGCCAGGCTCAGGGCCAGCAGGGTGGGGCGCAGCAGCGGCATCGGGCGAACGGTTGAAAGAGCGACGGCGGCAGTCTAGGCAGCCGCCCGCGCCAGCCATGGTGGGCCGGGTGTTCGTCCTAGGGAGGCTGCCGCCCCGAAGTGCAACAGGCTGTGAGTGCTGCTGGCGGCTAGCCGCCGCTCGCCAGCCAGCGCGCCAGACCTTGCGCCGCGCGCCGGCCGCTGGCGAAGCAGGCTGTCAGCAGGTAGCCGCCGGTGGGGGCCTCCCAGTCCAGCATCTCGCCGGCGACGAACACCCCCGGCAGGGCCTGCAGCATTAGGTCGTCGCTCAGAACCTCGAAGCGCACGCCGCCGGCGGTGCTGATGGCCTCGGCCACGGGGCGCGCAGCGTGCAGTGTCAGCGGCAGCTGCTTCAGCGCGGCGGCCAGCGTGGGCGCATCCAGCATCTGCTCGCGCGTCAGCAGCTCGTGCAGCAGGCCCAGCTTCAGCGCACCCAGGTTGAGGCGGCTCTTCAGGTGCGACGACAGCGAGCGGCTGCCGCGCGGGTGCTTCACCTCGGCCAGCACGCGCTCGGGCGTCAGCTGCGGCAGCAGGTCCAGCGTCAGGGTGGCGCGGCCATCGCGCGCGATCTGCTCGCGCAGCGCGGTGCTGGCGGCGTAGACCAGCGAGCCCTCGATGCCGGTGGCCGTGATGACGAACTCACCGGGGCGGCCGGCGAATCCGTCGGTGGCCAGCGCCACGGGCTTGACCGGCTGGCCGGCGAACTCGGTGGCGAAGCGCTCGCTCCAGCCGGGCCCGGCCGGGTGCGCGGCGGTGGCGCCCACGTCGAAGCCGCAGTTGGCGGGCTGCAGCGGCGCGACGTCCACGCCGCGCGCCGCCAGCCAGGGCGCCCAGGCGCCATCGGAGCCGAGCTGAGGCCAGGACGCACCGCCCAGCGCCAGCAGCGTGGCGCGCGGCGTGACGAGGCGTTCGCCGTCGGGGGTGTCGAAGCGCAGCGCCCCGTCGTCGTTCCAGCCGGTCCAGCGGTGGCGCATCGCGAACTTGACGCCGCTGGCGCGCAGGCGGTGCAGCCAGGCGCGCAGCAGCGGCGCGGCCTTCAGGTCGGTGGGGAAGACACGGCCGGACGTGCCGACGAAGGTCTGCACGCCCAGGCCGGCGGCCCAGGTGCGCAGCGCGTCGGCATCGAAGCCGCGCAGCAGCGGCTCCAGGTGCGGCGCGCGCATGCCGAAGCGGCCCAGGAAGGGCTCGAAGGGCTCGGAGTGCGTCAGGTTCAGGCCGCCCTTGCCGGCCAGCAGGAACTTGCGGCCCACACTGGGCTTGGCGTCGAAGACGGTGACGGCATGGCCGGCCGCGGCCAGCACCTCGGCGGCCATCAGGCCGGCGGGGCCGCCGCCGATGATGGCGATGGAATCGGGGGAGCTCATGTCCCCGATTGTCGGCGGCTCAGTCGGTGCGCAGCTTGGCGCGCAAGGCCGCGCCGATCTCCGGCCGGTCGGCGAAGGCGTCCGTCGGGTTGCGCCCCAGCATGACGTCCTCCAGCCGCGTCTTCACGCCGGCCAGCGCCTGCGGGTGGCTGAAGATGTAGAACTTGTCGTGGTCGATGGCGTCGAACACCAGCGCGGCCACGTCGGCCGCGGTCAGCTTGCCGGAGGACACGGCCTTGTCGGTCTGCGCCTGCGAGATCAGTTGGCTCTTGGTCGGCTTCGCTGCTGCAAACTCGCCCGGGCGGTTGCGGTGGCTCTGGCTGATGCCGGTGGGCACGAAGAACGGGCACAGCACCGACGCTCGCACCTGGTCCGTCACCAGCGACAGGTCCTGGTACAGCGTCTCCGACAGCGACACCACCGCGTGCTTGCTCACGTTGTAGACGCCCATGTTGGGTGGGTTGAGCATGCCGGCCATGGACGCGGTGTTGACGATGTGGCCGCGGTAGGCCGGGTCGGCCTGCGCAGCGGCCAGCATCAGCGGCGTGAAAAGGCGCACGCCGTGCACGACGCCCATCAGGTTGACGCCCAGCACCCATTCCCAGTCGCTGACGCTGTTCTCCCAGATCAAGCCGCCCGAACCGACGCCGGCGTTGTTGAAGACGAAGTGCGGCGCGCCGAAGCGCTGCTGCACGGCGGCGGCCAGCGCTTCCATTTGATCGGCCTTGGCGACGTCCACGACGCGGGACAGCACCTCGACCTGCGTGAACTCGGCCGCGGCCTTGTCCAGCGCATCGGCCTGTACGTCCACGAGCACCAGGTTCATGCCGCGCCCGGCGGCGAGGCGGGCGGTCTCCAGGCCGAAGCCTGAAGCTGCGCCGGTGATGACTGCGGTCTTCTTGCTCATGGCTTTCTCATTTCGATGTGGGGAATGCCGTCCTCGATGTAAGGCTCGCCCGACTGCACGAAGCCGAAGCTGCCGTAGAACTTTTCCAGGTGCGTCTGCGCATGCAGCGTGATCGCGTGGCCGGGCCACAGGCGCTCGCACTGCGCGATGGCCTCGGTCATCAGCGCACGGCCCTGGCCGCCGCCGCGTGCCGAGGGCGATGTGACGACGCGACCAATCAGGCAGTCGGCGCTCTTCACGCCGGGCGGGATCAGCCGGGCATAGGCCTTCAGCGCGCCATCCTCCCCGTGGCCCAGCAGGTGCGAGGTCTTGGGGTCCAGGCCGTCGATCTCCTGGAACACGCAGTGCTGCTCGACGACGAAGACCTCCGAGCGCAGGGCAAGCACGTCGTGCAACTGCTGCACGGTCAGCGCCGCGAACGGCACGCAGGTCCAGCGCATCAGATCAGCTTGACCAACTGCTTGCCGAAGTTCCTGCCCTTGAGCAGGCCCATGAAGGCTTCGGGTGCGTTCTCCAGGCCTTGCGCGACCGACTCGCGGTACTTGAGCTTGCCGGTGGCGACCAGGCCGCCCAACTCCTTCAGCGCCTCGGGCCACACCTCCATGTGCTCGGACACGATGAAGCCCTCGACCTTCATGCGGTTGACGAGAATGAGCTGCGGCGCGGCCATCGGGATGGGCTGGCCGTCATAGCCCGAGATCATTCCGCACATCGCGATGCGGCTGAAGGCGTTGGCGCGCAGCAGCACGGCGTCGAGGATGTAGCCGCCGACGTTCTCGAAGTAGCCGTCGATGCCGTTCGGGCACTCGGCCTTCAGCGCGGCGGACAGCGACTTCACGTCGCCGTGCTGCTTGTAGTCGATGCAGGCGTCGAAGCCCAGTTCCTCGGTGACGTAACGGCACTTGTCAACGCCACCGGCAATGCCCACCGCGCGGGCGCCGCGCGCCTTGGCGAGCTGGCCCACGGCCGAGCCGACCGCGCCGCTGGCGGCGCTGACGACCACCGTCTCGCCGGGCTTGGGGTTGATGATCTTCACGAGGCCGTACCAGGCCGTCACGCCGGGCATGCCGACGGCGCCCAGGTAGGCGGACAGCGGGATGTGCGTGGTGTCGACCTTCTGCAGCACGCCGCGCTGGCTGGCGTCGACGGTCTGGAACTCCTGCCAGCCGCCCATGCCGACGACCTTGTCGCCGACCTTGAAGTGCTCGTTCTTCGACTCGACCACTTCGCCGACGGTGCCGCCGATCATCACTTCGTCCAGCGCCTGCGAGGCCGCATAGCTCTTGCTGTCGTTCATGCGGCCGCGCATGTACGGGTCCAGGCTCAGGAAGTGGTTGCGCACGCGCACCTGGCCGTCGGCCAGCGGGGCGAGGGCAGCCTCCACGAGGCGGAAGTTGTCGGGGCTGACCTCGCCCTTGGGGCGGGAGGCGAGGACGATCTGGCGGTTGACGGGGCTCATGGCGGCTACCTGTTCTGGAAACAGCCGCCATTGAATCACCCCGGGCGGGGCGCGTCGCGTCCCAGGGGCGACAGCGTCAGGCCGCCGTCCGGATCGGGTAGTTGGTGCAGCCCAGCTTCTCGGAGATGTCGCGGCTGGCGGTCTGCAGCATCTTGACCACCTCCGGTGCCTTCTGCTCGTCGAAGCGGAAGGTCGGGAAGGACACGCTCATGCCGGCGATGGGCTGGCCCAGGCGGTCGAAGATGGGCACGCCCAGGCAGCGGATGTGGTCGTCGAACTCCTCGCGGTCTTCGCCGAAGCCTTGGCGACGGACCTGTTCCAGTTCGGCCAGGAAGGCCGCACGGTCGGTGATGGTCTTGTCGCGGAAACGCGTGAACACGGCGCCGTCCAGGATGCGGTCACGGCGCTCGGGGTGTTCCCAGGCCAGCAGCACCTTGCCGATGGCGGTGCAGTGCAGCGGCGCGCGGCGGCCGACGCGCGAGTACATGCCCAGCATGTGGCGCGAGTCCACCTTGTGGATGTAGATGATCTCGCTGTCGATCAGGTTGCCCAGGTGGACCGTCTCGCCGGTGGCGTCGGCCAGCATCTGCATGGGGTGCTTGGCCAGGTCCACGAGGTCGGGCGAGGGCAGGGCCTTGGCGCCGATCTCGAACATGCGCATGGCCAGGCCGTAGCGCTCGCTGTCTGCCTCCTGGCGCACGTAGCCCAGGCCCTTCATGGTCTGCAGGAAGCGGTAGACCGTCGCCTTGGGCATGGCCAGGCGCACCGACAGGTCGGTGATGCCGATGTCGCTGCGTTCCCCGAGAGCGTTCAGGATGGCGAACACCTTGAGAACCGCGGCGACCGATTCGGGTTGCTTTGAGTCGCCAATGTCTTCGTCCATCGTTTTGATTCTTTCGGGCGCGTGTTCCGGATGGCGGATTCTGACTCAGACCCGACGCGGGCCGACGCCCGCGCGGATTTGCTCAGCAAGACGATCGGGATCGGCGGGCTGCAGGCCGCGGGTTTCATAGACGTCGGCAGGGCGCCAGCCGACGTCGGCGGCCAGCGTGTCGGTCGGTCGGGCGGCGTTCCAGGCGGCCACGAGGTCCACCGGTCGGCCGTTGAGCCGGCTGCCGCGGTCGGTGAGCGCGCTGCCCTTGAGGCGGCGGATCAGCTGGTCGGGCGCGACGCCTGCCGGCAGTTGCCAGTGGTTGAAGTCGCTGACGATCTGCGACTGGTAGCCCACGCCCAGCGAGTAGCCGAAGTCCTCGGCGCGGTCGGCGCTGAACAGGTTGCAGGCCACGTGCACGCGGCCGTAGCGCACGCGTGGCGTGCGTTCCTTGCAGCCGTGGAAGTGGTTGTGGTGCAGCGTGACGCGCAGCTTGCCGATGTCCTCGGTGTGCTTCTCGTCCCCGCCGATCAGCATGGTCTTGTCGTGGCTGCTGAAGCGGCACCAGGAGATGGTGATGAGGTCGCCGCCGTGCGTGATGTCCAGCAGCCCGTCGTGGTGCTGCACGCGGCGGCCCAGGCGCACGGGTTCGAGGTGGTCGGGGCGGTTGCCGTCGCTGAGGCTGCAGTGGTCCACCCACACGCGCCGGGCGCCGGTGATGCTCAGCGGGTCGTACTCGGAGTTCCACTCGCCGTGGCCGTTGTCGCGCGGCTCCCAGGCGGGGAAGTGGTCGTAGGCGTCGGACAGATCCAGGTCGCGCACGATGACGTTCTCGACCTTGCCCAGCAGCAGCGTGCCGTGCTGGAAGCCGGCACCGGGCGCCGCGCCGATCAGCGTGGTGTTGGACGGCACGCGCACGACGATGGCGGCGGCCTGGCGCTTGGCAGAGCGCTCGCGGGCTTCTTCCAGCGGGCCGGTGGGGTCGGCGCGGCCCCAGGTGGCGGGGTCGTAGGCGCGGTCGAAGGCGTCGAAGCTGAAGGCCGGGTCGCGGAAGGATTCGACACCACCGGGGCCCAGGTCGATCAGCGTATGCACGCGGATGATCTTGGGCGTGTCGCCCAGCTTCAGCGCGGCGTCCAGGCCGGCGCGGTCGCGCACGTCGAACACGTGCTCGGGCCGGGCGCCGGCGCCGCCGGTGGTCTGGCCGACGGCGGCCCAGCCGAGCGGGCGGTCCGACGCCGGCGGAGTCGTGCTCGCGCACCCGGTGAAAGCGGGCAGGGCAGGCAGGGCGCCTAGGGCCAGCAGGTCGCGGCGGGTGAAGTTCATGGCGTGCGGTTGTTGAACTCGGTCAGGCGGCTGGCGTCGGGCGCGCGGCGCGAGGTGCTGGCGGCCCAGGCGCCCACGTGCGCACCGATCTCGCTGTCGCGCACGACGGCCATGCCGTTGGGGCTGGTGCCGGCGACCCAGGTGCCGGCCTTCACGCCGGCATCCCAGGCGCGGCCCAGCGCGGTGGCGCCGGGGTTGATGCCGGGCTCGCCGATGAAGCGGCTGTGCGTGACGAGGAAGCCCTGCTTCAGCCCCGGCGGCGTGCTGGGCGCGAGGACGATGCCGCCCTGGCCGGGCTTGCGAAGGTTGGCGCGGGTCAGGATGGTGGATTGCTCGATGACCAGCGTGGCAGCGCCGAAGATGAAGTCCACGTCGCCGGCGATGAGGCTGTGGCGGATCAGCTGGCGGGCCGGCGCGTCGGGTGCGCGGCGCTTGACGTACAGCGTGTCCTGGTGGCCCAGCAGGCGCACGTTCTCCAGCTGGATGCGGTCGCCGGTCAGCGTCAGCGCGACGGCCTGCGCGCCGACGTTCTCGCCCAGCGCCGCGGGGAAGGCCTCGCCGCGGCGGCCGGCGTCCATCGCGTCGTTGGCGACGGTCAGGTGCAGCAGCTGCACGTCGTCGCTTTGCACCAGCATGCTGGTGCTGCCGCTGGTGCCGATGGTGGTCTTGCCCGCCTCGGGCCAGCAGGGGTGAGAAGGTTCGTTCTCGGCCTTGGGCTTGCCGGAGAAGCGGTTGTCCACCAGCACCACGGCAGCGGCGTCCAGCGGCGTGCCGACCAGCGCCAGCGGCACCTTGTCCTTGATGCACAGCGGGCCGCGGTAGGTGCCGGGCTGGATCTGGATGACCCAGCGCCTGCCGTCGCCCTTGCCGGCCTCGGGCACCTTGTCGATGACGGCCTGCAAGGCGTCGCCCGGCTTGACGACGAAGTCGGGCGTGGCCATTGCCAGGTCAGCCAGCGGTGCGGGCGTCCAGTCGGCCAGGTAGGCCGCCGTCGTGTGCGCGGCGGCCTGCTCGGCGGTCAACTGTGGGCGCTGTGCCTGCGCTTGCGCCATCGTCGCCAGCGCAGCCAGGGTGAGTGCGAGCAGCTTCACAGGTCGGCCAGGTAAAGGGCCGGCTCCACGCCGCTTTCGCGCTCCTTGTCGCAGCTGAACAGCACCTGCTTGTTGTCAGGCGTGAAGCTGGGGTGCGGGTGCGTGACCTGGCGGTCGTCCTTGTAGACGTCCCAGCCGCTGTCGTGGCGGGCGATCGGGCGCGTCGTGCCGGCCTTCAGGTCGAACAGATGCAGGTAGGGGTCGCCCACGAGCATCGCGTTGCTGGCCGTGCTGTCGTGGCTGACCTTGCCGACGCCGTCGCCGACGATCAGCGTGCCGTCGTGGTTGCTCATCAGGTGCGAGCACTGCGGCATCGTGGTCAGCACCTTGTTCTGCAGCGTGACCGGGTCCAGGCTGCAGATCCAGCGCTCGGGCGAGTTGGTGTTGTACGACACATAGATCATCGCGCTGCCGTCCGGCACCCAGAACTCGTGCGTGCAGCTCTCGCCCTCGGCGTGGGCCTTGCCGCAGCGGCGGTTGGTGCCATCCTCGTTGATGAACCACATGCGCGCGTCGATGAGGTCGTGCGGGCCTTCGTGGCAGTAGGCGACGGTGTTGTCGTCGAAGGGGCGGTACTGCGGGTGGCCCAGCCAGCCGCGTTGCTCCAGGATGACGGTGCGCCGGCCCGTGGACAGGTCCACCGAGAACAGCCGGCACAGCGGCTTCTTGTGGAACATCTCGTTGAACTTCTGCCAGGTGTTCAGCGGGAACCAGTCCTCGGCGGCGATCTCGATGCCGACGATCTTGGTGCAGGCGCTGTTGCTGACCCAGGTGCCGTAGCCCACCCAGGCGTCCGGCACGACGTACAGCACATCTTCCTTCAGTGTGGCCAGGTCCAGGCGGATGAACTGGCGCTTGTCGCGCACGAAGAACAGGTACTTGTCATCGGGGCTCAGGAAGCCGCCGAAGGTGTTCTCGCCGGCGCCGTCGGTCAGCTGGATGGCCGTCTGCGTGTCCAGGTCGAGCAGGTGGTAGTTCCAGTTCGGGCTCGGATGCGGGCCGAACTCGCCACCGAAGATCAGCTTGCGGCCATCGTTGGTGAAGCACTTCTGATAGAAGTAGTTGCGATGGCAGGTCACGTCCGGCGGCGTCAGGCGGGTGACGCGGGCGCCGGTGTCGGGGTCCTCGCGGGTGAGGAATTCAAACTTGCGTTCGGTGGATTTCATGGCGGCATCCTCGTGGGTGCATTGGGACATGCGGGCCGAGCGCCGGGCCGCCCCAAGCCGGCCCGCGCTGGCGATGTGCGAGCGGCTTCATGCCGCGAGCATCGCCGTCCCCTCGGGGGAGCGACCAGACTCGCTCGCGTCCAGCGACGCGAGCCTGGGCGAGGGGCAGTTTTACCGCGCCAGCCAGCCGCCGTCGACGGCGATGGTGTAGCCGTTGACGTAGTCCGACGCCGTCGAGGCGAGGAACACGACCGGGCCGGCCAGGTCCTCGGGCTTGCCCCAGCGGCCGGCCGGGATGCGCTCCAGGATGGCGCTGTTGCGCTGCTCGTCGGCGCGCAGCTGGGCGGTGTTGTTGGTGGCCATGTAGCCCGGGGCGATGGCGTTCACGTTGATGCCGTGCGAGGCCCACTCATTGGCCATCAGGCGCGTGATGCCCATGACGCCGCTCTTGCTGGCGGTGTAG
Organism: Roseateles sp.; assembly: GCA_036401055.1. Lineage (GTDB taxonomy): Bacteria > Pseudomonadota > Gammaproteobacteria > Burkholderiales > Burkholderiaceae_C > Pelomonas. Next base: position 9,197 of record DASWWC010000322.1, read on the forward strand.
GAGGGCACGCGGATGCCGCCCTGGAAGCTCAGCATGGAGGCGATGTTGACGATCTTGCCGCCGCTGCCCTGGGCCATGAAGACCTTGGCCACGGCCTGCGACAGGAAGAACACCGACTTCAGGTTCAGGTCCATGACGTCGTCCCAGTCGGCTTCCGAGAACTTGATGGCGTCCTCGCGGCGGATGATGCCGGCGTTGTTGACCAGGATGTGCACGGTGCCGTTCAGCGCCTTGGCCTGGGCGACCAGGTCGGGGATGCAGCTGATGTCGCCGAGGTTGGCGCGCAGGTCCAGGAACTTGCGGCCCAGGGCCTCGACGGCGGCCTTGGTCTCGTCCGGCTCGGAGACGTTGACGCCGACGATGTCCGCGCCCGCCTGGGCCAGCGCCAGGGCCATGCCCTGGCCGAGGCCGGTGTTGCAGCCGGTGACGATGGCCGTCTTGCCGGCCAGGCTGAAGTTCTGAAGCACCATGGTGTTGTTATCCGATCAGGGCAATTAGTTCACGGACCTGAGGCCCGCTTGAGGAGTGGCCCGGTTCACATCGCCGTCGATCCTGCTCAAGATGTGCGCCGTGCCGAACGCGAAACCGTTGTACCGGGATGGTTGAAACGCGGTTCCAAAAATTCGGTTCACCGACTTTAGGTGTGGCGCAAGTGTTGCGGAATCATGGTTTCTAATTAGTGAACCGATGTTCCGATTTTGCCAGCTTCCCCCTATCATCGTCTACAAGCAAGCTCACAGAAACCTTCTGTGACCGCCTGTTAACCGGGCCGCAACGACTGTTCTTAGGCGTTTCGGCCGATGCGACGCCCGCACTGCAGCGGAGTCGCTCCAAGAACATCGGGTGCCCCGCGAGCGCCCGGGCCAGAACCAGCCCCAGACCCCAGAGTCGCCAGCCACGTGCACAGGCGACCAATTAGCACCAGGAGACCCTCATGCCCGCATTCCGTCCTGCCTTGAGCCCCGTGGCCCTGGCCGCAGCCCTGATCGCCGCCCCGGCCTGGGCGCAGACCGCACCCGCCAACCAGTTGGAGACCGTCACGGTCACCGGCATCCGCGCGTCGCTGGAGAGCGCCCTGAACGCCAAGCGTCAGGAAAAGGGCATCGTCGATGTCATCAAGGCCGAGGACATGGGCAAGTTCCCGGACACCAACCTGGCCGAGTCGCTGCAGCGCATCCCTGGCGTGGTGATCGACCGTGACGCCGGCGAAGGTCGCAACATCACCGTGCGCGGCCTGGGCGGTGACTTCGCCCGCACCCGCATCAACGGCATCGAGGCGCTGGCCACCACCGGCGGCACCGACAGCTCCGGCGGCGCCAACCGCACCCGCGCCTTCGACTTCAACGTCTTCGCGGCCGACCTGTTCAACTCGCTGACGGTGCGCAAGAGCAGCTCCGCCGACGTGGACGAGGGCTCGCTGGGCGCCACCATCGACCTGCAGACGGCCCGCCCCTTCGACATGAAGAAGTTCGCGGCGGCCGTGTCCGTGAAGGGCACCTACAACGACCTGCGTGGCAAGGTCACGCCCAAGACCTCGTTCCTGATCTCCAACACCTTCGCCGATGGCAAGGTCGGTGCGCTGCTGTCGGGCGCCTATTCCAAGCGCAAGGTCTACGAAGAAGGCTTCAGCACCGTGCGCTGGGACAACGGCCCGTCCAGCGGCGGCTGGTGCCCGCCCCAGGGTGTGACGACCGGCCTGCCGGCCGGCTCCACCGCCACCACCTGCGGCCCGGCCGCCCAGGGTGTGGCGCGCCTGCCGAACACGGCCGCCAATCTGGCGGCCTACACCGAGGCCAGCAAGGCCACCAACTTCCACCCGCGCCTGCCGCGCTACGGCCGCCTGACGCACGACCAGGAGCGCCTGGGCCTGACCGGCTCGCTGCAGTTCCGCCTGTCGGACACCACGCTGCTGACGGCCGACATGCTGTACTCCAAGCTGGAGGCCACGCGCCAGGAAGACTTCCTGGAGGCCATCTCCTTCAGCCGCGCGCTGACGGCCGGCGGCAAGTCGCAGACCAGCGTCGTGGAAGCGCAGTTCAACCCGGCCGGCCAGATGGTCTACGGCAAGTTCAACGGCGTGGACATCCGCTCCGAGTCGCGCTTCGACGTGCTGAGCACCGAGTTCACCCAGCCCACCCTCACGCTGGAGCAGGACATCGGCGACAGCATCAAGGTGACGGTGCGCGGCGGCCGCGCCAAGTCGCGCTTCAGCAACCCCATCCAGACCACCACCACGCTGGAAGCGCCCAACGTTGACGGCTATGTGTACGACGCCCGCGGCGACGACCGTGCGCCGCTGATCACCTACGGCAACCTGAACCCCGGCAGCGCCAGCGGCGGCTTCCAGATCTACGGTGTGCCGGTCGGCCAGACCTCCATCACCAACTTCACGCCCAGCGAGGTCCGCATCCGCCCGAACGGCGTGACCAACAAGCAGGACGTGCTGACTGCCGATGTGGCCTGGGACGCGACCGACGGCCTGACGCTGAAGGGCGGCGTCAGCTACAAGAAGTTCAGCTTCGACAGCTACGACCGCCGCCGCACGGTGGAAACCATGAACACGCTGCCGGCCAACGTCCTGCCGAACAGCCTGGTGACCCGGGTCGACGGCTTCGGCAAGGGCCAGAGCATGCCGGCCGGCTCCGTCACGTCCTGGGTCATCCCCAACCTGGACGCCATTGCTGCCGCCTACGACATCTACTGCAACTGCCTGAAGACCGGTGCGGCCGGCGGTCCTGGCGACTACCGCCTGACCTCCATCACCAACGGCAACGCCCGTGGCGGCAACCGCTCCATCACCGAGACCGATACCGGTGCCTGGTTCATGGCCGACTTCGATACCCGTCTGGCCGGCATGGCCGTGCGAGGCAACGTCGGCACGCGCTACGTGAAGACGGACATCAACGCGGCCGGCTACCTGGCCACCGGCGGCGGCAGTCTGGTGACGGCCGACCGCCAGTACAAGGATTGGCTGCCTTCGGCCAACGTGTCCATCAACCTGACCCGCGAGCTGATGCTGCGCGCCGCGGCCGCCAAGGTCATGTCGCGTCCGCCGCTGCAGAACCTGAACCCGGGCGGCACGCTGTCCACCACCGGCACGCTGAGCTACACCGGCGGCAACCCGCAGCTCGACCCGTTCCGCGCCACCACGCTGGACGCCAGCCTGGAGTGGTACCACGCCAAGAACGCCTTCGTGGGCCTGGGCCTGTTCCACAAGAAGATCAAGAGCTATGTGCTGACCAAGGGCTTCGACCAGGCCTACAAGGACAGCGGCCTGCCGATGTCCCTGCTGCCCAGCAACTTCACGGGTGACGAGATCTTCCGCTTCAGCGCCCCGGTCAACTCGCCCGGCGGCAACCTGAGCGGCTTCGAGATCAACGTGCAGCAGCCCTTCAGCTTCCTGCCGGGCTGGGGCAAGAACTTCGGCATCCTGGCGAACTACACCCAGGTTAAGTCCAAGATGGAGTACGTGCTGTCGGCGACGGGCGTCGGTGCCGCGACGGTCACGGAAGACCTGGTCAACCTGTCGCCGCGCTCCTGGAACCTGTCGTTCTACTACGACGACGGCAGCTTCAGCGGCCGTATCTCGACGTCCTCGCGCTCGGACTTCCTGACCACCGTCCCGGCCGGCAACAACCAGGACGTGGCCGGCAAGAAGAAGACCTTCAACGTCGACCTGTCGATGGGCTACAAGATCAACAAGCAGCTCGAAGTCACCTTCGAGGCCGCCAACCTGACCAACCAGCCCAACGACCAGTTCATCTCGCGTTCGATGGACAACGTGGTGGTGAACCACTACACGGGTCGCGAGTTCATCATCGGCGGCCGCTACAAGTTCTGACGCGGAGGCCCGCCATGAAGCGCTACTCACTGCTCGCAGCGGTGGCGTGGCTGGCAACGTCGGTGGCGGCCTCGGCCGCCGTGCTGGTGCCGGGCACGCCCGTCACCGGCACGCTCGACGGCGATGCCAACGCCCTGCTGGGTTTCGACGTCGACAGCCAGACTTTCATCGCCGGCCTGGCGGCGCCGCTGCTTGACAGCGACTTCGAGTTCATGTCCGCCGACTACAGCCTCGGGCTGGACCTCGGCAGCGACGGCAGGCTGCAGCTGTGGGACAACACCGGCACCGGCCTGCTGGGCACGCACGTCATCGACCTGAGCTTCGCGGACGCGACGTTGACGCTGGGCCTGCCCACGCTCAGCGCCGCGACGCCGCTGCTGTCGGGCAGCGTGCAGTTTCAGCTGCTGGGGCCGCAGTCCGTGCGGCTGACGCTGACGGAGGCCCGTATCGCTCCGTCCTATGAGTTTGTCGATGTCCAGCTGGCCCTGGCCTCCGTGCCCGAGCCGGCGCCCGCCGCACTGCTGTCCCTGGGCCTGCTGGGCCTGGCGCTGCGCCGCCTGAAACACCGCTAAACCCTCTGTCGAGGAGTCTGTGATGAAGCTGCACGTTGCGGCGCTGGGTGCGCTGCTGACGCTGACACTGCCCGTTTGGGCCCAGGTCGATGCCGCGCGCGAGTCCGCACCCGCCGACGGCTTTGCCGCGCTGGGCGGCGGCACCAGCGGCGGCGCCACCGCCGGCGCCGGCCAGATCTACACCGTGGCCAACCGCCAGCAGTTGCTGACGGCGCTGGCCAACGGCGGCAGCCTTCCCAAGATCGTCAAGGTCGTGGGCCGCATCGACATGAGCGAGGGCCAGCCCTTCGCCAGCCGCGCCGACCAGGACCAGCGCGCCCTGGTGCGCCTGCCCTCCAACACCACGCTGATCGGTGCCGGTCCCGGCGCGGGCCTGGTGAACGGCCGCATCGAGATCATCGGCGTGGCCAACGTCATCGTGCGCAATCTGCACATCGCAGCGCCCTGCGACGTGGCCCCGGTCTGGGACCCGACCGACGGCGTCACCGGTGCCTGGAACGCGGCCTACGACGCCATCAGCATCCAGGGCGCCGAGCGCGTCTGGATCGATCGCAACACCATCACCGACGCGCCCGTCACCGACGACCAGCTGCCCATCGAGAACGGCAAGCTCAAGCAGTGCCACGACGGCGCCATCGACATCACGCGCGGCGCCACCTACGTGACGGTGAGCTACAACCTCATCGACAAGCACGACAAGACCATGCTGATCGGCCACTCCGACAGCTACACGGCCGACATCGGCCGGCTCAAGGTCACGATCGCCAACAACGTCTTTTCCAACGTCACGCAGCGCGTGCCGCGCGTGCGCTTCGGCCAGGTCCACCTGCTGAACAACTACCACGTCGGCAGCAAGGGCGCGTCGCCTTATGGGCACAGCTATGGCGTGGGCATAGGCACCGGCGCGCAGGTCATCTCGCAGGCCAATGTGCACGCCATCGCTGGCGCGGCGCCGGGTTGCGCGTCCGTGCTGCAGACGCTGAACGCCGACGCGAGCAGCGCCTTCGTCGACAGCGGCTCGACGCTGAACGGCGCGCCGCTGGGCGCCTGCCCGGTGTCCAGCGCGGTGGGCTGGAGCCTGCCCTACGCCGTCACGCCGCGGCCGGCCGCGCTGGTCAAGGCCAATGCGCTGGCCCGCGCCGGCGCCGGCAAGATCAGCACCAGCGTGAGCGGCAGCGGCGCGGTGGGTGTCACGCCCGGCAGCGTGGAGCCCGCGCGCAACGCGACCGGCGTGCACACCGACACCCCGATCGCCATCGCCTTCGACGCCGCGCCCACGCTGGGCGGCAGCGGCTTCATCACGGTGCGCCGCAACAGCGACAACGCGGTCGTCGACCGCATCGACCTGTCCAGCGCGCCGTCGGTCACTGACACCCAGGCCGTCATTCCCCGCACCAACCTCGAGATCGATGCGCTGGCGCTGGGCGCCATGCCCGAGAACGCTGCACGGGCCCGCTTCGTCTGGTACCGGCCCGTCGGCATCAGCGGCAACCAGGCCGTCATCCGGCTGCGCAGCAACCGCCTGGCCTTCGACACGGCCTACACGGTCACGGTCGATGCCGCGGCCTTCAACGGCAGCATCAACAACTCACCGTTCGCGGGCCTGAGCTGGAGCTTCACGACGCGCAGCGCGCCGGCCAGCAAGACCGCCGTCACGGTGGACGATGACGGCGCCGCGGCCGACTTCCGCAGCGTGCAGGGGGCGCTGAACTGGGTCATGACCTGGTGCTCCACGGGCAGCCCGTCGGCGCATGGCTGCAACACGGTCGCCACGCCCAAGACCATCAGCATCCGCAACGGCCTCTATCCCGAGCTGCTGATGCTGCGCAACGTCGCCAACCTCAGCCTGGTCGGTGAGAGCCGCGACGGCGTGCAGGTGGGCCGTGCCAACTACGAGTCGCTCAACAGCGGCAGCGGCGCCAGCGCCACGGCGGCCGGCACCGCGCTGACCACCGGCGGTCGCGTCGTGGGCCATCGCGTGCTGGGCGGCGGACGCTCGGTGCTGCTGGTCGAGAACAGCGACCTGTTCACGCTGCGCGGCTTCACGCTGATCAACCCGCACGGCCGCGCCTCGATCTACGACAACCAGGCCGAGGCGATCTACTTCAACACCAGCACCACGGCCGCAGCCCACCGCATGGTGGGCCGCGAGATGAACTTCATCTCCGAGCAGGACACGCTGCAGCCCAAGGGCTATGTGTGGATCCACAACTCGCTGGTGGCCGGCAACGTGGACTTCATCTGGGGCAGCGTGATGGCCGCGCTGTTCGAGGACTGCGAGATCCGCAGCGTGCTGGACGCGTCCAGCAGCTCGCCCGGCTACATCCTGCAGGCCCGCGCGACGGCGGGCGACGTGGGCTTCGTGTTCCTGAACAGCCAGCTCACGGCCGGCCCCGGCGTGACCTCGGCCTACCTGGCGCGCAGCGGCGGCACGGCCAGTTCGACCTACGTCGACAACATCGCCTTCATCAACAACCGCATGGGCCCGCACATCCTGCCGGTGGGCTGGTGCGTGGGCACCGGCACCAGCAAGACCGGCACGGGGCAGGGCGCCTGCAGCAGCAACCCGCCGCCCTGGGCCGGCACCGCCAACGGCGGCGCGACCGACGCCGCCGGCTGGCGCGAATGGGGCAGCAAGGACCTGGACGGCAATCCGCTGAACACCAGCGCCCGGCTCGCGGCCGCCACCGTCACGGTGGGCGGCAGCGGCACCACCGTGCAACTGGCCAAGACCCTGGACAGCACGACCGGCCTGACCCGCCGCGCCGACATCTTCTACCGCTCCACCATTGCCACCGGCGCGGCCGGTGGCTGGGTGCCGGCGCCCTGAGCGGCGCCCCTCAACTCATCACAACGCGAACCACTGAGAGAGACCCGATGAATCCCACCACCCGCAACTTCCGCCCCCGCCTGAGTCTGTGCGCTGCCGCGGCCCTGGCCGTGACCGGCCTCGCCCATGCGCAGGAGACCGCCACGCTGGAGCGCATCCAGGTCACCGGCTCGTCCATCAAGCGCGTGGCCGGCGAGACGGCGCTGCCCGTCACGGCCATCCGTGCCGAGGAGCTGGACGCGCGCGGCCACACCGAGCTGAAGGACCTGATCCTGGAGCTGCCGCAGTCGCAGTCGCTGGGCTTCAACTCCGGCGCGGCAGGCCCGGTGCTGAACCTGCGCGGCCTGGGCCCGATGCGCACGCTGACGCTGCTCAACGGCCGTCGCCTGGCCAACGAGCCGCTGCAGGACCAGTACGTGTCGGCCAACGTGATCCCGCGCATGGCGCTGCAGCGCACGGAAGTGCTGCGTGACGGCGCCTCGTCCATCTACGGCTCCGACGCCATCGGCGGCGTGCAGAACTTCTTGACGCTGCCCAGCTACAAGGGCGCCAAGATCAAGGTCGACCTGAACGCGCCGGACCGCGGCAGCAGCGGCCAGACCAATGCCGTGGGCTTCATCGCCGGTATCGGTGACCTGGCCAACGACGGCTGGAACGTCTATGCCACGATGGACTACCAGACCAAGTCGGCGCTGATGAAGGGCGACCGCCCCGAGCTGTACGACGGTTCCGCGCTGAACCAGCTGGGCCTGCTGATGACGCCCAGCAACAAGAACCAGAGCCCGATCGCCAACTACGGCTTCAGCACCAGCGCCAACAGCAACTACAACTCCAGCTTCGCGACCGGCTGCGTGGCGCCTTACTCGCTGCCCACCTTGGGTGCCAACAGTGTGGCCGCCACGCCGTCGTACTCCAACGCCGGTTGCTACCGCGACCCCAACTTCTTCGACGCGGTCAGCGACGGCAGCCGCATCAGCAACCTGTACAGCAAGGGCACGCTGAACCTGGGCAAGGGCCACCGTGTCAGCCTGGAGCTGGCGCATGCCGACTTCACGGTGAAGAAGTACCGTGGCATGCAGCTGCCCAGCGGCAACGAGCCGGCGACGACCTACAACATCCCGTCCACCAGCAAGTTCTACCCGGGCAACGGCATCACGCCGCTGGTCAAGGTCGTCGGCAGCAACACCGGCAGCAACTCGCCGGCGATGTACATCGACCCGGTCAAGACGCCAGGTGTCGTCAGCGATCTGCGGATGAACAACCGGCTGGTCTACTTCACCTGGGGCCCGGGCGAGCTGGGCTCGGCCTACCGCAACGACCAGCAGCTCAACGACCGCATGGTGCTCAGCGCCGAGGGCTCGGTGTGGAACTGGGACTACCGCGTGGGCCTGAACTACGGCCACTCGACCCGCAACACCCGCACCGGCGGCGGCTACATCCTGTACAGCAAGGCCCAGGAAGGCTTCACCAAGGGCATCCTGAACCCCTTCGGCCCGCAGGACGCGGCCGGTCTGGAGTACCTGCGCAGCATCGAGCTGCGCGACTACATCTACCGCAAGAACGAGGCCTACAACAAGTCGGTGGACGCCACGCTGACGCGTGAGCTGATGGAGCTGGGCGGTGGCCCGCTGACGCTGGCCATCAGCGGCGAGCTGCGCCGCGACGAAGCCAAGGTCAGCGGCGCGCCGATGGACTACGCCACGACCGTCAGCAGCGCAGGCGTCGTGACCAAGGACGACATCGTCGGCGAGAACCCGACCGGCGTCGCCGCCAAGCTGCATCGCAACATCAAGTCGGCCGTCATCGAGCTGGATGCGCCGCTGACCAAGATGTGGAGCGTCAACGGTGCCGTCCGCTCCGACAGCTACAGCGACCTGAAGACCACCACGGTCAACCCCAAGCTGTCGGTGCGCTTCCAGCCCATGACCGAAGTGATGCTGCGCGCCTCGGCCAATACCGGCTTCCGCGCACCGTCCATCATGGACATCCAGAACCCGACGCCCGAAGTGCGCACGGTGGCCATGGACGACCCGGTGCTGTGCCCCGGCCCGACACCGACCCTGACGGGCACCGGTACGGCGGTGGCCAGCTTCGTCGGCCGCGAGAGCCTGGTCTGCGATGTGCAGACCGACTACTGGACCAAGTCGCCCGACAACAGCCACCTGAAGCCCGAGAAGTCCAAGGGCTGGAGCTTCGGCGGCGCCTTCGAGCCGCTGCCGGGCCTGCTGGTGACGGCGGACTACTGGAGCATCCGCATCACCGACGTGCTGGGCGCGCTGACGCTGGCCGAAGTGCAATCGGCACCCGCCAAGTACGCCGCCAACATCCTGCGCAAGGCCGACGGCACCATCGACCACATCCTGGCCAGCCAGGCCAACCGCGGCGACATGAACATGCGCGGTCTGGACATCGCCGCCACCTACCAGCTCAAGGCCGGCAACTGGGGCACGTTCAACTTCAAGCTGGACGGCACCTACTACGACAAGTACGCCTTCTCGGTGGAGAAGGGCGGCCAGATGTATGACAACGTCGGCATCCTGACCGGCGACGGCAAGTTCACCGGCCCCAACGCCGGCCTGGCCACCATGCAGCAGATCGTCTACCGCTGGAAGCACACGGCGGCGGTGAACTGGCGCCTGGGCAAGTGGTCCACCCAGCTGTCGCAGCGCTACAGCAGCGGCCTGAACGACCTGACGCCGCGCGCCGGCTCCAACTACACCGACGTCAAGGCCTACAAGCAGTACAACCTCAGCGCCAGCTACAGCGGCTTCAAGAACATGAAGCTGAGCTTTGGCATCAACAACCTGACCAACGTCTACCCGGTGCTGACGGCCAACACGACCTACAACGGCTACCTGACCAGCAATGCCGACGTGCTGGGCCGCGCCTACCGCTTCACGGCCGAGTACTCGTTCTTCTAAGCACGGCGACTCCATGGCGCGCAATCGGCCTCCCGGCCCTTGCGCGCCTTTTCATTTGAGGCATCCGAACTCCATGAGCATCAAGACCCTCGCCCTGTCCGTGCTGGCACTGGCCAGCGCGCTGCCGATCGCCGCCGCGCAGGCCCAGCCGGCGGCACCTGCCCATGCGGCCATCGTCCACAAGGGCTGGACGCAGACCGCCGGCGGCCGCGGCGGCCGCATCATCAAGGTCACCACGCTGGCGGCCTCCGGTCCCGGCAGCCTGGCCGAGGCCATCGCCGCCACCGGACCGCGCATCGTCGTGTTCGAAGTGGGCGGCGTCATCGACATGGCCGGCAAGCCGCTGAAGATCGAGCAGCCCTTCCTGACGCTGGCCGGCCAGACCGCGCCCGAGCCGGGCATCACCATCGTCAAGGCCGAAACCACCATCGCCACGCACGACGTGGTCATCCAGCACCTGAGCTTCCGCCCGGGCGAGTTCGGCCGGCCCAAGAAGGGCGGCGGCGACCAGGACGGCATCTCCGGCATCGGCGGTGCGCGCGACGTCATCGTGGACCACTGCAGCTTCTCCTGGGCCACCGACGAGAACCTGTCCGCCTCGGGCCCGCGCTTCGAGGGCAAGACGCCCGAGGACTGGCGCCGCGCCACCTCGCACCGCATCACCTACAGCCACAACCTAATCTACGAGGGGCTGGGCAACTCGGTGCACGAGAAGGGCGAGCACAGCAAGGGCAGCCTGATCCACGACAACACCAGCCAGGTGCTGCTGTACGGCAACGTCTACGTGTCCAACCGCCAGCGCAACGCGCTGTTCAAGGGCGGCGCGCAGGGCGCGATGGTCAACAACTACATCTTCAACCCCGGCGACCGCGCCGTGCACTACAACCTGCTGGCCAAGGAGTGGGAGGGCCAGCCCTGGCAGAACGGTAGGCTGACGCTGGTGGGCAACGCCATGCGCCACGGCCCCAGCACCGTGCCGGGCACACCCTTCTTCATGATGCTGGGCCAGGGCGACCTGGAGCTGCACATGACCGACAACCTGGCGCACGACAACCAGGGCCGCGCCGTGCCGCTGCTGGGCAATAACGCCCAAACCACGGGCAAGATCATCGTGGCGCCCAAGCCCGAGCTGCCGGCCGGCCTGGCCATCCGCCCAGCAGCCGACCTCGCGCGCGAGCTGCCCGCGGTGGTGGGCGCGCGCCCCTGGGCCCGAGATGCCATCGACGCCAGGCTGCTGGCCGACATGGCGCAGGGCAAGGGCAAGCTGATCGACTCCGAGGTCGAGAACGCGCTGGGCTACCCCCGCCATGCCGAAACGCGCCGTGCGTTCAAGGCCGAGGACTGGAACCTGGACGACATGACCCCGAAAGCCGGCTGGCCGGCCCTTGCGAAATGATGAAGCAACTCCTCTCCCTGATCGCCGCAGGCCTCAGCCTGACGGTCTCCGCCCAGACGGCACCCGCAGCTTCCGCGCCACGCGGCGAGACCACCGCCAACGTCGCCACCGGCCCGCGCCTCATCCTCGTGGGCGACTCCACGATGGCGCCGCGCAGCGGCTACGGCAATGCGCTGTGCGCCCGCTTCCAGCAGGTGGCCTGCATCAACCTTGCGCGTGGCGGGCGTTCCAGCAAGAGCTTCCGCGCCGAAGGGCTGTGGGACACCGTGCTGGCGCTGCTGAACGAGGGCGGCGCAGCCAGGCAGAAGACGCTGGTGCTGATCCAGTTCGGCCACAACGACCAGCCCGGCAAGCCCGGCCGCTCCACCGACTTCGCGACCGAGTTCAGCCCCAACATGGCCGGCTACGTGAGGGACGTGAAGGCTGCGGGCGGCGAGGTCGTGCTGGTGACGCCGCTGACACGCCGCACCTTCAAGGAGGGCGTGCTGCCCAATGACCTGCGCCCCTGGGCCGAGTCCATCCTGAAGGTCGGCGCCGAGCAGGGCGTGCCGGTGCTGGACCTGAACGCCGTCAGCCACGCCGCCGTGGCCGCCATGGGCCAGGCCCAGGCCGACACGCTGGCCGAGGCGCCGCCGCGCTTCGACCGCACCCACCTGGGCCCCAAGGGCGCGGCGCTGTTCTCGGAGCAGGTGATGGAGGGCTTGATCAAGCTCCGGCCGGAGCTGGCCAGCGCGAAGACCTTGTCGCCCTGAGGGGGCTACCCCGTCAGGCCAGCAGCGCCACAGTGACCAGGGCGCTGCTGTCCTCCAGCGCCTGCACGTCGTGCATGGCTTCTCGCTGCAGGTACAGCAGCTGGCCGGCCTGCAGCTCGTGGCGGCCGGCCGCCGTGCCCACGGTCAGCCGGCCGCTCAGGCACTGCACGGTGATCTCGCCCGCCACCTTGTGCGGCGGCAAGCCCTTGCCGGCCGGCAGCACCAGGCGCATCACTTCCAGGTCGCGCGACTTGAACAGTGCGACGGTGCGATGACCGTCCGCATCGCCCGCAGCGGGCTGGACGGCGATGGCTTGACCGGGAGCGGCGTGGGTGAGGGCCATGCGGCCGAGTATGCACCGGTCGCCGCTCGTGGGGCAGCCCCTCGCCCGACACCGCCTTCGTTCAACCCTGCCTGGCCAGCCAGGCGATGGCGGCCCGCTGCTGTTCGCCGTCGAAGCGATGGCCGCCGGGCGTGGCCAGCGTCGTGATGCCGCGTGGCCAGGCACGGTTCAGCGTGCGCCACGCCTGCTGTGCCGCATCCCAGGGGAACAGCCTGTCCTCGCTGGAGCCCATCAGCATCAACGGCCGCGGTGCGATCAGCGCCGCCACGTCGGGGTGGTCCAGCTCGGCGGCCAGCCCCGGGTGGGCCATGCTGAACGCCGATTGCCCGACCAGCGTGTGCTCACCCGGGCGCAGCAGGCCTTCGCGCGTGCACATCCAGTGCGCGGCCACGCAGGCCGACACCTCGTCGCAGACCGCGGCGAGCTGCCACGCGCGGAACGCGCCCATCGAGAAGCCCAGCACGGCCACGCGCCTGGCGTCGATGCCGGGCTGCTCGCGCAGCCAGCGGTGGGCGCGCAGGTCGTCGCTGGCGATGAGGCCGGCCCAGCTGTGGCCCAGCTGCAGCAGGTGGTTGGCCAGCGCCTGCTGGTCGTCTCGGGCGAAGCCGGGGCGGCTGCGCTCGCCCCAGCCCAGCGCGTCGATGGCCAGCACGGCAAAGCCGGCGTCCGCCAGCGCGTCGCCGACGAAGCTGCCGCCGTAGTAGCGCTGCACCCAGGCCTCGGCCGAGGCGTTGGCGGCCAGCGGCCGGACCATCTTTTCCTTGCCGATGTCGAAGCGCGCGCCGTGGTCGTGCATCAGCAGCACGGCCGGGTGCGGGCCATCGCCCCGGGGGCGCAGGAACAGCGCCGGCACACGGTCGCCCAAGGCGCCGCGCAGCGTCAGCGACTGCACCACGTGGCTGCCGCGCTGCTGCTCGGCCCGCAGCTCGGTGGCGAAGCCACTGCCG
>DASWWC010000323.1:0-37229 GCA_036401055.1 Roseateles sp.
GCGGCTCAGCGCGCGCGCCAGGTGCGGCAGCACCGCCAGCAGCCGCGCCTCCTCGGCCGGCGTGAAGCAGGGCTCGCCCGGGCCGCGGTACAGCACCAGCGAGCCCAGCGGCCGACCGTCGCCGGCGCGCACGATCAGCTCCACGCGGTGGCGAAAGCCCTGCGGGCGCCAGATCTCGGCGTACAGCGCCGAGCCGAAGACGCGCGCCGTGTTCAGCTGCGCCGCGCTGTTCAGCACCGCGCCCGAGCACAGCGCCTGTGCGAACGAGGGCATGGCCTCGGCCTCGCGCTTGTTGTGGAACTCGTCGAAGTACAGCCGCGCCACGGCCTCGTCCACCGGCCCCTCCACGCAATAGCGCGTCAGCGCGCCGTCGCCGTCGCACCAGTCGAACAGGTTGCGGCTGGACGGCACCAGACCGTGCAGCTCGGCCAGGATGCTGGGCATGACCAGCGGCGTGGGCAGGTCCAGCGCGCACAGCTCGCGCAGGCGGCTCAGCTCGCGGGACTTCTTGGGCGTCATGCGCGGGATTCTGATGAGCAGGGGCGGCACACCGCTCCCCAAAGTTGAGGACGGTCGCCCCGCGCAGCCCCGACATCCTGCCCCCTCGCCGGGGGGCAGCGCACCCGCCGGCCTTGTTCCCGGCCGGGCCGCCAACTCCAATCCGGCCGACTCAGGGAGAAAGACCATGCATCAGCTCCACCGCCTTGCCTCGGCCGCCGCCGCGTTGCTGATGTCACTGTCCACCGGACCCGGTCGGGCGGCGGTGACGGTGACGGGGCCGTGGTGGTCCGACCCGTGGATCAACGGCCCTTTGGACGGCGCCAACCTGCTGCTGCCACAAACCTGGCTCGCCATCGCCGTGGGTGCCCCCGGCTCGTTCAGCGCCACGGCGGGATCGCAAGTCCAGCTGGCCGGCTTCAACGTCACCGGCAGAGACGGCGCGGGCGTCGCACTGCTGGATGGCGGAGGCACCCTGATGAGCCTTCACGCCGGCGGCAGTGCGCCGCGGCTGGAGGTGGGCAGCGTGGGCAGCGGCACGTTGACGGTGTCCGGCGGCGCCCTGCTGGACGGCCGCGCGAACGCCGCGGTCTGCCAGGTCGCCAACGGTTTCTGCGGCACGTGGATAGGCAACGCGGCGGGGTCCAGCGGCCTGCTCACTGTCGCCGGCGCGGGCAGCGAGGCGCGGCTGCTGGGGTCGCTCATCATGGGCAACCTGAACGTCAACGGCAGCTTCGGTAGCGCCGGTGGGCAGACCACGTCCAGCGTCCGCGTCGAGCAGGGCGGCTTGCTGCGCAGCCAGAGCCTGCTTGCGGGCACGTCATGGCTGGGACCGGACTCGAACGGGCTGGAGCGCTCGTTCGCATCGGTGCTCGTCGAAGGCGGCGGCTCGCGCTGGCAGGTTGAGGCCAACACGGTGACGGGCCAGGGCGCCACGGCCGATTTCGCCAGCGGCGCGCTGGCGACGGCCACGCTGGCGGTGAAGGCCGGCGGGCGCTTCGAAGTGACGGGCAGCGCCGGCCAGGGCTACGGCCTGCGGCTGGGGGCTGGCGGCACCTTCAATGGCGAGGTCAGCGGCACCGGCTCGGTGCTGGCCCTCAGCGGCGACGCCAACCAGGGCTACTTCCACCTCGGCGAAGGCGGCCAGGCGGGCCTGCTGGTGGCGGCCGGCGGCGAGCTGGTCGGTGCCCGGTCCAACCAGATCGGGCTGAACGGCGGCAACGGCACGCTGCACGTGCTGGGCGCGGGCAGCCGGGCGCGCCTGGACGACGGCTGGCTGTACGTCGGCAACGCGGCGCAGGGGGGCGTGCTGGTGGGCCAGGGCGGCAGCGTGGCAGCCAGGCAGCTGAACATCGGCAGCGGCCAGTCCGGCCAGGGCAGCGTCACGCTGGACGGGGCAGGCAGCGTGCTGACGCTGACCCTCCGCGACGGCCACCGGCTGGCCATGGGCGACTGGGGCAGCGGCGGGCTGGTGGTCAGCGGTGGCGCGCTGCTGGACGCGATGGCCGACGCCGCCGCCTGTGCCGGCCGCTGGTGCGGCAGCATCATCGGCCACGGTGCCGGCAGCCAGGCCAGCTTGCTGGTGACCGGCGCCGGCAGCGAGGCGCGGCTGGTGGGCGAGACCATGGTGGGCGCCACCCAGCGCAACACCCTGGCCAGCGACGGCTGGGACTTCGGCACGCCGGGCGGCGTGACCCAGGCCTTCGTCGGCGTGCAGGACGGCGGCCGGCTGATCAGCGAATGGGTCAGCGTGGGCGGCTGGCAGCCACGCGCGGCCAACGTCGACGAACGCAGCTTCGCCGACGTGGTGGTCGCCGGCGCCAGCTCGACCTGGCTGATCCAGGGCAGCGCCGCGGGTGGCAACGACGCGGTGCTGGCCCTGGGCACCCAGCAACGCTCGACGGCGACGCTGACGGTGCGCGATGGCGGCCTGGTGCAGTTGCAGGCGCCGGAGGGACGCAGCGCCGGCCTGTACCTGTCCAGTGGCCAGGGCGTCAGCCAGGTGACGCTGCGCGACGCCGGCAGCCGCCTGGTGCTGGCCGGCGTGCATGCGAACGTGTCGGTGGGCGCCTCGGGCGGCGGCACGGCCACGCTGGTCGTGAAAGACGGCGCCCAGCTGGCGCAGGACGGCAGCAGCGGCAGCCAGCTCACGCTGGGCGAGGTGCTCAGCCAGGGCACGATGGAGATCCTCGGCGGCGGCCAGGTCAGCGGTGCGCGCTCCGTCAACGTTGGCAGCGGCGGCAGCGGCAGCCTGCTGATCGATGGCGTGGGCAGCCTGCTCAGCACCGACCGGCGCGGCAGCTTCGTGGGCCAGCTCAACGTCGGCAGCTCCGGCAGCGGACGGCTGGACGTGCTGGACGGCGGCGCAGCCTCGGTGTTCGCGCTGCAGATCGGCAACGGCTTCGACCACGCCGGCAGCCGCGGCCAGGCCGTCATCGACGGCGTCGGCAGCCGGGTGACGGCCGATGCCATCGACTGGCACCGCCTCGGGCTGGAGAACGGCAGCCTCACGGTCAGCGGCGGCGGCGTGCTGGACGCGGCCAGCAATGCCGCCGGCTGCGTGGGCCACTGGTGCGGCGCCTTCCTCGCCAACAACGCCGGTGGCGGCGTGCGCTTCACCGTCACCGGCGCGGGCTCGCAGGCCAGCTTGCTGTCCCACTTGATCGTCGGCGGCAGCACCGTGACCGCGCCGCCGGCCACGTCCTACACGCTGGGCCAACCGGGGGCCGCGAGCCAGGTACTCATCGAGGTGCTGGACGGCGGCCTGCTGCAGACCGAGATGGCCAGCCTGGGCTACGGCCCGCAAGGCGCCGCCGCACTGGGCACCGAGGCCGCGACGGTGAAGGTCAAGCTGGACGGCGCCGGCTCGCGCTGGACGCTCAAGCCCAACACGCAGGGCGGCCCCAACGGGGCCACCACCCTCAACACCGGCGTGGCTGGCGGCGCCAACACCGACGTGCAGATCGCCGTCAGCGGCGGCGCACGGCTGGAGCTGCAGGCGCAGGACGGCCAGACCGCCAACCTGCAGCTGGCCCGCGAGGGCGGCAGTTCGATGCTGAGCGTCATCGGCAACGGCAGCGAGCTGGCCTTCAGCGGCGGCACGACGCGCACCCTGCTGATCGGCCGCAACCAGGGCCAGGGCTCGGTGGTGCTGATGGACGGTGCCCGCCTGAGCGGCGCCAGCAACGTGGTCGTGGGCCTCAACCAGGGCAGCAGCGCAGCCTCGGGCTTCCTGATGCTGGATGGCGAGAACACGCGCGGCCAGATCGGCGGCAGCTCGGCCCTGCTGCGCGTCGGCCAGGGCGCCTGGGGCTCGGTGCAGCTGGGCCATGGCGCGCAGCTGAGCCTCGACGGCAGCCTGAACACCCTGGTCACGGTCGGCAGCTACAACTTCAATGCGGCCGGTGGCGCCATGCTGACGCTGAGCGACCCCGGCACGAGACTGGACGTGCGCACCGGCGGCACCGCCGGCGTGGCCAACCCCAGCATGACCGTGGGAGCGAGCTTCGGCCTGCTGAGCGTGCTGGACGGCGCCCAGCTGCGCCTGGAGGGCGGCTTCGAGTCCACCCCGGCCACGCCGCGGCTGACGACGCTGACCGTCGGCAGCAGCACCACGCTGAGCAGCGGGTTGCTGGCCGGCCAGGGCTTCATGACCGTCCGCGGCGCCGGCTCGCGCGTGGAGGTGGCCGGCGCCGACCCGCGCGTGCTGATCGGCATGAACGGCGGCCAGGGTTTTGCCAATGTCGAAGCCGGCGCCGTGCTGGCCACCAGTTATGTCGGCATCGGCGGCAACGGCGGCCAGGGCCAGCTGCATCTGAACGCCGCACGCGCCGAGCTGTCCGGCCAATGGACCAGCCAGTTGCTGGGACCGCGCCTGGCGGTGGGCTTTGGCAGCGGCTCGGCCGGGCTGGTGACGCTGACCCAGGGTGCCGAGGTGGTGCTGGACGGCCGCGGCGGCCCCGACCGCGCCGCACTGGTGCTGGGCGGCGTCACCAGCACGCCGCTGGGCCGCGGGCGGCTGGTGGTCAGCGGCGGCGCCAGCGTCACGCTGCTGGGCGCGGGCTCGGCGCTGTTCGGCCAGACCGGCACGGGCATCGGTGACTTCAGCGGCGCCAGCCGGCTGGACCTGGACGGCGGCACGCTGTTCATCGGCCGCTACGCCGGCGCCAGCGGCGAGCTGCATCTGCGCGAGGCCAGCCAGGCCCATGCCGGCACCGTGCTGGTGGGCGCCAGCGCGCCGGGCGTGGACGGCGGCCAGGGCTGGCTGCAGGTCACCAGCGGCAGCGCGCTGCACGCCAACCGGCTGGACATCGGCGGCGCCGGCCTGCTCAGCGGCAGCGGCCTCATCGACGTGGCCTTGCTGACCAACCGCGGCAGCATCAACCCCGGCGACTCGCCCGGCACGCTGCAGCTGACCGGCGACTTCGTCAACGAGGCCGGCGGTCGCCTCGTGCTGGAGGTGGCGGCCGACGGCCAGGGCGGCTTCGTGACGGACCGCCTGGCCTTTGCCAGCGGCGCCAGCGTGGACCTGGGCGCAGCGCTGATCGAGTTCCGCTTCCTCGGCGCCACCGACCCCAACGCCTTCCAGGCCAGCGGCGGCTTCAAGATCGACAGCTTCCTGAGCCAGGCCGGCGCGCCGCTGGACCATGCGCTGCTGGGCGGCGTCAGCTACGCGGCCAGCAGCAACGCCTACCAGTTCACGTCGTTCACGTTCAGCGCCGACGGCGGCGCGGTGTTCACGGCGCAACCGGTGCCGGAGCCCGGTACCTGGGTGCTGTTTGCGCTGGGGCTGGGGCTGGGCGGCTGGCTGCAGCGGCGGCGTGCTCAGCAGATTTGGGGATGAACGGCAAGACCTGACCCGGCAAGCTGCCGCCGACCTCCCGCGATCGAGGGGGCGTTTCACCCGCACGGGTGATGCCCAGCGTGGCGGGGCTGACTCCAATGCAGCGCACCAACGAGGAGGAATTGCCGTGAAGCCCATCCGACCCCACCGCCTGGCCCTGGCCGTCGCCAGCCTGTTGTTGACGCTGGCCGCGCCCAGCGGGCGTGCCGACGTCGTCGTCACCGGTCCGTGGTGGAGCAACCCGGGGGTCGCAGCGCCGCTGAACGGCCCGCACCTGGACCGCCCTGACACCTGGTTCTGGTTCGGTGCCGGCGGCGTGGGCAGCTTCAGCGCGCTGGCCGGCAGCCAGGTGAACCTGGCCGGCTTCAGCCTGGGCGCCGGCGGCAATGGCGTGGGCACCGGCCTGCTGGACGGCGCCGGCACGGTGATGCGCATCGCGCCGCCCGCCGGCCAGACCCGCCTGGCGGTGGGCGACTGGGGCACGGGCGCGCTGACCGTCAGCGGCGGCGCGCTGCTGGATGCCGCGACCGGCGCGGCCGCCTGCGCCAACACGTTCTGTGGCGCCTTCATCGGCCAGTACGCCGGCGACACGGCGCGGCTGACCATCACCGGCGCCGGCAGCGAGGCACGCTTCATCAGCAGCCTGGACATCGGCAACAGCAGCGTCAGCCGCCCGGCCATCGAGGGCTGGACGGCCGGCGAGATCAACGGCACGACCCGTGCCCGCGTCGAGGTGCTGGCAGGTGGGCGGCTGGTCGCCGAGAACGTGGTGGCGGCGAACGGCAACCCGCCGGGTGGCTCGCAGGGCGGCGGCGAGCGCAGCTTCGTGGACCTGGTCGTCAGCGGTGCGGGCTCGACCTGGCTGGTGACCGGCCAGCGCGACAGCGGCGGCACGGCGGGCCTGCGGCTGGGGCAGAGCTTCGGCTCCACCGTCGCGATGGACGTGAACCAGGGCGGCCTGCTGTGGGGCGACAACCCCGGCCAGTCCGTGCACTTCGCGCTGGGCCATGGCGGCGGCAACGTCGCGATGGCCGTGGACGGCGCCGGCAGCGAGGCGCGGCTGAGCGGCCGCTGGACCGGCCTTTGGGTGGGCTATCACGACAGCGCCAGCAGCAACCAGCTCACGGTTGCCAACGGCGGCGCGCTGCGCTTCGAGGCCAGCGAGCACGCCTGGCTGCGCGTGGGCGACACGCGCGGCAGCAACCTGATCCGCGTCAGCGGCGGCGGCAGCATCACCGGCATGAACGACCTGCGCGTGGGCGGCTTCTGGGGCGGCACGGGCACGCTGGAGGTCAGCGGTGCGGGCTCGCGCGTGACAGGCGCCAACAGCGCGGCCACGCTGAACCTGGGCGCCGAGTTCGGCACCACGGGCGAGAACCGGCTGCTGCTCAGCGACGGCGGCCTGGTGCAGATGGGCCGGCTGGCCGTGGGCGTCGATTCGCCCAGCCAGAACCGCGTGCTGCTCAGCGGCAGCGGCACGCGGCTGGAACTGAACGGCACGAACAACGAGCGCCTCTACGTGGGCAACGGCAGCATCACGGTCAGCGGCGGCGCCATGCTGGACGCGCGGGCCGACGAAGCGAACTGCGCCGGCGGCGTGTGGTGTGCCACCAAGATCGGCACGGTGGCCGGCAGCCAGGGCAGCCTGACCGTGGACGGCGCCGGCTCGGTGGGCCGCTTCACGGGCCACTTCCAGGTCGGCGTGACCGACCTCGCCACGCAGGCCGCCGATGGCTGGAGCCGCGGCACGCCCGGCGGCCAGACGCTGGCCAGCGTCAAGGTGCTGAACGGCGGCCTGGTGCAGACCGACCACGTCACCATGGCGCTGGGCACCTTCAGCGCCGGTGCCACCGGCACCGAGAGCGCCATCGTCGACTTCAGCGTGCAGGGCGCGGGCTCGCGCTTCGAGGTGCTGGGCCGCGACGGCCTGGGCAGCTATCTGCAGACCGTGACCTGGAACGCGCAGAACTCCAGCGCCAACCTGGCCGTGCTGGACGGCGGCGTGCTGGCGCTGCAGGCCCACGAGGGCGGGAGCGCGCTGATGAGCCTGTCCAACCTCGCCGGCAGCACGCGCATGCAGGTGCGCGGCGCCGGCTCCACACTGAGCTTCGCGGCCAACGAGGTGGGCCGCACCAGCCTGCAGCTGGCGCGCTCGGCCGGGTCGTTTGCCGACATCGCCGTATCGCAGGGCGGCCTCATCACCGGCAACGAATACCTCAGCATCGGCACCTCGCCCGGCGCCGTCGGCACGGTCTCCATCAGCGGCGCGGGCTCGGCCTATGTCAGCGGCGGCGGCATTGCCTACACCTCGGTCGGCTATACCGGCGGCCAGGGCAGCCTGGCCGTCACCGACGGCGGCCTGCTGCAGATGCAGTCCGGCCAGTCCGCGCTGCGCGTGGGCATAGGCTCACGCGACGGCGTGGCGGCCAACGGCCTGCTGCGCATCGCCGGCGGCACGGTCAATGTGGTCGGCCGCCGCGACGCCAGCCATGCGCTGGGCATCGGCATGGGCTTCATGCAGGTGGGCAACGACGCGCAGGGCAGCGTGCAGGTCAGCAACGGCGGGCAGCTGCTGATCTCCAGCGATGGCGATGCGCAGGCGAGCAACGGCTGGCTGGGCAGCGGCCTGACGGTGGGCAAGAGCAACGCCGCGGTGGGCAGCGGCCAGCTGCTGGTCAGCGGCCCGGGCAGCCGCGTCGACACCGTGGGCACCAACCCCTTCGTCACCATAGGCACCGGCAGCCAGGCCAGCGGCGCGCTGCGCATCACCCACGGCGGCGTGGTGGCGACCACGCTGATGGGCGTGGGCGACCTGGGTGCCATGGGCACGGTGGGCGTGGACGCCGCCACGCTGCGGCTGGACGGCGCCTGGCGCAGCGGCGTCACGATCGGCGCCAGCCTGGCGCTGGGCAGCGGCGGTGGCACGGGCCTGATGACGCTGGCCAACGGCAGCCAGCTGCTCATCCATGCCGACGGCGCCGAGCGCGGCAGCCTGGCGCTGGGCGGCAGCTGGTTCTCGCCCGGTGGCGTGGGCGTGCTGCAGGCCGCAGGCTCCGCGATCAGCGTGACCGGCGCAGGCGGCGGCCAGGTGGTGGTGGGCGCCACGGCAGGCGGCATCGGCACGCTGTCCCTGAACGGCGGCAGCACGCTGGTGACCGACTACCTGGGCGTGGGCGCCTTCGACGGCGCCGACAGCGGCGGCGTGGGCACGCTCATCGTCAACGGCACCAGCACGCTGACCGCCGCCACCATCGAGATCGGCGCCAGGGGCTACGTGGGCGGCACCGGCACGCTGATCGGCAACGTCATCAACCGCGGCGTCTTCAGCCCCGGCAACTCGCCGGGCACGCTGCACGTGCAGGGCAGCTTCGTCAACCAGGCCGGCGGGCGGCTGGTGCTGGAGGTGGAATCCGATGGCCAGGGCGGCTTCGTCACCGACCAGCTGGTCTTCGGCGCCGGCGGCGCCCTGGACCTGGGCGAGCTGCAGATCGAGTTCCGATTCCTCGGCGCCACCGACCCCAATGCCTTCCAGGCCAGCGGCGGCTTCCAGATCGACAGCTTCCTGAGCCAGGCCGGCACACCGCTGGACCACGCGCTGCTGGACGGCGTCAGCTACGCCGCCAGCAGCAGCGCCTACCAGTTCACGTCGTTCACGTTCAGCGCCGACGGCGGCGCGGTGTTCGCGGCACAGCCGGTGCCGGAGCCAGGGACGTGGGTGCTGTTTGCACTGGGGTTGGGGGTGACGGGGTGGCTGCAAAAGCGCCGCAAGCGCTGACCCCGCGGCAGCCGCCGCCCGCCGCGCGGCTCCGCACTTCCACGGCCTATCTGGCGAGGAAACAAACCGCTACATTCCGCCGCAACGGCCTTCAAGAGCCGCCCTCCCGCTCCGCTCAGGGGCCCATGACAGTGCATGGGAGTTGTCATGCCCAAGGATCTCGACTGGCTGCAGAGGCTCTTCTCCGAGAAGACCGAGCCGCCGGTGATACGCGGCCTCAACCTGGCCCTCAAGCTGGCCGATCCGGCCAAGCTGCCGCTGATGCTGTGGGACGTCGTCGCGGCCCAGCCCAAGATCGACCTGGCGATGCGGGAGCTGTCCTTCCTGCACTTCGCGCGCTTCGTGCCCTCGTGGGACGGCACGGCGCTGATGGTCATCACCGAGTTCGACGGCCCGCTCGAAGACTACGTGCTGGACTTCGCCATCGTCATCGGCGACGTCTTCGACACCTTGCTGCGCTATGTGGAGAACCCGCCACCGCTGCCGGTGCGCGAGCACCCCAGCGAATTCCTGCGATTCGTGCGGCTGTGGAACCGCGTGCCCTACGGCCCCCGCCGCGCCGACGGCAGCCCGTCGCTGCTGCCCGGCCGGTTCGACTTTCCGATCTACCAGGCCTATCCGGACAAGACCGTCCTCGACATCCATCCGCACCGCGACCCCGACCGGCTGCTGCCGCCGGTCATCGACGGGCCCGCCGCCGTGGTGGACCTGGACGATGTGCAGGGCAACATCCTCAAGGGCTATGGCGCCCCGCATGCGCGGCATTTCTTCCTGCGCGTGCGCGACGGCGCGGCGGCGCGGCCGTGGCTGGCGCACGAGTTCGCCGCGCCGGACGGCGGCTATCCGTGGAAGGGGCTGACCAGCGCCGCACCCTGGCCGCTCAAGCCTGTGCAGGCCGGGCAGCGCGGGACGAAGCCGCTGAAGCCCGAACTGGCCGCCAACATCGGCTTCACCTGGCGGGGCCTGCAGATGCTGATGCCCTGGCGCCAGGACGACCTGGACGAGTTCCCGACGGCCTTCCGCCAGGGTGCCGCACTGCGCGCCGAGGACAACGGGGACACCGACCACAGCGCCCCGGAGCACTGGCGCTTCGGCAACGACAAGGACGTGAAGCTGCAGGTCCACATGGTGATCTCGCTGTACGGCTTCGACGACGACGATCACGCCCTGCAGCGGGCCTGCCTGCGGCTGCGCAACGACTGCAAAGTCAACGGCCTGGAGGTGCTGCACGAGCAGGGCACGGACCTTCGGCCGCACGACTGGCAGCGCTACGCGCCGCTCGGGCCCGACGAGGATGAAGGCAAGAAGCCCGACTGGCTCGGCCGGGAGCAGTTCGGGTTCAGGGACTCGATCACCCAGCCCCGCATCAGCGGCCTGGCCGCCGCGAATGACAAGCCCGACATGCAGCCCTCGGCCAGCCCCGGCGAGTTCCTGCTGGGCCAGGACTACGCCAGCATCTATGGCGGCTCGTCGTTGCGCGGCCTGGCCCCGGACCTGGCGCAGAACGGCAGCTTCGGCGTGCTTCGGCTCATCGAGCAGCATGTGGACGCCTTCGAGCGGACCGTGAACCAGGCCGCGGCGGACACCGGGGAAGCCCCCGACTTCATCAAGGCCAAGCTGATGGGTCGCTGGCCCGGCGGGGAACCGCTGACGCCGGTCAGCCATGTGAATTCGCAAAGCAACGACTTCGACTACGCGCCCAGCTGGGAACACCCTGCGATCCTCGATGACCACGAGGGCAAGTTCTGCCCCTTGGGCGCCCACATCCGCCGCACCAACCCGCGCTCCTCACGGGTGGCCGGCCTGCGCCACTCGCGCCGACTGCTGCGCCGCGGCATGCTGGCGCAATGGAGCGACGAGGTCAGGGACGACAAGACGGGCAAGGTCACCGCCATGCAGCGCAAGCACGGCCTGATGGGCCTGTTCTTCTGCGCCAACCTGGAGCGGCAGTTCGAGTTCATCCAGCGCCACTGGATACAGGGCAGCGCCGACAGCCGCCTGCGCGGCACGCAGGACCCCATCGCGGGCATCCGGTCCAAGCCGGTCAGGTTCGACCTGGGGCCGGGCGCCGGCAACCATGTCATCGAAGTCCCCCCGCTGGTGTCCACGCGCGGCTGCCTGTACCTGTTCTATCCCGGGCTGCGCATGCTGGACAGCCTGCTGCCTGGCCCTGAGAAAGCCGAGCCGGCCATGGCCCGCAAGGCCCGCCAGCCGCTGCGCGACGCGCTGGCGCGCACGCCGCGGCAGCTGCTGCTGGTCGCGCTGAACAAGCTGGTCGATGCGGCCAGCGACAGCGACCAACTGGACAAATGGCGCCCCAAGCTGGAGGAGTGGGTGCCGCAGCTGCTGCCCAGGCGCTTCGAGGGCCCCGCCAAGTACGCCGAGGGCACGCGCATCGGCCAGGAGCCCAAGGCGCACTGGCCCTTCAAGGCCGGCAAATCCAGCTTCATTGCCGAGCCGCAGAAGTCGCTTCAGGCCACCGGCAAGCAGTTGCCCAAGCTGATCTGGGTGTCCGGGCATCGTGCGTACTGGGCCATAGACCGCGACCTCGTCCGCAGCATGCTGGAGACGCCCCAGGACTTCCGCCAGGCCCCGTCCACCGCCCTGCTGCGCGGCATCATCCGGCAGGACGGCGAACGCCACGGCGTGGTGGCCCGCGCGGTGGGGCAGGCCTTCTCCATCGCCATGGCGCCCATGGCCACCTACCTGGACGACGCGCTCGTCGACGTGCTGCCCCGGCTGTGGCAGCTGGACCAGTTCGACTTCGTGCGCGAGGTCGCCGAGCCCGTGCCCCGGCGTGTGTTCTGGCGCTTCTTCGGGCTGCCCGCCGACGAGGTCGCGACCTGCGACGCGCTGGCCCAGACCATGATGCGCTACTACAACCTGCCCGACGGTGCCTGGGAGGCCGGGCGCAAGACCTATGCGGACGCGACCGTGCGCCTGTCCGGCCATCTGGGCCGTGCGCTGGCGCGCGCCTGGATCGCCGAGTTGCGGCCGGGCCAGCACTCGCCCTACGACGGTACGCTGATCGGCGAGATTGCGCGCCAGACCAAGGTGGATCTCAGCGAGCTGCCCATGGGCTCGGTCATCCCGCCGCCGCTGTACCGCATGCATTTCCCCCGCCACGAAGAGCGGCCTCTGGCGGCGATGGAGGCCGTGGCCGTGCTGGTGCAGATGGTGCTGGCCGGCTACATGTCCACGCAGTTCCTGCTCGGCTCGGCGATGCTGAACTTCCTGCGTCCCGACAGCCGGTCCAGGACGGGCGCGACCTCCTGGGCGCAGCTGGCTGCGCTGCACGGCCAGCCGCGCACCGACGGGCTGAAGCTGGCGCTGGCCGAGGCGCTGCGCTTCGATCCGCCGGTGGCCATCGTCGAGCGCTACACCGCCAGCAAACGGGACAACTTCGAGGGCTTCGCGCTTCCCAAGGACGCCCCCGTCCACGCGGTCATTGCGGTGGCCAACCGGCAGGGGCGGACGCTGGACCAGTTCCACTGGGACAGGCCCAGGAACCGGCACTTTTCGCTGGGCCATGGCATGCACGAATGCATGGGCGCGGCCTTGCAGGACCAGATCTCGCAAAAGGTTTTCGAGGTGCTGCTGGACGAATTCCCCGCGCTGGCCCTGTGCCGGCCCGACGCCACGCCCGCCTGGATAGAGAACATCTACTTCCGCGGCCTGACCACCCTGCCGGTCACGCGCAGCTGGACCTGAGGACGGCACCGCTGCAGAACCCGCCATGGACGTGTTGAAGTTCGGTCATTTCGAGGTGCGCCCCGCGCTGCGCCAGCTGTGGGTCAACGGCAGCGCCGCCAATGTGGGTGGCCGCGCGTTCGACCTGCTGCTGCTGCTGCTGGAGCATCGCGACCGCGTGCTGAGCAAGGAGGAGATCCTGGACCGCGTCTGGCCGGGCCTGGTGGTCGAGGAGAACAACCTCAGCGTGCAGATCTCGACGCTGCGCCGCCTGCTGGGCGCGGACACCATCGCCACGGTGACCGGACGCGGCTACCAGTTCATCGCCGCGCAGCAGGCCGAGGCACCCGCGGCCGTGCCTGCCCGGCAGCGCACCGGCAACCTGCCGGTGCGCCTGCCACCGCTGCTGGGCCGCGATGCCGACCTGGCCGACCTGCTGGCCGCCTACGCCGGCGCGGCCTGCGTGACCGTGTGCGGCCTGGCCGGCGTGGGCAAGACCACGCTGGCCAACACCGCGGCGCTGCAGCTTGCGGCCACCGGGCGCTACGCGCAGGGCGTGTGGCGCATCGACCTGACCGACGTGCGCGACCCCGTGCTGCTGCCGCAGGCCGTCTGCCAGACGCTAGGGCTGGAGCTGGAACCCGGCGGCAACGCGATGGCGGCCTGCGTCGCCGCGCTGCAGCACCGCGAGCTGCTGCTGGTGCTGGACAACTGCGAGCACATCATCGACGCCGCGGCCGACCTCGTCGAAGGCCTGCTGGACCAGGCCTCGCGCCTGCACGTGCTGGCCACCAGCCAGGAGCCGCTGCGCGTGGCCGGCGAGCGCGTGCTGCGGCTGAACCCGCTGGCCGTGCCCATCTCGGCCGAGGCCGACGGCGCCAGCGACTACGGCGCCGTCAGCCTGCTGCTGGCGCGGGTGCGTGGCGCCATGGGCGGGCGCTTCGAGCCCACGGCCGAGGAGTTCGTCGACCTCATCGAGATCTGTCGCCAGCTGGACGGCATTCCGCTGGCGCTGGAGTTCGCCGCCACGCGCGTGCCACTGCTGGGCACGGCCGGCGTGCGCAGCCGGCTGAACGACCGCCTGCGCCTGCTGGCCGGCGGCCAGCGCACCGCGCCGCCGCGCCACCGCAGCCTGCAGGCCGCGCTGGAGTGGAGCCACCAGCTGCTGGCCCCGTGCACGCAGGAAATCCTGCACCTGCTGGCCGCCTTTCCCAGCGGCTTCGGCCTGGTGGGCGCGCAGCTGCTGCTGGAAGACAGCTCCGAGCCCGACCTCATCGAGCATCTCAACATCCTGGTGGACCGCTCGCTGGTCGGCATGCAGCCAGGCGCCCGGCCGCGCTACCGCATGCTGGAGACCACGCGCGCGTTCGCGCTGGACTGCCTGAAGCAGGCCGGCGCCGACGCCGACGCGCAGGCACGGCTGGCCCGCGTGATGAGCCAGGTCTGCGTGCTGGCGGCCGGCGAGCGCGAAAGCGCGTGGATGCTGCAGGAAATGCCCAACGCGCGTGCCGCGCTGTCCTGGGCGCTGCCGCGCCCCGCGCTCGCCGAGCAGGCCATCACCATCGCGACCTACACCTCCGTCGTGCTGGGCGCCACGGGCTCGATTGGCGAAGCGCTGGACAACCTGGGCCGCGTGCAGCCGCTGGTGACCGACGCCTGCCCGGCGCCGCTGCGCGCGCGCTACTGGCACTGGCTGGGCCGCCTCGGCGTGGAAGGACGCTTGCCCGGTGCGCAGTGCATTGCGGCGCTGGAGCGCGCCGACGCGCTGTTCGAGGCGCTGGGGGACACGCGCCACCGCCACGGCTGCCAGCGCCATCTGGCCGAGGCTCAGTTGCGTGCCGGTCGCGTGGAGCTGGCCGAGCGCCACCTGCAGGCGGCGCGCGAGTTCGAGGCCCGCGACCCGCGACCCGCCGACCGCGTGCGGCGGCTGCGCGTGGAGGTGCTGCTGGCCGACGCCAAGAACGAGCACGCCAACGCCTTGCGGCATGCCCAGTCCGCGCTGGCGCTGGCCGAGGCCCACGGCATCGACCGCTACCGCGTGCTGCTGCTCGCCGACATGGCCTGGACCCACCTGCAGATGGGCCATGCCGACGCCGCCGTGGCCGACTTCCGGGACCTGCTGGCCCACCTGGGTCCGCACCTGCGGCACGGCCAGGCGCGTGCGCGGGCGATGTCGGGCCTGACGGCGGCGCTGGTGGCGGCGGACCGCATCGACGAGGCCATGCAGGGCGCCATCCGCACGGCCCGCGCGCTGCAGCATGAAAACCTGCTGCGCTCGCGCTGCGAGATCTTTGCCTGGCTGGCCGCCGCCGCCGGTGCCGAGGCCGCCGCCGCCCAGTTGCTCGGCGCCAGCGAGGATTTCATGCGCCGCACCGAGACCGAGCCCGATCCCATCTCCCAGCTCGCCCGCGAACGCGCGCGCAGCCTCATCGCCGACGCGCTGTCCGAAGAGGACCGCGGCTACTGGCAGGCCCAGGGCGGCACCGCCGACGCCACCGAACTGATGCACCTGCTCGAACAGACCTTCTCACCTCGTCCCCACGCCCATCCCTCGGAGCTCGACGCATGAGGCCTACCGTCTTCCGCCTGGACACGCGCGCGCAGCAGAAGCCGGCGGTGGCCATCGCACGCGATGCCCTCTCACACCTGGCGGCGCTGCTGCCGCGACTGAAACTGTCCGCGAAGGCGACCGAGGGCGAGCGCGCCAAGTCGCCCACGCACCTGGAGCTGCGCTCCGAGGTGCTGCAGGCGCTGGTCAATGAGTACGGCAGCGAGAACGCCCACCGGCTGCTGTCCAAGCTGGGCCTCAGCGAGCCTCGTGCGCTGGATTGGCGGGAAGCGCTGCGGCGCGATCTGCGCACGCCGGACGGCGCGCTGGGCCGGCTCTGGCACCGCCTGGGCGGCGTACACCCCGAGGACAAGGACGACGAGACCTCGCGGCAGTGGCACCTGGACCTGTGCAACGCTCGCAGCAGCTATCCGCCGGCACCCGACGAATGGGGCGACATCAAGGTGGGCCTGATCGACACGGGCTACACCGAGCACCCCGCGCTGGGCCTGCCCGGCGACAGCTGGGTGGACGTCAAGGCGGCGCGCAGCTTCGACGGGCTGTCGGCGCAGCCGGGGCGCGACCGCATGCGCGGCGGCTATGCCGGCCACGGCACGTCCAGCGCAAGCGTGGTTGCGGGCTTCGACGAGGCGGCCGGCTTCTACGGCGTCGCTCCCTGCGTGCCGCTGGTGCCGGTGCGCGTGGGCCAGGGCATCCTGCTGGACCAGCGGGCCTACGAGTTCGAGGCCGCGGCGCGCTACCTCGTGGACGAGGCCAGGGTCCGGGTCATCAACGTCAGCCTGGGCACCTTCCTGGCCCAGAGCGCGCCGGAGCCCATCTGGCGTGCAGTGAACCATTGCTACGAGCGCGGCGTGCTGCTGATTGCCGCGGCCGGCAACGTGCCGGTGCGCGGCTGGCCGGCCTACCCGGCCGCACTGCCGCGCAGCATCGCGGTGGCCGGCGTGGAGCGCGCGGGCCGGCCCTGGATCATGAGCTCTTCCGGCGAATGGGTGGACTTCAGCGCCCCTGCAGCCGGCGTCAGGCGGGCGGTCGCGACGTCGGCGCCACGCTCGTCCTACACCGCAGCCTTCGGCGGCACCACCTGCGCGGCGGCCATGACCTCGGGCGCCGCTGCTCGCTGGCTGCACCGCCACCATGACGCGCTGAAGGCCTACGACGCCCCCTGGCAGCGCGTCGAGGGCTTCCGCCTGGCCGCCCGGCAGTCCGCCGGCCGGCCGGACGGCTGGAACCCGGACGCCGGCTACGGCGCCGGCATCCTGGACGTCGAGCGCCTGCTGGAGACCCCACCGCCGCCGGCCATGGCGCTGACCCGGCGCTGAAGCGTGAAATTCATCAAGTTTTAGGAGGCTAAAGGACGTCTGAGCCCCGCCCCGGAACACTGGCCAGACCAGAAATCAGGGGAACAGCGATGAATGCCTTTGTCGAAGTCTTTGCCACCGAACCCGTCCGCGACGGGGCGGCCGAACCCATCCCGCGCGCCCTGCCGCGCACCGGCCCGCCGGGCTGGCCGGGCGCACAGCAGACCCATTGGCTCATCGTGGACCTGCTGCCCCAGGCCATCATGCTGGTGCACGAGGACCGCAGCGTGCTGAGCGCCAACCCGATGGCGCGCCGCCTCATGGACGACGGCTCCATCCGCGTCGGCGAGGGTCGCCTGCATGCGCTGGGCCAGTTGGGCCTGCTGCCGCTGACCCGTTTGCTGGCCCAGGCCGCCTCGGGAGCAGCGCTGGACTGCGCGATCTGGTTCGAGCGCTGCCTGTCGACCGGCCTGCTGCACCTGTCGCGCTCGCGGCAGCGCGGCGCCGACCCCGGGCTGCCGCCGCCCGCCAGCCCTTTGCTGCTGGTCGTGCAGGTGGACCAGCCGGCACTGACGCAGAGTGCCCGCATCGACGCCATCGCCCAGAAATGCCGGCTCAGCCCCACGGAGCGCCATGTGCTGATGCTGCTGGCGGACGGCATGACCGTGGAAACCGCGGCCAGGCACCTGAGCCTGCAGCTCAGCACCGTGCGCAGCCATGTGCGCAACCTGCTGGGCAAGACCCAGGCGCCCTCGCTGATGCAACTGCTGCGCTGGACCGGCAGCGCCTCGGCGCTGCCGAACTGAGCGCTACAGGATGAAGCGGCTCAGGTCCTCGTTCGCTGCCAGCGCGCCCAGCTTGCCGTCCACCGCCGCCCCGTCCAGCGACACGGTCTGGCCGCCACGGTTGGGCGCGTCGAAGCTGATCTCGTCCAGCAGCCGTTCCATCACGGTGGCCAGGCGGCGCGCACCGATGTTCTCGGTGCGCTCGTTGACCTCGAACGCGATCTGCGCCAGGCGACGGATGGCATCGGGCTGAAGCTCCAGCGTCACGCCTTCTGTGGCCATCAGCGCCTGGTACTGCTTGACCAGGCTGGCGTGCGTGCTGGTCAGGATGGCCTCGAAATCGGCCACCGACAGCGAGTCCAGCTCCACGCGGATGGGCAGGCGGCCTTGCAGCTCGGGAATCAGGTCGCTGGGCTTGCTGAGATGGAAGGCGCCGCTGGCGATGAAGAGGATGTGGTCGGTCTTCACGAGGCCGTACTTGGTGGACACCGTCGTGCCTTCCACCAGCGGCAGCAGGTCGCGCTGCACGCCCTGGCGCGACACCTCGGCGCCGCCGGTTTCCTGGCGCGACGCGACCTTGTCGATCTCGTCGATGAAGACGATGCCCATCTCCTGCGCATTCGTCAGCGCCGCCGCGCGGATCTCTTCCTCGTTGACGAGCTTGGCGGCCTCCTCGTCGACCAGCAGCTTGAAGGCCTCGGCGATCTTGAGCTTGCGCGTCTTCTTCTGGTTGGCGCCGAACTGGCTGAACATGCCCTTCAGCTGCTCGGCCATGTCCTCCATGCCGGGCTGGTTGCCGAAGGGCGTCAGCAGCTCCACGCTGGGCTTGGGCGCGAGCAGGTCCAGCTCGATGTCCTTGTCGTCGAGCTGGCCCTCACGCAGCTTCTTGCGAAAGTTCTGGCGCGTGGCGTTGTCGGCCTCGGAGCCGGGCAGCAGCACGTCAAGGATGCGGTCCTCCGCGGCGTCCTCGGCGCGGGTCTGGCAGCGGCGCGTCGCCACCTCGCGCTCCTGCTTGACGGCCACCTCGACCAGGTCGCGGATGATGGAGTCCACATCCTTGCCGACATAGCCCACCTCGGTGAACTTGGTCGCCTCGACCTTGATGAAGGACGCACCCGCCAGCTTGGCCAGCCGGCGCGCGATCTCGGTCTTGCCCACGCCCGTGGGCCCGATCATCAAGATGTTCTTCGGCGTGATCTCGGCACGCAGCTTCTCGTCCACCTGCTGGCGGCGCCAGCGGTTGCGCATCGCGATGGCGACGGCGCGCTTGGCGGCCTGCTGGCCGACGATGTGGCGGTCCAGCTCGGAGACGATTTCCTGAGGGGTCATTGAACTCACTCCAACACCTCCAGCGTGTGGTTCTGGTTGGTGTAGATGCAGATCTCGCCGGCGATCTCCAGCGACTTCTTGACGATGTCGGCCGCGCCCAGCTCGGTGTTGGCCAGCAGCGCCTTGGCCGCGGCCTGCGCATAGGGGCCGCCCGAGCCGATGGCCACGATGCCCTGCTCGGGCTCCAGCACGTCGCCGTTGCCGGTGATGATGAGCGAGGCGCTCTTGTCGGCCACGGCCAGCATGGCCTCCAGGCGGCGCAGCACGCGGTCGGTGCGCCAGTCGCGCGTCAGCTCGACGGCGGCGCGCACCAGATGGCCCTGGTGCTTCTCCAGCTTGGCCTCGAAGCGCTCGAACAGCGTGAAAGCGTCGGCCGTGGCGCCCGCGAAACCGGCCAGCACCTGCTCACGGTAGAGCTTGCGCACCTTGCGTGCGCTGGCCTTGACGATGGTGTTGCCCAGCGTGACCTGGCCATCGCCGCCGATGGCAACCTGCCAGCCAGTGGGCGTCTGGCGGCGCACCGAGACGATGGTGGTGCCGTGATAGACGGCGGCGGAAGAATCGGAAGACATAGGCTGTTCCAGATGGGGTTCAACCCGAGTTTCTCAAGATCGGCGCATGTCGTACTCAACCGCTCAGTCCGCCGCAGCGGGCTAACATCGAGTTGACAGGGATCAACGCTCCGTCGAGAACCACACAACAAGGGAGGAAGGATGATTGAGTTCATGAGTTGCAGGCGCGCCCTGTTGGGGCTTGCGGTGTCTCTGACATGCTTGGCGGGTTGCGGAGGCGGCGCCAGCGACTCGCCAACCCAGCTCCCAGCCAGTCTCAGCCTGGCCTCCAGCGAGGCGCAAGCCGTGGCCGGCGGCGCTTCAGTCACGCTGACCGCGTCACTGCAGAATTCGAGCGCCCCCGTCAACTGGACACTTTCGGGGCCGGGCAGCCTCAACGCGGCGACGGGTGGCTCAGTCACCTACACACCCCCACTGCCAAGCGCCTTGGGAGCGGCAACCAACGCAACAGTCACGGCCACTGCAGGTCCGCTAAGCAAGGCCATCGTCCTGAGCCTGCGAGGGGCGCCAGGCGCAGTCTGGGAACTTGCCTCCGTTCCCAAAGCCGACGTGACGGACGTTCAATACCTGAATGGCAGGTTCTACGCGACCAGCGCAGCCGGCGTGATACTGGTCAGCAGCGATGGCGCGACCTGGCAGCCCAGGCACGCCGGCGGGTGGCTGCGCGCCATCACCTACGGTAACGGCATCTACCTGGCCGTCGGCTTCGGCAACGCGGTTTTCAAGAGCACAGATGGCGACCAGTGGCTCCGGACAACATCCATCGAAGAGGCTGGGATCAGGGACTTCTATGGCGTGGCCGCGGGCAACGGCATGTTCGTGGGCACGGGCATCGGCGGCATATTCAGCAGCTCTGACGGAACGACCTGGACTGCGACAGCACCGGCCGGTATCACCTACGTCAGCCGCGTCGCCTTCGGCGCGGGGCGCTTCATCGCCGTGGGCACCTCCGGGCTCTACCGCAGCGACGACGGCATGCGCTGGACACAATTCTCCTTGCCGACGCGCTTCAGCGCATCGGACGTCACCTTCGGCGACGGTCGCTTCGCGTTGACGGGCGGCAACGGTGACATCTACACCAGCACGGACGGCACAGCCTGGACGCTGAGTGCGAGCGACGTGGTGGGGCGTTCGGTGAGCTATAGCAGCGGTCGGTACTTCCTGGTGGCTGACAACAGGATCACCTCATCCACGGACGGCAAGTCCTGGACGTCGCTCTATGCGAAGACCGACGTGACCTATCCGCTGATGGCCGCGGCCGCCAGCGGCAACCAATTCGTCATCGCAGGGATGAACGGCCTGCTGGTGCGCAGCGCTGACGCAGCCACCTGGACACCGGTACTTGACGGTCCGCGCACAGACCTGCGAAGCGTTGCCGGCAAGAACGGCGTCTTTGTTGCCGTTGGCGACGGCGGAAGCGTGTGGCGCAGCACCGATGCGCGCAAGTGGACCCCAGCCAAGACCCTGGTGTCAGCCTACCTGCGCAGCGTGACTCACGGCAACGGGATCTTCGTAGCGGTTGGAGTAGGCGGGACCATCATGACCAGCGCCGATGGCGACGTATGGACACCCGTGGCCGGTATCAACCCGACCATCAACCTGTCTGCCGTTGCCTTCGGAGGAGACAAGTTCGTGGCCACGGGCGCCGCCGGCCTGGTGTTGACCAGCAGCGACGGCACGCGCTGGACCGCAGTTGCGTCCAATACCTCGGCGTCCCTCGTGGGCATCACCTACGGCGCCAACCGGTTCGTCGCGGTTGGCCCCAATGCCATCATCACAAGTACAGATGGCCAGAAATGGGCAGCAGGCCCTTCAGGAACCGGCTGGCTGCAAGCAGTGACCTATGGCAAGCCCGGCTTCATTGCGGTCGGCTACCACGGGGCACTCTGGACCAGTTCAGATGGTTTGACTTGGTCTACTGCAACCATCGGGACAAGCTCAGACCTGCTGTCTGCGGCCTACGGCAATGGGCAGTTCATCGTAGGCGCGGTCGATGGGACGCTGCACATCAGCGAAGACATGGCCCGTTGGCAGCAACGCGGCGCAGGATCAAACGCAGCCCTGTACGGCATCTGCTTTGCAAGCGAAACCTTCGTTGGCGTAGGGAACTGGGGCGCCATCACGACATCCACCAAGTAGGGCCGCGTCGACGGATTGCCCATGTGCACTGTCGGGGAGGTGCCACTCTCGGCACATCGCTGCCAGGATCATGGCAGCGCAAGCGCGCGACGCGCCCTAGTTCACCCGCACCTTGACCTTCGCATGCTCGTTGATACCCATCGCGCCGAAGAACAGCGCGACCAGGCGGTGCGCATCGGTGAACACCACCGCGCGGTTCTCGGCGCGGCGCTGCAGCACCCAGTTCAGCAGGTCGCCCGCAGCCATGAAGTCCAGGCGGATCAGCCGGGTGCAGCAGATGCTGATGAGGCTGGCATCGCCCACCTCGGCCGCCATGCCGCGCAGCGTCTCGGAGATGTCGCCGCTGAGCTGGCCCATCAGGTCCAGCTGGGCCACGCTGGCGTCGGTCACGCTGGTGTCCAGGAAGCTGGACTGCGCCTCGCCCTGCATGGTGCTGTGCGCGGGGCTGTTGGTCGAGCTGCCCTCGCTGCCGATGCGCACGCGGCACTTGGCCCGCTCCCACGACGGCGGCGAGACCTCGTAGGTCACGCAGTAGTCGATGGCGGCCTCGTCGAACTGGTCCGGCCGGTTGGCCAGACGCAGCGCCTCCAGGCGCAGCATCCACAGCGCGGGATCGGTGTCACGCTCGCCCACCGGCGCCAGTTCCTTGAGCTGGTTCAGGAAGCGATCGCCGCCTATCCAGCGCTGGTCCACCTGTTGCTGGGCCCAGCCGCGCATCAGTTGGCGCAACTGGATGGCGGCGTCGATATCGACCTCGTCCACGGCGCCCCAGTCGAACACCCAGGGCATGGGCAGGGTCTCGCTGCGCTTTTGCAGCACGGCGACCTCCTCGCTCGTCAGCGTGGCCGGCGCCGTCCAGCTGACCTGGCCGGCCTTGGCCATGGGCGAGCGGTTGGACTGGCGGGTCGTCTCGGCCACGAGCCGGGGCATGGAGAACCACTGCGGCGCCGACAGGCCGAACTGCTGCGCGTACTCGACGGCCAGCACCTCGAACTTGCCCTGGGCGCCGGTGGCGCGGTAGTGGTCGAACAGCACCAGCCAGGTCTCGCCATGCAGGTTGCGGCTGCCGCCCGGCCGCACCAGCTCGGTCAGCGCCCGCTCGCTGCTGTCGTAGTCGGCATTGGCGAAGGCGATGACGGCCTCGTCCAGCTCGGGGTCGTGCACGACTTCCTGCACCTCGACGGGCGCGCCGGTCTCGGCCAGCGTGAAGGACAGAGGCATGTCCAGCGGCGGCAGGTCGGGCAGGCGGCTGGGCGGCGAATCGGACAGCGGCGGGATGGCGGCGCCCATGGTGACGGCCGCCGGCGGCGGCGGCGCGGACAGGCGCTCGACCTCCCGGGGGGTGGAGAACTCGCTGACGCGGCCGCTGGCGCTGTCCATCAGCGGCGGCGGCGGCGCGGAGGCGGTGGACGCGAACGCCACCGGGCGCGTACTGGTTTCGAAGAAGCCGGACTGGTGCTTGGGCGCCGCCTGCGTGGTCGCAAAGCTCTCGCCCACCATCTGCTGCTCGATCTCGTCGATCTTGGCCTTCACACCCAGGTCGATCTTGGAGCTGGGCTCGCTGATGCGCTCGTCGTCACCCAGCCGGGACGGCGACGCGGCCAGCGCGGCCAGTTGCTCGGGCGTCAGCCCTTCGCGGCGGATGCGGCGCAGCATGTCCAACTCGCGCTTGCGCACGAAGTCGTTGCGGCGCTTGCGCTCCACCATGGCGCGCAGCTCGGCCTTGGCCAGGTCGCCCTCGGGGTCGTCCTGGCGCGAATTGATCTCCGACCAGTCCGTGGTCGGATTGGCGACGAAGCGCGCAACCTTGCGGAAGAAGCTGTCGCCTTCCTTGGGGTCTGCGGGCTTGGAATCGGCCATCGACGCGGAGCGTATCAGTCGCCGAACATCTTCTGCTTCAGCTCGCGACGCTGCTGCGCTTCGAGCGACAGCGTGGCGGTCGGACGGGCGATCAAACGGCCCAGGCCGATGGGCTCGCCGGTCTCGTCGCAGTAGCCGTAGTCGCCGCTGTCCAGACGGCCGATGGACTGCACGATCTTCTTCAGCAGCTTGCGCTCGCGGTCGCGGGTGCGCAGCTCCAACGCGTGCTCTTCCTCGATGGTGGCGCGGTCGGCCGGGTCGGGGACGATGGTGGTGTCCTCACGCAGGTGCTCGGTGGTCTCGCCCGCGTTGGACAGCACCTCGTTCTTCAGCGTCTCGAGCTTCATGCGGAAGAACTCGATCTGCTTGGCGTTCATGTACTCCGCGTCCGGCATGGCCAGCACTTCGGCGTCACTCAGCTCGGCGCCTGGCTTGGTCTTCCAGGCATTCGCCAGCTTGGGGTCACCCTTGGCAGCCACGCGCGGCGTCTCGTCGGCCTGGTTGGCACCGCGCGCAGGCGGCTTGGGCGGGGCGAAGCGGTCGGCGAAACGGTTCGCCGGGGCGGGCGTTTCCAACATGGCGACGTCGGCGCCGGCATCGGACTTCTTCACACCCTTGGGTGCGGCGGCAGTTTTTGGGGCCGGGGTCTTGCTCACAATCTTCTCCTCGCTCTGGGCGTGTATCGGCGCGGTGTCAGACCTTGATCCCACTGCCTCTCAGCCGGCTGCCCATTTTTGAGCGCGGCGGATTGTAGCCATGCGAATCAAGGTGCCTTCGCCCCCCTGAAACCGGTGTCCCAGGGGGCCAAAAAATCACGCCAGACAACCTTCCAAACCTTGCATCAACACATCCTTGGGCAGGTCGATGCCGATGAACACCATCTTGCTCTGTTTTTTCTCGCCCGGCATCCACCGCGGACCGAGATCGGACCCCATCATCTGATGAACACCCTGGAAGATCACCTTCTTGTCCGTGCCTTTCATGTGTAGGACACCCTTGTATCGGAGCATCTTGGGACCGTAGACCTGCACGATGGCGCCCAGGAAGTCCTCCAGCTTGGCCGGGTTGAAAGGCTTGTCGGAGCGGAACACGAAGCTCTTGACGTCGTCGTCGTGGTGATGGTGGTGCGGGTGGTCGCAGTGCTCGCCATGCTCATGATCGTGGTGCTCGTGATCATGATGGTGGTGGTCGTGCGCGTCGGCCTTCAGGAAGTCGGGGTCGATCTCCAGCTTGGCGTTCAGGTTGAAGCCGCGCAGGTCGAACACCTTGGCAAGCTGAACCTCGCCGAAATGCGCCGTCTGGATGGGCGCGCGCGGGTTCATGTGCTTGATGCGGTGGATCAGCGCCTCGACGGCGGCCGGCTCGACCAGGTCGCTCTTGCTGATGAAGATCTGGTCGGCAAAACCCACCTGCATGCGTGCTTCCTGGCGGGTGTTGAGCTGCTCGTCGGCATGCTTGGCGTCCACCAGCGTCAGCACCGAGTCCAGCAGGTAGGCCTCGGCAATCTCGTCGTCCATGAAGAAGGTCTGGGCCACGGGGCCGGGGTCGGCCAGGCCAGTGGTCTCGATGACGACGCGCTCGAAGTCCAGCTCGCCCTTGCGGCGCTTGGCAGCCAAGTCGCTCAGCGTGGTGCGCAGGTCCTCGCGGATCGTGCAGCAGACGCAGCCGTTGCTCATCTGGATGATCTGCTCGTTGGTGTCCGACACCAGGATGTCGGTGTCGATGTTCTCCTCGCCGAACTCGTTTTCGATGACGGCAATCTTCTGGCCGTGGGCCTCGGTCAGCACGCGCTTGAGCAGCGTGGTTTTGCCGGCACCGAGGAAGCCGGTCAGGATGGTGGCAGGGATGAGGCCTTGGGGCTTGGACATGATGGAGGGCCGTTTCGTCGAAGGCAGCAAATATGGGGGCTGGGCGCCCCGAAACAAGGTCTGTCAAACCAATCGGCTATTCTGTCCCTTCCGCAATACCCTGACAGCTCCCTTGAGCGAACCGCAATCAGGCAGGCCCCCCCGCGGGGCCGCCAAACACCCGCCCGAGGCCCGTGGCCTGCTGGAGCGCATGCTGGAATTCCTGCACCCTGGGCCGGATTCCAAGACCGAACTGATAGAGACGCTGGCCGACGCCGAACAGCGCGAGCTGATCGAGCCCGAGTCGCGCCAGATGCTCGAAGGCGTGCTGCGCATGGCCGAGCTGTCGGCCGGCGACGCCATGGTCGCCGCGCCGCGCATGGACCTGCTGGACATCGATGCGCCGTATGACGAGTTGCTGCACGTCGTCATTGCCAGCGGCCACTCGCGCTTCCCCGTTTTCGAGGGCGGCCGCGACAACATCATCGGCATCCTGCTCGCGAAAGACCTGCTGAAGATGCAGCGCGCGCCCGAGCTGAATGTCCGCGCGCTGCTGCGCCCGGCCGTGTTCGTGCCCGAGAGCAAGGGGCTGAACGAACTGCTGCGCGACTTCCGCTCCAACCGCAACCACCTCGCCATCGTCATCGACGAGTTCGGCAACACCGCAGGCCTCATCACCATCGAGGATGTGCTGGAGGAAATCGTCGGCGAGATCGAGGACGAGTTCGACGAGAAGGACGGCGATTCCGGCCTGTACACGCTGGCCGACGGCAGCCTGCGCGTGGCCGGCGACGCGTCCATCGCGGCCGTCAACGGCGCCTTCAGTGTGGCGCTGCCGGACCACGACTTCGACACCATCGGCGGCCTCGTGGCCCACGAGCTGGGTCGCGTGCCGCGCCGCGGCGAGGTGGTGCGCGTGGCCGGCCTGGACTTCGCCGTCATGCTGACCCGTGGCGGCGCGGTGCGCTGGTTCAAGGTCACGCGCGCACCGGCCGACGAGACCGAGGCGTGAGGCCGGCTGTTGCCGCTGCGGCGGCGCTGGCCGCAGGCCTGCTGCAGACCGCCTCCTTCGCGCCCACCGGCGCCTGGTGGGCGCAGATCACCGCATTGGCACTGCTGTTCGGGCTGGTCCAGCGCGCCACGCCCAAAGTGGCCGCGCTGTGCGGCGCGCTGTTCGGCTGGAGCTGGCTCGCCTCGGGCCTGTGGTGGCTGCACATCAGCATGCACCAGTTCGGCGGCATCCCCTGGGCCGTTGCGGCACTGGCCGTCGCACTGCTGGCGGCCTTCCTCTGCACCTACTACGCACTCGCGCTGGGGTTGACGGCGCGCTTCGTCGCCGCGGGCCGCTGGCGACTGCTGGCGCTGGTGCCGGCCTGGCTGCTGGCGGAGCTGGCGCGCGCCACCTGGTTCAGCGGCTTCCCATGGATCGCGTCGGGCTATGCCCACACGACGGGTCCGCTGGCGGGCTGGGCGGCCTGGGTCGGCGTCTACGGCATCACCGCGCTGGCAGCACTGGCGGCGGCCGGCCTCGTACTGCTGAAGGCGCGCGCCTGGGCCTGGGCCGCGCCGGCACTGCTGTTGCCGCTGACAGGCGAGCTGCTGCCGCAGGACTTCACCGCGTCGGCCGGCAGGCTGGCGATCTCGCTGGTGCAGCCCAGCATCCCGCAGGATCAGAAGTTCGACCCCGCGCGCTTCGCCGCCAACCTGGAGACGCTGGCAGGCCTCATCGAGTCGTCCCGCGGTCAAGTGGTCATCACGCCCGAGTCCGTCGTGCCGCTGCCGCTGGCCGAGCTGGACCGCGACACGCTGGCCCGCCTGTCTCGCCCCGAACGCCCGGCGCTGCTGGGCGCCTTCCTGGGCAACGTCGACGAGGGCTTTGTCAACTCCGTCGTCGCGCTCGGCAGCGACTACCACTACGGCAAGCGCCACCTGCTGCCCTTCGGCGAGTTCGTCCCGCCGGGCTTCGGCTGGTTCGTGCGCGCGATGAACATCCCGATGGACAGCCAGGCCCGCGGCGACCACCAGCGCGCCTGGACCGTCGCCGGCCAGCGGCTGCGGCCGCTGATCTGCTACGAAGATCTGTTCGGCGAGGACATCGTGCAGAGCGCCGTGGGGCCGGACGCGGCGACCGTATTCGTCAACGTCAGCAACCTGGCCTGGTTCGGCACCGTCATGGTCCAGGACCAGCACCTGCAGTTCTCGCAGATGCGCGCGATGGAATTCCAGCGCCCGGTCGTGCGCTCCACCAACACCGGCGCGACGGCCGTCGTCGACCACCTCGGCCATGTCACCGCCCGTCTGCCGGCGCTGCAGCGCGGTGTGCTGGAAGCCGAGGTCGAGGGCCGGACCGGCGCGACGCCCTACGCCCGCTGGCTGGCCACGCTGGGGCTGTGGCCGCTGTGGGCCGCGGCGGGTCTGCCACTGCTGCTCATCGCTTCCAGGCGCCGGCGCGCCGAGGCCCCGTGAAGCCGCTGGCCCTGATGGCCGGCCTTGCCGCCGTCGCGGCAGGGCCTGCGCTGGCCGCCGACGCCGCCCTGCCGCTGCCCGAGATCTACCGCGCCACGCTGCCCTGCCTGGCCCAGGTCTACCAGGTGCCGACCGGCGAGCCACGCAGCGACCTGCTCCAGGAACTGTTCGGCAACAAGCCGGCGCGCGGCGACCGCAAGGGCGACGACGGGACGATGCGCGAAAAACAGCCCGCGCTCCCCAACGGCCTGGGCCTGGCCTGGGGCGACGGCAGCACCGTACTGACCGCGGAATTCCTCGTGCCGAAAGGCGAGCCCGAGGATCTCGCCCGCCACGAGTTCGTGCTCGAAGCCGCCGACGGTCGGCGGCTGGAAGCCCGGCTGCAGGCCCTGGACCGCAGCAGCGGCATCGCGCTGTTGAAGGCCACGGCGCCGCTGGGCCCCGCCTGCCGCTTCGGCAACTCGACGGTGCTGGAGGTCGGCCAGCCGGTGGTCGCCATCGGCAACATGCGCCGCCTGCGCCTGCTGATGTTTCAGGGCATCGTCAGCGCGCTGACCGATGCCGGCCAGGACCAGGCCGGGCAACTGGCCATCCTGACGACGACCGCCTCCGGCCCCGGCATGGCCGGCGGGCCGCTGCTGGACCTGCAAGGCCGCGTGATCGGCATGCACCAGGCCATGCTGGTGGGCGAACGCGGCGCCGAGGGCGTGTCTGTGGCGCTGCCCATCCGGCAGGCGCTGGCCGTTGCCGACGAACTGGTGCGCCACGGCAAGGTGCAGCGCAGCCGGCTGGGCGTGCAGGCGCAGGACGAGCGGCTGCCGCTCGGCAAGGCCGCGCTGCTGCAGGCCCGGCGCGCGCCCGTCGTCGGCACCGTGCTGCCCGGCAGTCCGGCCGAGCGCGCCGGGCTGCGCGAGAACGACCGGCTGATCGCGATCGACGCCGTGCCGCTGGCCGACACGGCCGACCTGCGCCGCCGCGTGGCCGCCGTGCGCCCCGGCACGGTGCTGCGCCTCGAACTCGAACGCGACGGTGCCCGCCGCAGCGTTTCGGTCACCACCGACGCGGGCAGCGAGGACTGAGCCGCGCCGACCTCGCCACCTAGAATCGACGCCACCCAGGCTAGGCAGCCCGCCGGCCGCGTCCCCCGAGACATCGAGAACATCACCGTGCTGACCTTCCAGCAAATCATCCTGACCTTGCAGGACTATTGGTCCAAGCAAGGCTGCGCCCTGCTGCAACCCTATGACATGGAAGTCGGCGCGGGCACCAGCCACACCGCCACCTTCCTGCGCGCCCTCGGCCCAGAGCCCTGGAAGGCCGGCTACGTGCAGCCCAGCCGCCGCCCCAAGGACGGTCGCTACGGCGAGAACCCCAACCGCCTGCAGCACTACTACCAGTACCAGGTCGTGCTGAAGCCCGCGCCGGCCAACATCCTGGAGCTGTACCTGGGCTCGCTGGAAGCGCTGGGCTTCGACCTGAAGAAGAACGACGTCCGCTTCGTCGAGGACGACTGGGAGAACCCCACGCTCGGCTGCTGGGGCCTGGGCTGGGAGGTGTGGCTCAACGGCATGGAGGTGACGCAGTTCACCTACTTCCAGCAGGTCGGCGGCATCGACTGCAAGCCCATCACCGGCGAGATCACCTACGGTCTGGAACGCCTGGCCATGTACCTGCAGGGCAAGGAATCGGTGTACGACCTGGTCTACACCGACGGCCTGAGCTACGGCGACGTGTTCCACCAGAACGAGGTCGAGCAGAGCACCTACAACTTCGAGCACAGCGACGTGGACTTCCTGCTGTCGGCCTTTGCCGCGCACGAGAAGACCAGCCAGGCGCTGATGGCCGAGAAGCTGGCGCTACCCGCCTACGAACAGCTGCTGAAGGCCGGCCACAGCTTCAACCTGCTGGACGCGCGCGGTGCGATCAGCGTCACCGAGCGGGCTGCCTACATCGGCCGCATCCGCAACCTCGCGCGCGCCGTCGCGCAGAGCTACCTGGAAAGCCGCGCGCGCCTCGGCTTCCCGATGGCGCCGAAGGCCTGGGCCGATGAAGTCGTCGCGCAGATCGAACTGAAGAACAGCAAGAAGGCGGCCGCCTGATGACCAACCTGCTCGTTGAACTGTTTGTCGAAGAGCTGCCCCCGAAGGCGCTGAAGAAGCTGGGCGAGTCCTTCGCCACCGTGCTGGCCGACAGCCTGAAGGCGCAGGGCCTGGCCGCCGCCGATGCGGCCGTTACGTCGTTCGCGTCGCCGCGTCGGCTGGGCGTGCACGTCGCGAATGTCTCGGCAAAAGCCGCCGACAAGGCCTTGCAGCAGAAGCTGATGCCCGTCGCCGTCGCGCTGACAGCCGACGGCCAGCCCACGCCCGCGCTGCTGAAGAAGCTCGCGTCCGTCGGCGCCGGACCTGAAGTTCTGCCGCAGCTCAAGCGCCAGCCCGACGGCAAGGCCGAAGCGCTATTCTGGGACAGCGTGCAACCGGGCGCGACGCTCGCCCAAGGCCTGCAGAAGGCGCTGGACGAGACGCTGGCCAAACTGCCCATCCCCAAGGTCATGAGCTACCAGCTCGCCGACGGCTGGACCGACGTGAAGTTCGTGCGTCCCGCGCACGGCCTCATCGCGCTGCACGGCGCCGACGTCGTGCCGGTACAGGCCCTGGGCCTGAGCTCCGGCCGGGCGACGCAAGGCCACCGCTTCGAAGCGGCGCAAGCCACGGTCAGCATCGACACCGCCGACAGCTATGCCACGCAGTTGCGCGAGCAAGGCGCCGTCATCGCCAGCTTCGCCGAGCGCCGCGCCGAGATCTCGCGCCAGCTCAAGGGCAATGCCGACGCGCTGAGCCTGACGCCC
The DNA here is from genome assembly GCA_036401055.1 of Roseateles sp. Lineage (GTDB taxonomy): Bacteria > Pseudomonadota > Gammaproteobacteria > Burkholderiales > Burkholderiaceae_C > Pelomonas. The sequence continues at coordinate 30,517 of DASWWC010000323.1, forward strand.
ATCGACGACGACGCGCTGCTGGATGAAGTGACCGCGCTGGTCGAGCGCCCGAATGTGCTGACCTGCGCGTTCGAGGCCGAGTTCCTCGCCGTACCGCAGGAATGCCTCATCCTGACGATGAAGGCCAACCAGAAGTACTTCCCGCTGCTGGACGCACAGGGCAAGCTGACCCGCCACTTCCTGGTGGTGAGCAACATCGCCCCCGCCGACGCCAGCGCCGTCACGCAAGGCAACGAGCGCGTCGTGCGCCCGCGCCTGGCCGATGCCAAGTTCTTCTTCGACCAGGACCGCAAGAAGAAGCTGGAAGACCGCTTCGCCGGCCTCGCCAAAGTCGTCTACCACGGCAAGCTGGGCAGCCAGGGCGAGCGCGCACAGCGTGTGCAGGCCATCGCGCACGCCATCGTGCAGCAGCTCAGCATGGCCACGCTGCCCTACACGGTCGAGGCCGACGACGAGTTCAAGGTGCTGGACAGCAAGGTCAAGCAGGCCTCGCTGCTGGCCAAGTGCGACCTGCTGACCGACATGGTCGGCGAGTTCCCCGAGCTGCAAGGCATCATGGGCGGCTACTACGCTCGCCACGAGGGCCTGCGCGACGGCGTCGCCATCGCGATCGAGGACCATTACAAGCCCCGCTTCGCCGGCGACGCGCTGCCGCGCAACCACACCGGCACGGTCGTGGCGCTCGCCGACAAGCTGGAGACGCTGGTGGGCCTGTTCGGCATTGGCCAGCTGCCCACCGGCGACAAGGACCCCTTCGCGCTGCGCCGCCACGCGCTGGGCGTCATCCGCATCCTCGTCGAGAAGAACCTGCCGCTGGAGCTGCCCGCGCTGATCGACGCCGCCGTGCCGGCCTTCGGCGAGCTGATCGCGAACCCGCGCGAGGCGTTGCTGAGCTTCTTTGCCGACCGCCTGGCCGTGAGCCTGCGCGACCAGGGCTACAGCGCCCAGGAAGTCGACGCCGTGCTGGCGCTGAACCCCACGCGACTGGGCGATGTGCCCAAGCGCCTGGTGGCCGTGCGCGCCTTCGCCGCGCTGGCGGAAGCCGCATCGCTGGCCGCCGCCAACAAGCGCGTCGGCAACATCCTGAAGAAGGTCGAAGGCGAGCTGCCCACTGAGGTGAAGCCGGAGCTGCTGCAGGAAGCCGCCGAACAGTCGCTGGCGAAGGCCATCGCTGACGTGCAGCCGCAGGCCGACCTGTTGTTCGAGCAGCATGACTACACCGGCTCGCTCAAGGCGCTGGCCGCGCTGAAGGCACCGGTCGACGCGTTCTTCGACGACGTGATGGTCAACGCCGAAGACCCGGCCCTGCGCGCCAACCGCCTCGCGCTGCTGGGCCGCCTGCACGCCGCCATGAACCGCGTCGCCGACCTGTCGCGCCTGGCCAGCTGAGCACCTGACCGATGCCGCGCAACGAGCCTGTGCACATGAAGCTGGTCATCCTCGGCCGGGATGGCACGCTCAACCGCTACCGCGACGACCACGTCAAGGCCCCCGAGGAGCTGGACCCGCTGCCGGGCGCGATGGAGGCCGTCGCGCGGCTCAACCACGCCGGCTGGCATACGGTGCTGGCGACCAACCAGGCCGGCATCGGCCGCGGCCTGCTGGACATGGCGTCGCTGAACGCCGTGCACCTGCGGCTGAACCAGTTGCTGGCCGAGAAGGGCGGGCGGCTGGACGCCGCCTTCTTCTGCCCGCACACGCCGGAGGAAGGCTGCGACTGCCGCAAGCCGCTGCCCGGCCTCATCAAGCAGATCGGCGAGCGCTTCGATGTCGAGCTGCCCGAGGTCCACATGGTCGGCGCGTCGCTGACCGACCTGCTGACCGCCAAGGCCGCGGGCTGCATCCCCCACCTGGTGCTGACCGGCCCGCTGGGTTATCTCGAAGCCGGCCAACTGGCCGAGCTGCTGGTGGCCGTGCCGCATGCGCGCGTGCACGATGACCTGGCATCCTGTGCCGAAGCCATCGTCCAGGAGGAGCGTCGCCGTGTCGCCGAGCAGCGCGGCCAGACCCTGGCACCCGATACCCAGGCCGGAGACCTGAACTGATGTCCACGTTGTTGAGCGCCATTCGCTCGCTGATCTTTGTCCTCGTCCTCATCGTGACGGTGATCCCCTGGGCGATGGGCGTGCTGCTGCTGTCCATCTTCCGCCGCGGCGATCCGGTGTACTGGGCCTGCGCCGGCTGGCTCAAGGTCGCCATCTGGAGCGCGCGCTGGATCTGCGGCATCCGCTGGCGAATCCAGGGCATGGAGAACCTGCCGCCCGCCGAGGACCGCCGCGCCGGCGTGGTTCTGCTGTCCAAGCACCAGAGCACCTGGGAGACCTTCGCCTACCCCGCGCTGCTGAGCCATCCGCTGGCCTATGTGTTCAAGCGCGAGCTGCTGTACGTGCCCTTCTTCGGCTGGGCGATGGCGCGCATGGACATGATCCACATCGACCGCGGCCGCCGCACCGAGGCCTGGAATAAGGTGCTGAAGCAGGGCAAGCGCCTGGGCGCGCAGGGCAACTGGGTCATCATGTTCCCGGAAGGCACGCGCATCGCGCGCGGCGAGGTCGGCGACTACAAGACTGGCGGCACCCGCCTGGCCATCGAGGCCGGCCTGCCCGTCGTGCCCATCGCCGCGACGGCCGCACGCTGCTGGCCGCGCAAGAGCTTTCTGCTGAAGCCGGGCGTCGTGGACATTTCCATCGGCAAGCAGATCCGCCCCGAAGGCCGCGAGCCGGGCGAGCTGATGCGCGAAGTGAAGGACTGGATCGAGAGCGAGATGCGTCGCCTCGACCCGGAGGCCTACACCAACCCTTCGCCCGCCGGCGTCGCCGGCACCGCCAACCAGCATTGAAACCCATGCCGCCCAAGCGCCCGGCACCACTCCTGCACGACAGCCAGCTGTCGCTGTTCGACGTGGCGCCGGAGATCACGCCCGCCGAGCCCGGCGCGCCGCGCTCGCGCCGCGAGCTGTGGCTGGGCCAGCACCGCGTGGGCTATGAGCTCAAGCGCGCACGCCGCCGCTCCATCGGCTTCGTCGTCGGCCCGCAGGGGCTGCGCGTCAGCGCACCGCGCTGGGTGCCCATCGCCGAGATCGAGCGTGCGCTGCATCACAAGGGCGACTGGATATTGCGCAAGCTGGTCGAGCAGCGCGAACGCCAGCAACGCATCCAGGCCTCGCGCATCGAATGGCTGGATGGCGGTCGCGTGCCCTATCTGGGCGAGGCGTTGACACTGGTGCTGGCGCCCGCCGAGCGCGAGGTCGTGTGGGACGTCGCCGCGCGCGAGCTGCGCCTGCCGCTGCCCGGCGGTGCGTCGGCCGAGCAGGTGCGCGACCTGGCGCAGTCCTGGCTGCAGGCCCGCGCGAAAGAGGACTTCCTGCCGCGTTGCCGGCATTTCGCCGACCAGCTCGGCGTGGCGATGAAGTCGCTGCGCCTGTCATCCGCCCAGACCCGCTGGGGCAGCGCCAGCGCGGACGGCTCCATCCGCCTGAACTGGCGGCTCATCCATTTCGCGCCGGCCATCATCGACTACGTCGTCGCCCATGAACTCGCCCACCTGCGCGAGATGAACCACAGCCCGGCCTTCTGGGACACCGTGCGCTCCGTGCTGCCCGACTTCGAGCGCTCGCGCGACGCGCTGCGCGAAGAGTCCATCGTGGCGCAGTGAGCTGCGTGTGAATATTCCCGCGCCCGCATGGCCGCGGCGCGCTCACGTTCAGCAACACTTCGGCCCAACGCTGTCATCACAGGTGCCCAGGCCGGTCCAACCGGTGGGAGCAGAGGCACCGGGCTGAGTCGAACCGCCGCCGCACGATACCCATCGTCGGCGGCGTTTCTTTTGGCACCAGAATGATGCGCACCGGGTGCACAATCGTTTGACAGTGCCTCAGCTCCCCCGATCCCGCGCCACGGCGTCTCCCCTCACCTCTGCAGGCCGCGTAACGCGCCGCCTCATCGTGCAGGCGCCGCTGCTGGCCGTGGCGGGTGCGCAGGCGGCGGCGCCGCTGAAGGTGGTTTACCCGGCCCCGGAGTCACCGCAGGACCACCGCTCGCTGGACCTGGTCGCGCTGCTGCGGGCGGCGCTGCAGCGCACCGAGGCCAGCCATGGCCCCTTCGAGCTGGCGCCGGCACAGACAGCCGCCAGCGAGGACCGCCAATTGCTCAGCATGGAACAGGGCCGGCTGCCCAACGTGGTCTGGGCCTCCTCCACCGTCGAGCGCGAGCGGCGCCTGCGGGCCATACGCATCCCGCTGCGCAAGGGCCTGCTGGGTTTTCGCATCGCGCTGATCCACCGCGACCGCCAGGCCCAATTCCGCCGCGTCCGCACGTTGGCCGACCTGCGCGCCTACGCGCTGGGGCAGGGGCCCAACTGGCCCGAGGCGCAGATGTACCGGCGACTGGGCTTCCAGGTGCAGACGGGCAACTACGAGGCCTTGTTCCGCATGCTGGTCAGCGGCCGCTTCGACCTCTTCCCGCGCGGCGTCAACGAGGTCTTCGGCGAATTTGCCGCCCGCCAGGCCGACCTGCCCGAGCTGGCCATCGAGGATTCGCTGCTGATCCACTATCCCCTGCCCTACTACTTCTTCGTCAGCCGCGACAACGCGGGCCTGGCGCGCCGCATCGAGCACGGCCTGCGGGCCATGCTGCAGGACGGCAGCTTCGACGCCCATTTCTGGCACCACCACGGCGATGCGCTGCGCCAGGCCCGCCTGGGCGAGCGGCGCGTGCTGCGGCTGGACAACCCGCTGCTGCCGCCCGACACGCCGCTGCGCGACGGCCGGCTCTGGTTCGACCCGAAGGCGGCTCAGCCCGCCCGGAAGCGGTAGACGCCGTCGGCGCCCAGCTCGCGCTGCAGTTCGCCCTTCAGCCACAGCGCGTGCAGGTGGGCGATGGCCTCGCCCATCGCGAACGTGGTCTGGTGCAGGTCCAGCTTGCGCTTGAACAGCACCGTCAGCAACCCGGCCGCATGGGTGGCTTCCGCACGGCAGGCCGCCATCACCTCGGCCAGGCGCTCGTCATGGTGCTCGCGCAATTGGTCGATGCGCTGGTGCAGGCCCGTGAACGGCTTGCCGTGCGAGGGCAGCACCAGCGTGTCGGCCGGCAGCTCCAGGTAGCGGCGCAGTGACTGCAGGTACAGCGTCAGCGGATCGGCTTCAGGCTCCACGTCGACGACCGACACGTTGGTGGAGATGCGCGGCAGCACCATGTCGCCGGAGATCAACAGCTTCGCCTCCTCACAGAACAGGCTGATGTGCTCGGGCGCATGGCCGTAGCCGGCGATGCAGCGCCAGGTCCGCCCGCCGATCTGCACCTCGGTGCCATCCATCAGCCGGCGGTAGCTGGCCGGCACGGCCGGAACCATCTTCGGGTAGTAGTCGGCACGGGCGCGGATCTTGTCCAGCGAGTCCGGGTCGCTCAGCCCGTGGCTGCCGAAGAAGGCCGCGGCCGACGCGCCACCCATGCCCACGGTGGAGCTGCTGGCCAGCCGCGCCAGGTTGAAGTCGGTCGCGCTCATCCACAGGCGACAGTTCCACTTCTCGGTCAGCCAGTGCGCCAGGCCCAGGTGGTCGGGGTGGAAATGCGTGGCCATGACGCGCAGCACCGGCAGGCCGTCCAGCCGCTCGGCAAAAACCGTCTCCCAGTTCGCCCGCGTGTCGTCGCTGGCGATGCCGCAATCCACGATGGTCCAGCCCTCGCGGCCGTCGATGCGGTCGCGAAGCAGCCAAAGGTTGATGTGGTCCAGCGCAAACGGCAGGCCCATGCGAACCCAGCGCAGGCCGGACGCGAGGTCCAGAGCCTCGCCGGGCTGGGGCAGGGTTTCGCCCAGGGGGTAGTGGAGTTCCGATTCGCGTGGATTGCCCATGGCCGTTCTAGACTGACGTTAACGTCAATCCAGTTTAGCCATGCCGACCCGCAAGCCTGTCTCCGCCGCGACCGAAGCGCCGCCGACGACGTTCACGATCACGGAACTCGCCGCCGAGTTCGACATCACACCCCGCGCCATCCGCTTCTACGAGGAAGCGGGCCTGCTGGAGCCGGGCCGCAAGGGCCGCAACCGCGTCTACACACCGCGCGACCGCACGCGGCTGAAGCTGACGCTGCGCGGCAAGCGCCTGGGCCTGGCGCTGCAGGAGATCAAGCAGCTGGTGGACATGTACGACAGCCAGGCCAGCGCCGCGCCGCAGCTGCGCGCCTTCCTGGCCATGCTGGCCCAGCACCGCGAGCAGCTGGAGCAGCAGCGCGACGACATCGAGGTCACGCTGGCCGAGATCCAGCAGCACGAGAAGCGCTGCCGCGCACTGCTGGCCAAGGCCTGAATCCGCTCGACGGAAGTGTTTGATACTGCACGACCTGCGGGGCAAACCCTCGCCTTGGGGGATTGCCTGCCTGATTAGAGTGCGGCCTCCCCGCCCGCCCAAGAACAAGCTTTCAGCGGAGTCGTTGTGAACACACCCGGAGTACGCCCGCCGCAGGCGCTGACCCTGACCGCCCTGGCGGTCGCACTGACGGCCCTGCTGGCGGCCCCTCTCGCCAGCGCCCAGACCGACGCCGCCAAGCCCAACGCCGGCCTGGAACGGGCGCAGAAGGCTGCCGACGCCGTCTTCCACTGGATCAAGCTGAACGGCGAGAAGGGAGCCAACCGCCAGAACCCGCCGCCCGCACCGCCGCCGCCCCCCGCGCCCGCGCCGGCCGCGCGCAAGGCGGTGGCCGCAGCACCCCGACCCG
>DASWWC010000324.1:0-7911 GCA_036401055.1 Roseateles sp.
GGCGCGGGCAGGGCTGCAAACGCCACGGTCGCTGGAGGGGCAGGTGGCGGCGCGCCGGGTGGGGCGTCGGCCGGCGCCAGCCAGGCGAGGCTAGCCAGCGCGGCCAGCGCTGCAAGGGAAAGGGTGGTCCAGCGGTTCACGGCGCGCAGCATCGGCCAGCAGCGGCGTGCCGGGGCATCGGGAAATCGATAGCCCCGGTGGACATCGCGGCCTGCAGAATCCGCCGCGCCCGGCCGTCTCCCTCGCCGGGCTTTGCACGTCAGTCGCTGCGCCAGGCCGCGCAGATCGTCGGTGCATGCCGCCCCGTTCCCCCGGGCCCCGCATCCACCCACGAGATCCTTTCCATGACGGCATCACACCGCTTCCTTCGTCACGCCTGTGCGCCGCGCGCTGCGTCCCTGCTTGCCCTGACCCTGCTGGCCGCGCTGCCGGCCGGGGCGGCCACGTCCACGGCCACGCGGCCGCAGCTGTCGTCGTCCGAACAGGGCAGCTACACGGTGGCCAGCTTCCTGGGCAGCTGGAGCCCGGCCGCGGTGGGCACCAAGAGCACGGGCGACTACGTCGTCAGCCCCAGCGGCCCGTACAAGACCGTGCAGGCTGCCGTCAACGCGGCCATCAAGGCCGGCGGCACCACGCGCAAGTACATCCAGATCAAGGCCGGCACCTACACGGGGCTGGTGGTCATTCCGTCCGGCGTGCCGCTGACGGTGTACGGCGACAGCCAGACCGGCGTGGTGCTGCAGCTGGGCGCGCATTACGCGATGACCGGCTCGGCCTTCAAGTCGGCCGTGGGCAATGCGGCCGACTTCGGCAGCGGCGCGCCCAGCCGCGTCAGCGGCTACTACAACGACTGCGGCGGCCGCAGCACGCTGGGCACCAACTGCACGGCCACGGTGGTCAGCTATGCCAGCCAGTTGCAGATCAAGAACCTCACCATCCAGAACACCTACGGCGAGAACAACGCCGCGGCCAACGGCCAGCACCAGGCCGTGGCCTACCTGAACAACGGCGGTGACCAGGTGCAGCTGGACACCGTGCGGCTGCTGGGCAACCAGGACACGCTGTGGCTGGCCGGCTCGGGCAAGCGCACCCATGTGCGCAACAGCTTCATCCAGGGCGACGTGGACTTCATCTTCGGCGACATGACCGCCGTGTTCGACGCCTGCGAGATCCGCTACACGAACGCGCGCACCAGCACCGGCGTCATCGCCGCGCCCAGCCATGTGCTGGCCAACAAGGGCTTCTTGTTCAAGGGCGGCTCGTTCACGACGACGGGCGGCAGCAACAGCGTGTCGTTCGCGCGCCAGTGGCCTCAGAACGGATCGACCAGCGGCCAGATGATCGTGCGCGAGGTCAACCTGGGTGGCCACATCAAGAAGACCGCGCCCTGGGCGGACTGGAACAGCAGCAACCCGGTGAACTACGGCAGCGCCGGCAACCGCCGCCTGGCCGAGTACGCCAACACGGGCAGCGGCGCCGCACCCTGACGCCGCTTACGCCCCGGCGGCTTCGAGATTGGCGCGCAGCCGCGCCAGCAGGGCCAGCAACTGGCCCAATTCCGCCTCGCTGAAGTCCCGCACCGCCGCCTGCGCCAGCTGTTCGCCATGGCGGCGCAGCCGGCGGTGCAGTGCCTGGCCTGCCTCTGTCAGCGCCAGCCGTTGCGTGCGGCGGTCGGCGGCATCGGCGCTGGACTCGATGAGGCCGCGGGCCTTCAGCGAGGCGATGAGCCGTGCGATCTGCGCCTTGTCGCGCCCGCTGCGCAGCACCAGGTCGGTCTGCGTGGCGCCTGCATGCCGGCCGATGAAGCCCAGCGCGCGGGCCTCCATGTGCGTCAGCGCGGCCTCGTCCTGCGCGGCAGCCTCGCGCGGCTGGCGGCCGCGGTGCAGGTGCATCAGCGTGTGCAGCAGGTCGAAGATCTCCCCCGCGGGCGTCAGGGATTTTGAGTTGACTTTATCAACTGTCTTGCTCATGATGGATGACATTATCAACCAAACAGAATTCCATGATGTCCGATGAAATGCCGGTCCGCCGCGTGCAGCGCGTGCGGCATGAGGCGCAGCGCCGCGAGCTGACGGTCACCGAGGTGCAGCGTCGCGACGGCCGCTTCGTCGTTGTCACGCTGCAGGGCGAATCGCTGAAGAGCTTCGTGTCCAGCTCGTTCGACGACCACGTCAAGCTGATGCTGCCCAACCCCGACGCGAGCGCGAGCGGCCCGTTGATGCGCGACTACACGCCGCGCGCCTTCGACACGCAACGCGGCGAGCTGGTGCTGGAGTTCGCGCTGCACGGCAGCGGCCCGTTCAGCACCTGGGCCGCGCAGGCGGCGCCGGGGCAGACCTTGACGGTCGCCGGCCCGCGCGGCTCCATGGTCATCCCGACGGACTACGCCTGGCACTGGCTGGTGGGCGACGACACGGCCTGGCCGGCCATCGCGCGCCGGCTGGAGGAACTGCCGGCGGAAGCGCGCGTGTCGCTGTGGCTGCTGATGGACGACCTGCCCACGCTGCCCGTGCGCCGGCCGGCGTCGCTGGACCTGCACGTGCTGGCCACGCCGCAGGCGCTGCTGCAGGCGTTGCGCGGCGCGGCGTTGCCGGCGGGCGAGGGCTATGTGTGGTGTGCCGGCGAGGCGCAGGTGATGACGCAGCTGCGTGAGCTGATGTTGCGCGACAAGGGCCACCCCAAGGAGGGGCTGAAGGTGGCGGCCTACTGGAAGCAGGGGGCGGAAGGCTTCCATGCGCGGCTGGACGAGGACGCACCCGCGCGCTGATCAGGGCAGGCGCCGCAGCGTCTTCTGCAGCGGCGCGACGAGGCGGTCGCGCTGCGCGGCGTCGCTCACGTCCAGCGCACCGGCCAGCAGCGGCCACAGGAAGCCGCGCAGGTTGTGCAGGTCGGTCATGGCCGTCTCGTCCCAGGCCTTGGCCTGCTTCAGCGGCGTGAGCAGCCCGTCCAACCAGGCCTGCAGCGCGGCGTCGTCGGGTTTCAACCTGAGCAGCAGCTGCAGGGCCGCGCGGGCCAGTCGCTGGCCTTCGCCGAAGCGGTAGGCGTGGCGGTGGTCGGCCAGCACCTGGGCGCTGACGGCCTCCAGCAGCGTCTGGCGCTGGGTTGGGCTCAGCGCGTCGTTCATGCCCAGTTGCAAGGCCAGGTCGGCACCGTGGGCCACGCCGTGGCGCCAGCCCTCGCCGGCCACCAGGCCGCGGTAGTCGCGCACGCCGGCCAGAAAGCGGGCGGCGCGCGCCACCAGTTCGGCGCGCTGTTCGGGCGTCATGAAGGGCTGCAGCCGGTCGGCCCGCGCCACCTCGGCCAGCGTCAGCGCGGCAAAGGGCTGGTGCACCCCGGCGGCGTCGGCCGGGCCGTCCAGCACGGCGACCAGCTCGGCGCGCAGGCGCTGCAGCGTGGCGGCGTCCAGCTTGCGGGTGCGGGCCCAGGCCGACAGCTGCTCGAACGCGATCTCGTCGCGCAGCCTTGGGTCGGGGCTGGACAGGCAGGGCAGCAGCGCAACGGCCAGCTGCTGGACGCGCGCGGCGTCGGCCTCGGTCTTCAGGTCGGGCGGCGGTGCGCAGGTCTGGGCCAGGCCCAGCATCGGCAGCAGCAGTGCGGTGGCGAGGAGGGTCTTCATGCGCAGCAGTAGCGCACGGTGCAGGTCGTGGAGCAAGAAGTCATCACCTGGGGCGAACCACTACAGTCCCCGCCGCACGGCCTTCAACCCTGTGGAGACACACCATGACGCAGCACCCCGTCGCCGTCCATCCGGCGGCTGTCACCGAATGAACCGCGTGCGCGGTTTCCTTGTCCCGCTGCTGCTCGCCTGGGTGGCCCTGCTGCTGGCGTGCGGCGCCGGGCCGGCCAAGGCCGAGCCGGCCGCGCCGCATCGGGTGACCTTCGACGTCGAGGGCCGACTCACGCGGGCGCGGTTTGCCGACCAGGCCTTGCTGCAGGCCCCCGCCAGGCCCGACCGTGGACCCGAGCACTACTTCGTCGGCTGGTTCCAGCCCGATGCCGGCCCGGGCCGCATGTGGGACTTCGCGCATGACCGCGTCACGGCTGACCTCGCGCTGAAGGCCAAGTTCGTGCCGCTGTCGGCGGCCAACGTCGTCGTGGATGCCTACCTGGACGAGTCCCGGCGCGGCCCCTTCACCTTTCGCACGCTGCAGGAACTGAAGGCCGCCGACATCGCCGACGGCACGACGGTGAACTTCACGCCCGGCGTCTACTGGACCGACGACCACCGCGACCCGCACGACGCCAACACGCCGCAGCATCCCGGCCTGGTGGGCATCGCCTTCCCACAGTCCGGCCTCACCTTCCAGGGTCTCACGTCGAATGCCGACGACGTGCGCATCGCCGGCAACCGCGGCCAGACCGTGGGTTCCAACGGCAACTGGAACGTCATCGGCATCGGCACTGGCTTTTCGGCCCGGCACCTGAGCTTCGCCAATTACACGTCGGTCGATCTGGTCTTCCCGCGCGACCCGTCGCAGAACCTGCCGCGCCGCGGCGATGCCCGCGTGCAGGCGCAGACGCTCACGTCCGCCGGTGGGCCGCTGGACCGCCTCTACTTCGAGAACGTGCGTTTCGTCAGCCATCTGAACCTGCTGGCCATCGGCCCGCAGCGCGCCTACTTCAAGGACTCCTACTTCCAGCTCACCGACGACGCCATCGCGGGCGGCGCGTTGAACGTGTTCGAGGGCTGCACCTTCGACTTCCATGGCAGCCATCCGTCCTGGGGTGGCTCGTCCACGCTGGCAGTGTTCCTGAACTCGACCTTCAATTTCATGAACGACAGCCCCGTCTTCTGGTTCGCCAAGAGCGGCGGCCACTGGGCGCTGATCGACAACCGGTTCGTGGGCCCCCAGCAGGAGATTCGCTGGGAGAACGTGCAGCGGCCGGACGTGAAGCAGCTCGTCCACAACAACCGCTACGCCGATGGCACGCCGGTCGTGTTCGACCCGCGGCATCCGCAGGTCACCCAGGTGCTCGGCCCCGAGGCCTTGAAGAGCTTCAAGCTCGGCGCGGCCTACAACGTCCGCAACCTGCTGCGCGGCCACGATGGCTGGAATCCGTCGGGCCAGCAGGTCCGGCATGACGCCGCGTTCAAGCTGACCCTGGCGGCCAGCGCGAGCCGCGTGCCCTCGGACGATCCAGCCCACGAGGTGGTGCTGACGCCGGCCACCACGCCGGCCGACACCTTCGCGCCCGGGGCGATCCGGTTCGACTTCGATGCCGCGCTGTTCACCCGTCTGCCCGACCGTGGCGACGGCCTGCTGCGGCTGCGCGCGAAGCGTCAGGCCACGGGCCGCGTCATCGACACCGTCGTCACCGCCACGGCACCCAACGGCCTGGTGGCGCAGGCGACGCTGCGCGTGCTGCCCGTCGCCGTGGCGCCGCCGGTGGTGCAGGGCGTGCCGGCCCTCACGCTGGCGCAGGACCAGGCCCGGCTGCAACTCGCCTACGACCAGCCAGCCCTCGTTGACCGCTCCACCATCACCTGGTTTCGCGGCAGCGCGCCCGGCGACAAGGCGGTGCAGGTGGCCCAGGCGACGCGCGACTACGCGCTGTCGGCCGGCGACATCGGCCACCACCTCACCGCCGTCATCGTGCCGCGCTACGAGTTCAGCGCGCCGGCCGCCGCCATCGAGGTGAGCAGCCCGCGCGCCGTGGCCGCGGCCGATGTGACGCAGCCGCACGTCATCGCGACCGACTTCGCCCACATCAGCTGGGCGGGCCACGCGCTGGGCCAGCCCGATGTCTGGTATGCCGACAGCTTCAAGCCCGACGACGTGGCGGCGGCCTGGGTGCCGTCTGCCGCAGCGCCCTGGGCCCACATCGTGGGCGACCGGGACGGCGCTGTCGGCGTGGCCGGGCTGGTGACGGCCACGCAGGGCGCACGGCTGCTGTACCAGCCGCGCGGCACGTATGCCGACATGGCGCTGACGCTGGCGCTGACGCCCGAGAAAGTGGCCGGCCAGGGCTTTGGCAGCGCGACCGGCCAGTACCTGGAGGTCTACCTCAAGTGGGACGCACTGACCCGCAGCGGCTATGCACTGCGCTTGCAGCGGCTGGCCAGCGACCCGCTGGACGGCAACCGCCCCATCCCGTCGTCAGGCAACTCGGTGCGGGTGTCGATGCTGCAGGTCGTCAACGGCGTGCGCACGTTGCTGCCCGGCGCCGTGGTGGACAGCTCGGTGTTCATGCCGGGCGCCACCCTGCGCTTCGAGCTGGCGGGCGATCGGCTGTCGGCCCGCGTGACGACCCGCTCGCCGCAGACCGGCGTGCAGGCCCGCTACCGGCTGCCGCACGAGGTGCACTTCAGCGCGAAGCTGCCGGGTGCGGCCAGCAAGGCCGGCGGCTTCGGCGTGCAGTTCACCGGCACGGCGTCGGCCGGCAACCGGACTTTATTGGAGCGGCTGGAGGTCAGGCTGCAGCCACAGTGACTGGGTAGGTGCCGGGCACGAGGATGTCGCGCGTCACGTTCGTCAGCTGCGTGTGGCCGCAGAAGGCCATGGACACGTCCAGCTCCTTGTGCAGCATCTGCAGCATCTTGGTGACGCCGGCCTCGCCCATGGCGCCCAGACCGTAGACCATCGCGCGGCCCACCATCGTGCCCTTGGCGCCCAGCGCCCAGGCCTTCAGCACGTCCTGGCCGGAGCGGATGCCGCCGTCCATCCAGACCTCGATCTGCGATCCCACCTCGGCCACGATGGCCGGCAGCGCATGGATGCTGCTGGGCGCGCCGTCCAGCTGCCGGCCGCCGTGGTTGCTGACGACGATGGCGTCGGCGCCGGCCTGCACGGCCAGCTTGGCATCCTCGACTTCCATGATGCCCTTCAGGATCAGCTTGCCGCCCCACTTCTCCTTGACCCAGGCGATGTCGGCCCAGGACAGGCGCGGGTCGAACTGCTCGTTGGTCCAGGCCGACAGCGAGCGCATGTCGCTGACGCCCTTCACATGGCCCACGAGGTTGCGGAAAGTGTGGCGCTTCGTGCCTGCCATGCCCAGCACCCAGCGCGGCTTGGTGGCCAGGTTGATGAGGTTGGCCAGCGTCGGCCGCGGCGGCGCGGTCAGGCCGTTCTTCAAATCCTTGTGGCGCTGGCCGATGACTTGCAGGTCCAGCGTCAGCACCAGCGCCGAGCACTTGGCGGCCTTGCAGCGGTCGATCATGCGGGCCATGGCCTCGCGGTCGCGCATCATGTAGAGCTGGAACCAGAACGGCGCCGAGGTGTTCTCGGCGATGTCCTCGATGGAGCAGATGCTCATCGTGCTCAGCGTGAACGGGATGCCGAACTTCTCGGCCGCGCGGGCGGCGTGGATCTCGCCGTCGGCGTGCTGCATGCCGGTCAGGCCCACGGGGGCGATGGCCACGGGCATCTTGGCGTCCTGGCCGATCATCTTCACCGCCGTGCTGCGGCCTTCCATGTTCACCGCCACGCGCTGGCGCAGCTTGATCGGCTGGAAGTCGGTCTCGTTGGCGCGGTAGGTGGTCTCGGTCCAGGAGCCGGAGTCGGCGTAGTCGTAGAACATGCGCGGCACGCGCTTCTCGGCGAGTTGACGCAGGTCTTCGACGCAGGTGATGACGGGCATGGCGCGGCCTTTGGAGGGAAGGCCGCGATGCTAGACCCCGCACTGCCAGGACGACCGGAAAAAACCTCAGCCGGCGCCGGAAGAGTTTTCCGCGGCCAGCGCGGCGCAGTGCGTGTGCAGCCAACGCGCGAAGGCGTCGGCCGCCGGGCTGGGCCGGTGCACGAGCACGCCGTAGTGGCGTTCGGCCGGCACCGTCAGCGCAAACGGCTGCACCAGCCGGCCCTCGGCCAGCTCGTGGCGGGCCAGGCTCAGCCGCGCCAGCGCCACGCCCTGGCCGGCCAGCGCGGCGGCCAGCACCAGGCCCAGGTCCACCAGGCGCGGGCCGTCGTCGGG
>DASWWC010000325.1:0-11671 GCA_036401055.1 Roseateles sp.
CCGAGCAGCGCTCGGAAGGTGGTCGGCGCGACCAGCCGCGTGGTGATCGCCCGCCGCGCGGCGAGCGCCCTGCGCGTGGTGAAGGCGCCCGCCCGCCGCAGCCGGGCCGCAAGCCCGCGCCTCAGCAGGTCCAGCAGCCCGTCGTCCAGTCCCAGATGGCTCAAGCCCTCCAGGCCGCCACCCAGGCCGCCAAGGCGGAGCCGGCCGCCGATCAGCCGCCGGCCAAGGACCAGGCCGAGTGATCAGGCCGCCGCGTAGCGCTGCTCCAGGTAGCTGAGCAGCGTGCGGATGGTCTGCGCCTCGCCGCCCACCGGGCGGCCGGCGCGCGGCGCGTCGTTCCAGGCGAACAGGTCCACGTGCAGCCAGTCCTGGTCGCGCGGCAGGAAGTCTTCCAGGAACAGCGCCGCGTTGATGGCTCCGGCCAGCGGGCTCTTGCCCGTGTTGACGATGTCGCCGATGCTGCTTTCGATGCCCGCGTGGTACGGCGCCCACAGCGGCATGTGCCACAGCGGGTCGTCCAGCTTCAGGCCCAGGTCGACCAGGTCGCGCGCCGTGTCCATGTGCTTGGCGAACAGCGCCGGCAGCTGCGCGCCTAAAGCGACGCGGGCGGCGCCGGTCAGCGTGGCCAGGTCGATGACCAGGTCGGGCTCGCCCTCCGCCGCGTAGGCCAGCGCGTCGCACAGGATGACGCGGCCTTCGGCGTCGGTGTTGCCGATCTCGATGTGCAGGCCCTTGCGGGTCTTGATGATGTCGCCGGGCCGGTAGGCGTTGCCGGAGATCGAGTTCTCGACCGCCGGAATCAGCAGCTGCAGCCGCACCGGCAGCTTCAGCGCCATGATCAGCGTGGCCAGGCCCAGCGCGTTGGCGGCGCCGCCCATGTCCTTCTTCATCTGGCGCATGCCCTCGCCGGGCTTGATGTTCAGTCCACCGGTGTCGAAGCAGACACCCTTGCCGACCAGCGCCAGCTTGGGGTGCTTGGGGTTGCCCCAGTTCAGCTCGATCAAGCGAGGTGAGCGCGTGCTCGCGCGGCCGACTGCGTGGATGCTGGGGAAGTTCTTCTTCAGCAGCGCGTCGCCGACGATCTCGTCGTAGTCGGCGTCGTACTGCTTGGCCAGCGCCTTGGCGGCGGCGGCCAGTTCGGCCGGGCCCATGTGCTCGGCCGGCGTGTTGACCAGGTCGCGCGTCGCGGCGATGGCGGCGGCCTGGGCCAGGCCGCGTTCGGCATCGGCGCCCGGCTTCAGCCACAGCGTGGCCGGCGCTCGTTTGGCGGGCTTGTAGAGGTCGAAGCGGTAGCCGCCCAGCTCCCAGGACATCGCCGCCGTCTCGGGCAGCAGCGCCAGGCCGGCCTCGTCCAGGCGGTACTCGCCCTCGGGCAGGGCCAGCGGCAGCGCGGCCAGCGCGAACGGATGGGCCGCGTGGGCGACGCCGGCAAAGACCTGACCCAGGCGGCCGTCGGCGCCGGGCACCAGCGCGTGGCTGTCGGGGGCGCCGACGAAGCCCACCGTGGCCAGCCAGTGGCGGGTGGCGTCCGGCAGCGTGGGGGCCAGGGCCTGGAAGGCGGCGCGGTCGACGACGGTGATGGGTGTGGACTTGGCCGAGATGGACTTCTTGAGCTTGACGGTCATGGTGGGTTCACGGTGGTGAGGCGGGGATTGTCGGCAGGAAAGGAGTGCAAGGAAGTGTGTGAGGTCTGTCAACGAGCTTTGCGGGCGCCGCGTTGTGCCTTCCAATCGCGCCGCTGAACCGCGAGACGGCCTGGCAACAGGCCCCAAGCCAACATGAAGATCCTGACCCGCCACGAACCGCAGCCCCGCCGCCTCCCCGTGCCCGAGATCGGCACGGCCTGGATCGCCGAGGAATCCGTCGACAAAGGCCGCAAGCACGAGGCCTTCGACACCGGCTTCTACAGCGGCGAGCGCCGCGGCCTGGCCCGCGCCCAGCGCTTCGACCGCAAGCGCTGAAACCCGGCCGTTTCCCGCCCTCGACCCGCCTTCGACCCGCCATCCGCAACGGACGGCGGGTTTTGTTTTGCCTGCGTGCTCCGTGGACTTTGCCCGGTCGCAGGAGTTCCCCGCCCGGCCTTGGGGCTCGCTGCGCCGAGAATGCGCGCCATGAAAGCCGCCCGCCGCTCCATCGCCTTCGCCTCCGGCGCCCTGTTGTTCAGCTTCGGCACGGGCGCCGCGATGCAGTACGCCCAGATCGGCCTGCCGCGCCATGTCTACACCATGCTGGGCGGCCGCAACAGCCTGCCGGTCATGCTGGGCGAGGCGCTGGCGATCGTGCTGATCCTGTTTGCCGTCGCCGCGGTTTGGGGCTATCTGACGCTGCGTCCCTCGCGCCGCCGTCATCGCCCTTACGTCAGCTGGTTCATGGCCGGCATTGGCCTGGCCTGGGCGGGCTGGCTGATCTTTGGCGCGTTCACCTTTGCTCTGAAGCCACGCTCCTACTCGGCGCCGCTGCAGACCATGCTGCTGTCGCCCAGCGCCGCGCCGCTGTTCGGCGCGCTGAACATCTTCGGCGTGCTGGGCGGGGCCTGGGTGGCGGGGCGTGCGGCCAAGAAGCACCAGTTGAGCCTGCCCAGCACGCGTTCGCGCCGGCTGCCCAAGGACCCCGAGCCGGGACGGGACGCCGGCGACAGCAGCCAGTCGCCGCTGGGCCCGCAGTCCACGGCTTCGCCGCCGCCCTGAGGTCATGCCCCGGGCGTCCTGCCCGCGCTGCGAGCGGCCGCTGTCCACCTGCCTGTGCGCCACCCTGCCGGTGCCGCCGCTGGCGCACCGCACGCAGTTGCTGATCCTGCAGCATCCGGCCGAGGCCGGTCATGCCAAGAACACCACGGCGCTGCTGACGCTGGGGCTGCAATCGGCCCGCCGTCTGCGCGGCGAGGCGTTCGACGCCGCGCTGGCGGGGCCGGGCACGGCGCTGCTCTACCCGGGCGAGGGCGGCGCGCCGCTGCCGGCCGCGGTGGACCAGCTCATCCTGCTGGACGGCAACTGGCGCCAGAGCCGCCGCCTGCTGGCCGCCAACCCCTGGCTGGCGGCGCTGCCCCGGCTGGCTTTGCCGGTGCGGCCCGGCCGCTACGCGATACGCCGCGCACACCGGCCGGGACAGCTATCGACACTGGAGGCCGGGCTGCATGCGCTGGCGCTGCTGGAGGGGCATGCCGAGCGTTTCGAGCCGCTGTGGGCGGCGTTCGAAGCCTTCGTCCAAGCCGGGCTTTACAGAAGGGAAACCGGTTTCGCCTAGCATTTCGGGATGCCTGCCTTTCTGCGCTCCCTCTTTCTGATCCTGCTGGCCGCCCCGCTGCTGGCCTCCGCCGCCGGCCCGACGGCCGCCACCGAGCATGTCAAGGCCCGCCTCGTGTCCAGCCAGGCCGCGGTGGTGCCAGGCCAGCGCTTCACGGTCGCTCTCGAGCAGGACATCAAGCCGCACTGGCACACCTACTGGCTCAACCCGGGGGATTCCGGCCAGGCGACGACGCTGGACTGGAGCGGCGCCGAGGCCACGCCCATCCAGTGGCCCACGCCGGCCGTGCAGCCCATCGGCCCGCTGGTCAACTACGGCTACGAGGGGCGCGTGGCGCTGCTGGTGGACCTGACCGTGCCGGCCGACGCCCAGGTCGGTGGCCGGTTCAAGCCGGTGGCCGAGGTGCGCTGGCTGGTCTGCAAGGATGTCTGCATCCCCGAGCAGGTGACGCTGGGGCTGGACCTGCCCGTGGCCGCCGAGGCCAAGGCCGGTGCGGATGCGGCACAGATCGACGAATGGCGCCGCGCGATCCCGAAGCCGGCGCCGTTCGCCGTGCAGATCAAGGCTGCCGCGCAGGGCGTGCAGCTCAGCGGCCCGACGGCCGGCGTCACCAAGGCCTATTTCTTCGCCGACACCTGGGGCGCCGTGGCGCACAGCGCGCCACAGGCGCTGCAGGCTCAGGGCGACGGCTGGGCGCTGGACCTGCCCGCCGGCGACGAGCCGGTGAAGGCCGGCCAGCCGCTGTCCGGCGTCATCGTGCTGACGACGGCCGCGGGCGAGCAGGCCTGGACCGTTTCGGCCCCCATGCCCGAGGGCGCCGGCAAGGGCCCCGGCCCGGCCGACCTCAGTGCTCCGGCCGCAGCCGTCACCCCCGCAGCGCCGGCCGAGAGCGACCTGGGCCTGCTGCCCGCGCTGGCGCTGGCGTTGGTGGGCGGCCTGATCCTGAACCTGATGCCCTGCGTGTTCCCGGTGCTGTCCATCAAGGCGCTGGCGCTGGTGGGCGGCGGCAACCACAAGGCCGAGGGCCTGGCCTACACGGCCGGCGTGCTGGCCAGCTTCGCGGCGCTGGCGGCCGTGCTGATCGCGCTGCGTGCCGGCGGTCAGCAGGTGGGCTGGGGCTTCCAGTTCCATTCGCCGGTGTTTGTGTTGGTGGTGGCCTACCTGTTGTTCCTCGTCGGCCTGAACCTGTCGGGCTTCTTCGACGTGGGCGGCAGCTTCACCGGCGTCGGCTCCGGCCTCGCCGCGAAGCAGGGCCTGGCCGGCAGCTTCTTCACCGGCGTGCTGGCCGCCGTGGTGGCCACGCCGTGCACGGCGCCGTTCATGGGCGCGGCGCTGGCGTTCGCGCTGGCGCAGCCGGCGGTGGTGATGTTGGCCGTGTTCCTGGCGCTGGGCCTGGGCCTGGCGCTGCCCTTCCTGGTGCTGGCCTTCTGGCCGGCGGCGCAGCGCTGGCTGCCGCGCCCGGGCGCGTGGATGGACACCTTCAAGCAGTTCCTCGCCTTCCCGATGTACGCCGCCGTCGTCTGGCTGCTGTGGGTGCTGGCCCAGCAGGCCGGGCCGGACGGCGTGGCGCTGGCACTGATCGGGCTGGTGCTCATCGCGTTCGGCCTGTGGTGGCGCCACGCCAGCGGCGCGAGCGCCGTGGGCACCACGGCGGCGGTCGTCGGCGTCGTGCTGGCGCTGGGCCTGTCGACGGCGATCAAGCCGGTCGACGCCGCCACGCCGGCCGCGGCGGCCACCCACGAGGCCTACAGCGCCGAGCGCCTGGCCGAGCTGCGTGCGCAGAACAAGCCGGTGTTCGTCAACATGACGGCGTCGTGGTGCATCTCCTGCCTGGTCAACGAGCGCGTGGCGCTGTCGCGCCCCGAGGTCAAGGACGCCTTCGCCCAGGCCGGCATCACCTACCTGAAGGGCGACTGGACGCGCGAAGACCCCGCCGTCACCGCCGTGCTGAAGGCGCATGGCCGCTCCGGCGTGCCGCTCTACCTGTACTACGCGCCGGGTGCCGCCGAGGCCCAGGTGCTGCCGCAGATCCTCACCCCCGGCCTCGTCATCGAGGCGGTCTCCTCCCCTGCAATCCCCCGGAGTTCGGCATGATGAAACTGCTTCGCCGCTCGCTGATCGCCGCTGCCGTCGCCGTGCCCGTGCTGGCGCTGGCCAACGCCAACGTCGATGCCGCCGCGCCCGCGTTCACGGCCACGACCGCCGACGGCAAGACCGTGAACCTGGCCGACTACAAGGGCAAGACCGTGGTGCTGGAGTGGACCAACCACGACTGCCCCTTCGTCAAGAAGCACTACAGCGGCAACATGCAGAGCCACCAAAAGGACGCCGCCGCGCAGGGCGTCGTGTGGCTGCAGGTGATCTCGTCGGCGCCCGGCCAGCAGGGCCATGTGGACGGTGCCACCGCCAAGAAGCTGAATGCCGACCGCGGCGCTGCACCGGCCGCCACCTTGCTGGACCCCAAGGGCGAGATCGGCAAGGCCTACGGCGCGCAGACCACGCCGCACATGTACGTCATCCGTGGCGACGGCACGCTGGCCTACAAGGGCGGCATCGACAGCATCCCCAGCGCCAAGGTCGACGACATCGCCAAGGCCGACCCCTATGTGAAGCTGGCGCTGGCCGATGTGGCCGCGGGCAAGAAGGTCGAGAAGGCGTCGACCCGGCCCTACGGCTGCTCGATCAAGTACGCGAGCTGATGACTGCGGGCCGAGCGCTGGGCTGCCAAGGGCCAGAGGCCCTTGGCCTGTCGTAGGCACAAGCAGTCCGCAGGGACTGCTTGTGTCCGACTCCAGTTCACCGAGCCGGCCCGCGCTGGCGATGTGCTTGCGGCTCTATGCCGCAAGCATCGCCGTCCCCTCGGGGGACCGACCAGGTTCGCGTGCGTTCAGCATCGCGAGACTGGGCGAGGGGCTAAAACACCGACAGCCCCGTCTTCGCGACGAACAGCTCCAGCGCCTGGCGCCCGAGGAAGGAGTTGCCCGTCGCGTCCAGTGCGGGCGACCACACGCACAGCGTGAGGCGGTCCGGCACCACGGCGACGATGCCACCGCCCACGCCGCTCTTGCACGGCAGGCCGATGCGGAAGGCGAACTCGCCGGCCGCGTCGTAGGTGCCGCAGGTCAGCATCAGCGCATTGATGCGCCGGGCCTGGGTGGCGCTGATGACGTCCGGTCCGGCCAGCGGATGCCGGCCGTCGCGGCACAGGTAGCCGGCCGCGCAGGCCACCTGTTCACAGCTCATGCGGATGGCGCACTGGTGGAAATACACGGCCAGCACCTCGGCCACGTCGTTGTCCAGCGTGCCGAAGCCCTTCATGAAGTTGGCCAGCGCCGTGTTGCGAAAACCCGTGTCGGCCTCCGACTGCGCCACCTCGGCGTCCACCTGCACCGTCTCGCCGCACAGGCCGGACAGCAGGCGCAGCAGCTCTGGCAGCGCGTCCGCCTGGCTGACCAGGCGGTCCGCCACCGCGATGGCGCCGGCGTTGATGAAGGGGTTGCGCGGGATGCCGCGCTCGCTCTCCAGCTGCACCAGCGAGTTGAACGGGCTGCCCGAAGGCTCGCGGCCGATGCGCACCCACAGCGCCTCGTCCAGCGCCTTGATCGCCAGCGTCAGCGAGAACACCTTGGACATGCTCTGGATGGAGAAGGGCACGGCGCTGTCGCCGGCCTGCGCCGTCTCGCCCTCGCAGGTGCGCAGCGCGATGCCGAACTGCAGCGGCGACACCCGCGCCAACGCCGGGATGTAGCGGGCCACCTGGCCGCCCTGGCCCATCAGCGGGCGCAGCTCGGCGTTGATCTGGTCGAGAACAAGTTGAAAGTCCATGGCCGGTGATTCTGGACTTGAGAATGCCGACCCATGCAAGCCCTGCTCGATGCCATCGCGACGATGGACCTCCCCACGGACGCCCAACGCCTGTTCCACGGCCGCGGCGGCCTGTTCCCCGGCTGCGAGCACCTCGCGCTCGATGCCTTCCCGCCGGTGCTGCTGCTGACGGCCTTCAAGCCGCTGGACGAGGCCGCGCTGGCTGCTGTCGGCCAGGCGTTGACAGCGCGCTTCGGCGACGCGCTGGCCTGGGTCTACCAGTGCCGCGGTGAAGGCGCCGAGACGAGGGTGATGGCCGGCAGCGTGCCCGAGCCGCACATCGTCACCGAGGCCGGTGCGCCCAGTACACGCTACCTCGTGCACCTGCTGCGCGGCCAGAACCATGGCCTGTTCCTGGACATGGCCGCCGGCCGGCGCTGGGTGCGAGAGCACATCAGGCCCGGCGCCAAGGTGCTGAACCTGTTCGCCTACAGCTGCGCGTTCTCGGTCGTCGCGCTGCAGGCCGGCGCGGCCGAGGTGGTCAATGTGGACATGGCGTCAGGCGCGCTGGCCACCGGCCGCACCAACCATGAGCTCAACGGCGTGAAGGCCGGTGCGAAGTTCCTGGCCCACGACATCTTCAACTCCTGGGGCAAGCTGACCCGCGGCGGCCCCTACGACCTGGTCGTCTGCGACCCGCCCAGCTTCCAGAAGGGCAGCTTCGTCGCGACTAAGGACTACGCCCGCCTGGCGAAACGCCTGCCCGCGCTGCTGGCGCCCGGCGGCCATGCGCTGCTGTGCCTGAACGCGCCGGAGCTGGGCGAGGCCTTCCTGCGCGACGTGGTGGCGGAGCACGCGCCGGGGCTGACTTTTGTCGAGCGGGTCGCCAACCCGCCGGTGTTCGAGGACGTCTCGCCCGACCGCAGCCTCAAGGTGCTGGCCTACCGGCTGTAAGAAAGTCGGCGGCGCCGTCACTACCTGCTGCATGACCTCTGATTCATCGCAGGACGCGCTCTACCGCCAGGCCCTCGCGGCCCACGGCGCCGAGCTGGCACGCTGCTGCCACGGCTACGAGCGCGACCCCGCGTTGCGCCAGGAGCTGCAGCAGGAGCTGCACCTGGCACTGTGGCAAAGCCTGGCCGCCTTTCGCGGCGACTGCTCGCTGCGCACCTGGGCCTACCGCGTGGCCCACAACGTCGGCGCGCGCCATGTGCAGCAGCATGCCGGCAAGGGGGGAAAGATGCTGGCGCTGGACGAGATCGAGCACCTGCCCGACGACCGCCTGGACCCCGGCCACACCGAGCGCCGCCTGGACCTGCAGCGCGTGATGGCGCTGGTGCACCGCCTGGCACCGCTGGACCGCGAGCTGATGCTGCTCTACCTGGAGGGGCTGGACGCCGCCAGCATGGCGGACATCACCGGCCTGTCGGCGCGCAACGTCGCCACCAAGATCCACCGCATCAAGGCGCTGCTGGCCCGCCAGCTCGCCGCCCCCGGGAGCCCCCGATGAGCACCGACGACGACGCCCGCCTGCTGTGGCGCGAGCAGGCCGTGCCCGCGCTGCAAGCCCTGCCCACCGACGAACTCGCCGCGCAGTCGCGCCAGCTGCAGCGCACCGTGGGCCGCCGCAACCGCCGCGAGATGCTTGCCGCTGCACTGGTGGCCGTGGTGTTCCTAGCCTATGCCTGGATCTTTCCGCACTGGGTGACCAAGCTGGGCGCGCTGCTCACCGTGGCGGGCAGCGGCGTCACGCTGTGGCAGCTGCGCCGCCGTGCCTCGGCCCGACCGCAGCCCGAGGCGCTGGCGGCAGACCTGCTGCAGTTCCACCGCGGCGAACTGGCCCGCCAGCGCGACGCGCTGCGCTCCGTCTGGCGCTGGTATGTGGCACCGCTGCTGCCGGGGCTGCTGCTGTTCCTGTGCGGCCGGCAGATCGAGAACGGCCATTGGCAGGCGAGCCCGTTCGTCATCGTGGCGGCCGTGATGGCTGGCGTGGTGTGGATCAACCGGCTTGCGGCGCGCCGCCTGCAGCGCGAGATCGAAGCCCTGGATCAACTGACCGAGGAGACCCCATGAAGCGCATCACCCTGGCTGGCACGCTGCTGGCCCTGTCCCCGCTGCTGCATGCCGCGAGCAGCGACGCCGGCGTCGAACGCCTGTTGGCCGCCCGCTTCGACGGCGACCGCACTGGCGCCTGCGTGCAGGCCGCCGTCATCGAGCCCGGCAAGGTCTGGCGCGCCAGCCGCTGCGCCGGCACGCGCACCGACGGCCCGCCGCCGGCGGGCGCCGCCTTCGAGATCGGCTCGGTCACCAAGACGATGACCGCGGCGCTGGTCGCCGGGTTGGTGGACGCCGGCCGCTGGTCGCTGGACGACGCCATCGCCCGCCACCTGCCCGAGGGCACGGTCGTGCCGCGCCAGGGCGAGCGCCAGATCCTCGTGCGCGACCTGCTGACCCACACCAGCGGCCTGCCGCCGCTGCCGGCCGACATGCAGGGCGGCACGCAAGCCGACCCCTATGCGCGGCTGACCGAGGCCGGCCTGCTCGCGTCGCTGGGCAAAACGGCGCTCGTGTTCCCCATTGGCAGCCAGGCTGCGTACTCCAACTTCGGCATGATGGTGTTGTCGCTGGCCGTGGCGCGCAGCCTGGGTGGCGACCTGGAGGCCGCGCTGCGCGGGCAGCTGTTCCAGCCGCTGGGCATGGCCACGGCCCATGTCGCCAAGCCCCTGGGAGCCGCGCCCGCGCAGGGCCATTTGCCTGACGGCAAGCCCGCGCCGGCCTGGACCATCGCCACCAACCTGGCCGGCATCGGCATGGTCAAGGCCACGCTGGACGACATGGTGCGCTACGCCCGCGCACAGCTGGGCGACGGCCCGCCGGCGCAGGTGGTGTCACTGCGCCGCAGCCAGCAGCCGCTGGCCCAGGGCTACGGCATGAACTGGTTGCTGCGCCGCGTGCAGGGGCGCGAGCTGGTCATGCATGAAGGCGGCACCGGCGGCTTCTCGTCGCTGGTGGCGCTGGAACCCGGCGCGCAACGTGCCGTCGTCGTGCTGGCCGACACCGCGCTGACCGACCTGGGCGGCCTGGGCGACATCGGTTTCGCGCTGCTGGGCCTGGACATGCCGCTGCAGCCGCGCCGTGCCGTCGAGGCGCCGGCCGCGCTGCGCCGGGCGCTGGCCGGCGACTACGAGCTGGGCCCCGTGCGCCTGAAGATCTGGGAGGCCGACGGCCGGCTGCTGGCCCAGGTGCCCGGCCAGCCCGCCTTGGAGCTGCGCCACGACAGCCGCGGCGACTTCTACCCGCTGGGTCTGTCGGCGCTGCTGCGCCCCGAGCCGCCCGCGGATGACCAGCCGGTCGCGCGCTTCGCCTGGCAGCAGGGCGGCGGCGTGACGCAGGCCCGCCGTGTGGGCCTGGTGGAGGCGCCGCCCACCATCAACAACCCGGCCTGGAAGGACTGGGCCGGCGAGTTCCAGCTGGCGCCTCAGTTCAGCCTGAAGGTGTTCGAGCGCGCGGGGGCGCTGATGGTGCAGGGCAGCGGCCAGCCGGCCATCGCGGCCGAGGTGACGGGTACCGACCGCATAGCGATCAAGGCGGTGGGCGCCGTCGTCGAGTTCGAGCGCGATGCCGACCAGCGTGTCGTCGCGGCCGTGCTGCTGCAGGGCGGGCAGCGGTTGCGCGGGTTGAGGCAGTAGCTGGCGCAATTCTTCTATACCGCCCCGCCGCCGTTGACGATGCTTCCGGCCACTTCAGCAAGGAGTGGCGATGGAACTTCGGATCAATGGCCGGCCGCATGCCGTGGCGCCGGAATGGCAGGACGAGCGGCTGCTGCACGTGCTGCGCGAGCACCTGGGCCTGGTGGGCGCCAAGTTCGGCTGCGGCATGGGCTTGTGCGGCGCCTGCACGGTGCTGCTGGACGGCGCCGCCACGCGCAGCTGCGTGCTGCCGGTCGCCGCGGCGGTCGGGCATGAGCTGACGACCGTCGAAGGTCTGGCGGTGGCCGACGGCACATGGCACCCGCTGCAGCAGGCCTGGCTGGATGAGCAGGTGCCCCAATGCGGCTACTGCCAGGCCGGCCAGTTGATGAGCGCCGCGGCGCTGCTGCGGCAGAACCCCGCGCCCGACGAGGCCGCCTGCGCGGCGGCGATGAGCGGCAACCTGTGTCGCTGCGGCACGCAGCAGCGCATCCGTGGCGTGTTGATCCAGGGGCGGAGATGAGCGCCGCGCTGACCCGCCGTGGCGTGCTCGCCAGTCTGACCGTGGCGCTGTTCAGCGGCTGCGCGTTGCCGGTCATCCCGAAGCGCCCGGCGCCCAGCCTGGACGACGCGCTGGGCTGGATACGCCACGATGGGGGCGGCCGCTACACGCTGTGGCTGCCCCGCGTGGAGATGGGCCAGGGCATCCTGACCGGGCTCAAGCAGATCGCCTGCGCCGAGCTGGGCGTGGGCTGGGATGCTGTGGCCGTGAAGCTGCCGGGCACGAACGACATCGGCCGCGTGAAGGCGACGGTGGGTAGCGATTCCATCAAGGACTTCGCGCTGCCGCTGGCGCAGGGCTGCGCGCTGCTGCGCGAGGCCGTCGCGCGGGGCGGCTTTGCGTCGCCGGGCGACCCGTCGCCCGCGCCGCGCTG
>DASWWC010000326.1:0-5747 GCA_036401055.1 Roseateles sp.
CCTGCAGCAGCGCGCCGGGGCCCAGGCCGGAGAGCTGCAGGATCTGCGGCGAGCCTATGGCGCCCGCCGCGAGGATGACTTCACCGCCGACGTTGAGCCATGGCTGCTCGACGCCGTGCGGCGTCAGCACCTCGACGCCGCAGCAGCGCAGCCCCGTGTCGTCGCGCAGCAGGCGCAGCTTGCGTACCTGCGCGCCGGTCCACAGCTCGAAGTTGGGCCGGCCCAGGGCCGTCGGCCGCAGGAAGGCCTTGGCCGCGTTCCAACGCAGGCCCTTGCGCTGGTTGACCTCGAAATAGCCCACGCCCTCGTTGTTGCCGGCGTTGAAGTCGCTCGTGGCCGGGATGCCAGCCTGGGCCGCGGCGGCGGCGAAGGCGTCGAGGATGGGCCAGCGCAGGCGCTGCTGCTCGACGCGCCACTCGCCCTTGTGGCCGTGAACGGCGGCAAATCCCTCGGGAGCGGTCTTGGGGTTGTCCAGGCGCCAGTGGTTCTCGTGGCGGCGGAAGGCGCGCAGCACGCGCTCCCAGCGCCAGGTGTCGTCGCCCGTGGCGTCGGCCCAGTGCTCGTAGTCGCGGCTCTGGCCGCGCATGTAGATCATGCCGTTGATGCTGGAGCTGCCGCCCAGCACCTTGCCGCGCGGGTAGCGCAGGCTACGGCCGTTCAGGCCCGCCTCGGCCTCGGTGTTGAAGCACCAGTCGGTGCGCGGGTTGCCGATGCAGTAGAGGTATCCGACGGGGATGTGGATCCAGTGGTAATCGTCCTTGCCGCCCGCCTCGATGAGCAGCACACGCTTGCCGCGCATGCCGCTGAGGCGGTTCGCCAGCAGGCAGCCGGCGGTGCCGGCGCCCACGATGATGTAGTCGAAACCTTGTTGGGACATGAGGAGCGCTAACGGGGCGTGCCAGGGAGGGATGCAGCCCCTAGGGTAATTCACGCTTCGTCCGCTGCGCCGCCCAGGCGGTACCAGTCCAGCTTGCGCGTGAGCGTCATCACGACCGCCAGCACGGCGAACAGCAGCACGGCGCCGATGACCAGGGCCGTCTGCTCCCGGCTCAGCAGCATGTAGAGGGCGCCGTAGAGCAATGCGATGCCGCCGCCGAAGGCCGCGCCGCGCAGCCAGCCGCCGAGCATGGCCGCGGCGTACTGCGTCAGCACCAGCGCCGCCGCGCCGGCCGCGATCAGATAGGCCTTCAAGAAGGGCAGATGCTCCGACAGGCTGAGCAGCAGCAGGAAGAACAAGCTGAGTGCCATGCCGACAAGCAAATACTGCACGGGGTGCACGCGCCGGCCGGTCAGCAGCTCGGTCAGGCCGACGGTGACGAAGGTGAGGGCGATGAAGATGAGGCCGTACTTGATGGCGCGGTCGCTCATGACGTAGGGGTTCACGGGGTCGATCAGCCCGACGGCCAGCGTGTCCAGGTTCTTTTGGCCCGCGACCACGTCGGCCGCGGCGCTGCTGGACAGCTCGCTGACCTGCCAGCGTGCCGCGAAGCCGCTGACGCCCACCTGGCGCTCCGCGGGCAGGAAGCGCCCGCCGAAGCTCGGGTGGCGCCAGCTGGATTCCAGCCTCACCGAGGTGTTGCCCGCCGCCGGCACGACCGCCAGGCCGCCGGTGCCCACAAGCTCGATGCCGAGGGTCACGGCCAGGGGTTCGCCCGGCAGCGGCGCCTCCAGGCGGGCGTGCAGGCCGCTGGGGTAGTTGGGATTGCCCGTGCCGGGCCGGACGATCAGGGCCGCGTTGTCCCGCTTGAGTTCGACGTTGCGCAGGCCACGGGCATCGCTGGCCGAGAACATCACGACCAGGTCGCCGCACTCGACCTGGCCGCCTGTGTTCTCCGGGCGCGGTGTCAGCGGCGGCAGGGTGTCCCAGCGTGCGGCGACGGACAGCTTGCCGGCGTAGGTGTTGATCTTGAACAGGCCGCGGTAGCGGGGCTCGGGGCTGAGGCCGCCGCTGATCTGCAGCTGCGAAGGCGGCAGCAGCAGCGTGAAGTTGCGGCTCTGGACGCCGTCTTTGTAGGCCGCCCAGGTCTCCTTGCAGTTGCGCATCAGCAGCGGGCCGAGCAGGGTCTGCGGCCCGGCAAGCGACTCTTCAACGCCGCGCGCGGCCTCGCGCTGATGGGCCTGGCGTTCGCGGGCGAGTCCGCCGATCTGGCCGAGCACGACGCACAGCAGCAGGGTGACGATGGCCAGGATGGCCAGCTTGGCAAAGGTGGGGTTGAGCTTCATGCCGCCAGCATCGCCAGCAGCGGTGAGGAGACGACGAAGTGCGTGAAGCGAAGGTGAAGTCAGCGCGGCAGGATCAGCGTCACCCGCAGTCCTGGCTGCGCCGCCTCGAAAGTCAGCCGCCCACCATGCAGCTCGGCCACGCGCCTCGCGATGGCCAGCCCCAGGCCCGAGCCCTTGACGAGGCTGCCCGGCCGCGCCGTTGAGAAAAAGCGCTTGCCCAACTGCGAGAAGGCGGCCGGCGGCACGCCGGGGCCGTGGTCGCGCAGCGCCAGGCGCACGCTGGTGGGCGTCGTGCTGACGCCGAATTCCAGTGTCGAGCCGGCGGGCGCGAAGTCGATGGCGTTGACGAGCAGATTGCCGAAGGCCAGCTCCAGCAACGTCGTGTCGGCGTCCACGGCCACGCCCTCGCGGGCGGTCCACACGACGCGCAGGTTCTGTTGCGCCAGCCGCGGCGCCTGACGCTCCAGCTGCGCCTCGGCCCAGTCGGCCAGAACCACGCGCTGGTGTTCGCCCAGCCCGACCTGCGCCTCCAGCTGTGACAGCGCCAGCACCCGTTCAACCAGCGTCTGCAGCCGCGCGGTCTGGTCCAGCACCTGGGCGGCAAAGCGCTGGCGGTCGGCGGCGGGCAGTTCGTCCTGGAGCAGCTCGCCGCTGGCGCGCAATGCAGCCAACGGGCTCTTGAGCTCGTGCGTCAGCGCACGCACGTCGTGCTCGAGTTGCTCGCGCCCCTCCAGCCTGCGACGCATGTCGTCCATCGCATGAGCCAGGTCGCCCAGTTCGCCGGGCATGGCGGGTGGCGCAATGGCCTGGCCGGCCTGGGCCTGCTGGGCGTAGCGGCGCAGGCGCCGCACCGAGGCCACCAGCCACAGCGTCACCGCGACACCGATGACCAGGCTGGCCGCCAGCAGCGCGGCGCCGGCCCAGAACACGCGCCGCTCGGCGCGGTCGATGAAGCGCTGCACGCTGGCCACCGGCTTGGCGACGCTGACGACCCCCAGGGTGCGGCCGTCCTTCAGCACCGGTGCGGCCACGACGAGCACGGTGCTGCGGTCGTCGGCCAGGTAGCCGCGCGAGGAGCGCGCGCCATAGTCGCCGCGCAGTGTCAGTGCCACGTCGCGCCATTGCGAGTAGTCCTGCCCGACGGCCGAGGGCTGGCCGGAGTCGAGCACCACGCGGCCGGTCTCGTCGGTCACGTAGATGCGCAGGTCGAGGTTCTGCTTGCGCAGGCCCCAGATCATCACGTCTACGTCGCGCTGGGCATAACGCTGCAGCTGGGCGGCGAGCCGCCCGTCGGGCCGGGCGCCGCCGGCGGCCAGCTCGTCCACGGCCGCCTCGGCCAGCAGATGGGCCGTGTCCACCATCAGGTCTTCCATGACTTCGCGCACGCTGGGCTTGACCTCGGCCAGGAAGACCTTGAGCAGCAGCACCGCGCTGAGGCCGGCGATCAGGAAGAAGCCGAAGAAGACCCTGAGCCCGAGTCTCATCGGCTAGGGCTCCAGGGAGTAGCCAAGGCCGCGGTGCGTCTTGATCGGGTCGCGCGCGGGTGCGGCCTCGCGCAGCTTGGCGCGCAGCGTCTTGATGTGGGTGTCCACGGTGCGGTCCGTGCTCTCGGCGTTGCTGCCCCAGACCGCGTCCAGCAGCGTGTCGCGACTGTGGATGCGCTGCGGCGCGCGCAGCAGATGCGTCAGCAGCCCGAGCTCCAGCTTGGTGAGGTGCAGCGGCACGCCGTCCAGGCTCACGCGCGCGCCATCCACTGTGAAGCCCGCCGTCGCCGGCGGTGCGGCCTGGGCGCGACGGAGCAGGGCGCGCACGCGGGCCACCAGCTCGCGGGGGCTGAAGGGCTTGGCGAGGTAGTCGTCGGCGCCCAGTTCCAGACCGAGCACGCGGTCCATCTCTTCGCTGCGCGCGCTGAGCACGATGATCGGCAGTCGGGAGAGCGGCCCGCCGCGCAGCTCGCGGCACAGGTCCAGGCCATGGCCGTCGGGCAGGCCGATGTCGAGGATGAGCAGCTCTGGTGGCGGCGCGGCGCGCAGCCGCTCGCGCGCCTCCGACAGCCAGACGCGGTGCTCGACCGCGAAACCGTCGCGGTGCAACGCGAACACCACCGTGTCCGCGATGGCGGGGTCGTCTTCCAGCAGCAGGATCAAGCGCGCCAGCCCTGTGTCAACGCGGCCACCAGCTGCGCCGCCGAGCCCGGCGAGCGGCTGAGCGGCAGGGCCTGGCCGGCCCAGAGGCTGATGAAGTCAGCCCGGCCGGCCTTGGCGGCGGCCTGGCGCATGGCCCGGCTGGCGGCATTGGGCTGAGGGAAGTCGGGTAGGGGCGTGCCCTCCAGCTCGCGCGTGACGCGGTTGGCCACGCCACGGGCCAGGCGGCCGGAGAAGGCCCGCGTCAGCGTCGAGTCGGTGTCCTGAGCGGCCAGCAGCGCCGTGCGGTAGGCGGGCGACAGCGGGCATTCGTCGACGAGCAGAAAGGCCGTGCCCGCCGTCACCGCGCTGGCGCCCAGCGCCTGCGCCGCTGCGACACCCCGGGCATCGGCGATCCCGCCGGCGGCGATGACGGGAATGTCCAGCGCGTCGACAAGCAGGGGAACGAGGGCCATGGTGCCAATCAGCGCGCCTTCCGGCGTGCCGAGGAAGCCGCCGCGGTGGCCGCCTGCCTCGTAGCCCTGGGCGACGACGGCATCGACGCCGCTGGCTTGCAGCAGCCGCCCTTCGGCGACCTGTGTGGCGGTGCCGACGACGGTGAACCCCTGCGCCTTCAATGCCGCCACCCGTGCCACCCCGGGGTCGCCCATGACGAAGCTGATGATGGCCGGTCTGGCGGCGACGGTGGCCGCCAACTGGGCGTCGAAGTCTTCCTCGTAGCGCTCGGGCCGGGCAGGCGCCGGCAGACCCAGCTCGGCATGCCAGCCGGCAAGGCGGGCGAGGTAGGTGTCCAAGGCTACGTCGTCGCGCAGCCAGGGCTGCGGGCAGAACAGGTTGATGCCGAAGGGCCGGTCAGTGCGGGTGCGAATGTCGGCCGCGATCTCGGCGATGCGCGCTGGCGCCAGATAGGCCGCGCCCAGCTGGCCGAAGCCGCCGCCGGCGCTGACGGCGGCGACCAGGGCACCGCTGGCCGCCTCGCCGGCCATGGGCGCCATCCAGACCGGCGGCAGGCCGAAGAGCGTGTTCATCCCACCGTCCTCGCGGCCAGCACGGGGAAGAGCTTGATGAGGCCGTCGGACAGCAGCTCCACGGCCAGCGCGGCGAGGATGAGGCCCATCAGCCGCGTCATGATGTTGATGCCGGTCTGGCCGAGCACCTTGGCGATCTTGCTGCTGGCCGAGAACGTGAGGAAGGTGACCAGTCCCACGACCACGCCGTAGCCGCACAGCACGGCCAGTTCCCACCAGTGCCGGGTCTTGTCGGCATAGATCACCATCGTCGAGATGGTGGCCGGGCCGGTCAGCAGAGGGATGGCCAGCGGCACGACGGCGATGCTGGCACCCGCGTCGGCCTTGCTGGAGCCTTCGGTGACGTCTTCCG
>DASWWC010000327.1:0-32144 GCA_036401055.1 Roseateles sp.
GCCGCGGCGCGCCGCACGATGCCGCTCAGCTCGGGCGGCGTCTCGTCCAGCGGCCAGTCGCGGGCCAGGCCGCGCAGCGCCTGGCGCTGGGCCTGCCATTGCGCGACGCGGGCCGAGGCGGCGGGATCGCTGCCGAGCCGCTCCAGCACGGCCACGCGCAGCTCCAGTGGCAGCTGGCCGTCGACGAAGGCATGCAGCTGCGCCTCGTCCGGCGGCAGCGGCTGGGGATGGGGGTCTTGGCTCATCGCTTCATCCGCGCCAGGTTCACGATCTGCGCGCCCGAGGGCGGGGCGGCGGGCGCCAGCCGTTGCCGCAGGGCCTCGCGCCCGCGGTGCAGGCGCGACATGACGGTGCCGATGGGCACGCCCAGGATGTCGGCGGCCTCGGCATAGGTGTACTCCTCGACGGTCACCAGCAGCAGCACCGCGCGCTGGCCGGCGGGCAGGGCCGCCAGCGCCTGCTCCAGGTCCAGCCGCTCGTCGGCCGGCACCGCGCCATCGGCGCGGTCGGGCTGCTCGTCCAGCGGCACGTGGCCGTCGTCCAGATGCCAGTCGCGCAGCTGGTTGAGGTGCAGGTTGTGCATGATGGACAGCACCCAGGGCCGCAGCGAGGTGCCCGGGCGCCACAGGCTCCATTTGCGGCAGGCGCGCTCCAGCGTGTCCTGCACGAGGTCGTCGGCCCGCGTGGCGTCGCCGGTCAGCAGCCGCGCATACCGGCGCAGCGCCGGGATGTGGGCAAGCAGCTGTTCGACGGCCATGGGAAGCTTCGACTATTGCGGGCCGAGCGCAGGGCCGCCCCCAAGCCGGCCCGCGCTGGCGATGTGCTTGGCGGTCGAGCCGCCAAGCATCGCCGCCCCCGCGGGGGGCCGACTGGGATGGCCCGCGTTCAGCGGGGCAAGACCAGGCGAGGGGTGCATGTTCAGGGCCGGGCCAGCTGCCAGACCTTGTTGAAGCCGTCGCCGCTGCGGTCGCCGGGCTTCTGGTCCTTGATCCAGAAGTACAGCGGCTTGCCCTTGTAAGCCCACTGGCGGCTGCCGTCGTCGCGCGTGACGACGCTCCAGTCACCGCGGGCCGAGGCATCGGCCGCGGCCGCCAGCGGCGGCCAGTTGGCGGCGCAGGGGCCGTTGCAGACGCTCTTGCCGCTGCCGGCCATGTCCTTGTCGAAGGTGTAGAGCGCCATGCCGTTGGCGCCCACGAGGGCGCCGTTGCTGGCGGTGGCGGGCGCCGGCGGCGCGGAGGCGCAGGCGCCCAGCAGGAGGGCGGCGGCCAGCGGGAGAAGGCGGAGCTGCATGTCGGTTCTCGCAAAGGAAGGTGACATGACGGTAAACACGCGAGGGCCGTCCACTATTCCATGCCGCCAGAATGCCGGCCATGACCGCGCCGCCCCCGCCCCAGGACAAACCCAAATCCGCGCCCCAGAAGGCGATGGAGAAGCTGGGCCTGGTGCGCGACATCGACCTGGCCCTGCACCTGCCGCTGCGCTACGAGGACGAGACCCGCATCACCCCCATCGCCGCGCTGCGCGACAACGAGCCGGCGCAGGTGGAGGGCGTGGTGGTGGACTGCCAGGTGGAGCTGCGCAGCCGACGCCAGCTGCTGGTGCGCGTGAAGGACGAGTCCGGCACGCTGCTGCTGAGGTTCCTGCACTTCTACCCGTCGCAGCAGAAGCAGATGTCCGCGGCCACCCGGCTGCGCGTGCGCGGCGAGGCGCGCATCGGCTTCTTCGGCCGCGAGATGGTGCACCCAGTCGTCAAGGTGGTGGACGAGGACACGCCGCTGGCCGCGTCCCTCACTCCTGTCTACCCGGCCTCGGCGCAGCTGCCGCAGGCCTATCTGCGCAAGGCGGTGGCGTCGGGGTTGGCGCGGGCGGACCTGCGCGAGATCCTGCCGCCGGGCGTGGTGCCGCAGGGTCTGCCCACGCTGAAGGAGGCGCTGACCTACCTGCACCACCCGCCGCCCAGCGCCTCGCAGGACGCGCTGCACGAGCACCACCACCCCGCCTGGCACCGGCTCAAGTTCGAAGAGCTGCTGGCCCAGCAGCTGTCGCAGCTGCAGGCCCAGCGCGAGCGGGCGCTGCTGGTGGCGCCCGCGCTGCGCGGGCGGCCCGGCGGCCTGCACGAGAAGCTGCTGGCGGCGCTGCCCTTCCAGCTGACCGCCGCCCAGCAGCGTGTGTCCGAGGAGATCGCGCAGGACCTGGCCCGCCCCCAGCCCACGCACCGGCTGCTGCAGGGCGACGTGGGCTCGGGCAAGACGGTCGTGGCCGCGCTGGCCGCGGCGGTGGCGATCGACGCCGGCTGGCAGTGCGCGCTGATGGCGCCCACCGAGATCCTGGCCGAGCAGCATTTCCGCAAGCTCATCGGCTGGCTGGAGCCGCTGGGGTTGAAGGTCGCGTGGATCACCGGCAGCGTGAAGGGCAAGGCGCGGCAGAAGATGCTGGACGCCGCCGCGTCGGGCGAGGCCCAGCTCATCGTCGGCACGCATGCCGTCATCGAGGACAAGGTCAAGTTTGCGAAGCTGGGCCTGGCCGTCATCGACGAGCAGCACCGCTTCGGCGTGGCGCAGCGGCTGGCGTTGCGCAACAAGCTGAAGGCGATGGACCTGGAGCCGCACATGCTGATGATGAGTGCGACACCGATTCCACGGACGTTGGCGATGACCTACTTCGCCGACCTGGACGTGTCCACCATCGACGAGCTGCCGCCGGGCCGCAGCCCCATCGTGACCAAGGTGTTCACCGAGTCCAAGCGCCACGACGTGATCGACAAGATCCGCATGGCGGTGGCGGACGGGGCGCAGGTCTACTGGGTCTGCCCGCTGGTCGAGGAGAGCGAGGCGGTGGACCTGCGCAACGCCACCGAGACGCACGCCGAGCTGAGCGAGACGCTTGCCGGCACGGCGGTGGGCCTGCTGCACGGCCGCATGTCGCCG
This sequence comes from Roseateles sp., assembly GCA_036401055.1. GTDB lineage: Bacteria > Pseudomonadota > Gammaproteobacteria > Burkholderiales > Burkholderiaceae_C > Pelomonas. Next base: position 2,928 of record DASWWC010000327.1, read on the forward strand.
GCCGACAAGGCGGCCGTGATGGCGCAGTTCTCCAGCGGCGCGATGAGCGTGCTGGTGGCGACGACGGTCATCGAGGTCGGCGTGGACGTGCCCAATGCCAGCCTGATGGTCATCGAGCATGCCGAGCGCTTCGGCCTGGCCCAGCTGCACCAGCTGCGCGGCCGGGTGGGTCGGGGGTCGAAGGCGAGTGTTTGCGTGCTGATCTACAGCCCGCCGCTGTCCGACACCGGCAAGTCGCGGCTGAAGGCCATGGCCGAAACGACCGACGGCTTCGAGATCGCGAGGCGCGACCTGGACATCCGCGGGCCGGGCGAGTTCATGGGTTCGCGCCAGAGCGGCGCCGAGCTGCTGCGGTTTGCGGACCTGCAGGAGGATGCGCCGCTGCTGGTGGCCGCCCGCGAGCTGGCGCCATGGCTGCTGGACGAGCATCCCGAGGCCGCGCGACGTCAGGTCGCGCGCTGGCTCGGGACGAAGGCGGAGTTCCTAAAAGCCTAGGCTCACTTGCAGCTGAAGCTCTTGGCGTTGACTTCCCTGACGTTGCCGGCGCCGCAGGTGGCGACGGCGCTCTCGCTCATCTTGGCGATGGCGTTGGTGTCCGCCGGGATCGAACCGGCCGGCGGGGCGAAGACGCAGGCGCTCAGCAGGGCGGCGGCGGTCAGCGAAACGGCGAAGGCAGCAAAACGGTTCATTCGGATTCTCGGGGTCAGGTGTTGAACAGGTCCGCATCCTCGCCGGAAAACGCGCCGGTCCGGCCACACGGGCGACGGGCTGCAGATCGGCAGGGACAGACTGCACCCCGCTCGGACCCGCGGCATTCAGTCGCCCAGGCAGAGCCCCAAGTCGCGCGCCGTGGCCAGCGTGTCGCCGTCCAGCGGCACGGCCTTCATGCGGCCGGCCACCTCGGCCAGCGGCACGGGCACGACGCGGTGGCCGTCCAGCGCGACCATGACGTCGTCCAGCCCGTCGGCCAGCGCGCGCACCGCCGCCGCGCCAAAGCGCAGCGACACGACGCGGTCGAAGGCCGTGGGGCTGCCGCCGCGCAACAAGTGACCCAGCACCACGCAGCGCGCGTCCTTGCCCGTCAGGCGCCCGAGTGACTGGCTCACCTGCTCGCCGATGCCGCCCAGCCGCTCGGCATGGCCGGCCTCGGCCGGCGCCAGCAGCGCGCGCTGGCCGCCGCGCGGCAGCGCGCCCTCGGCGACCACCACGATGGAATAGCACTGGCCCCGCGCGTCGCGGCGCGCCACCAGCTCGGCCACCGGCGCCAGGTCGAAGGGCAGCTCGGGCAGCAGGATGGCATGCGCCCCGCCGGCCAGGCCGGCATGCAGCGCGATCCAGCCGGCGTAGCGGCCCATGACCTCGACCACGATGATGCGGTGGTGACTGGCCGCAGTGGTGTGCAGCCGGTCGATGCACTCGCTGGCGAAGGCCACGGCGGTGTCGAAACCGAAGGTGACGACGGTGCGGTCCAGGTCGTTGTCTATGGTCTTAGGCACGCCCACCACGCGCAGGCCGCGCTGCGCCAGCCGGTGCGCGATGGCCAGCGACCCGTCGCCACCCACGGCCACCAGCGCGTCCACGCCCTCGCGAGCCAGCGCGTCCAGCAGGTCCTGCGAGCGGTCCTGCAGCTGCAGGCTGCCGTCGGCCTGAAGCGTGGGGTACGCGAAGGGGTCGCCCTTGTTGGTGGAGCCCAGCAGCGTGCCGCCCAGGCTGGCGATGCCGTCGACGCGCTCGGCCGTCAGCGCCAGGCAGCCGCCGTCGCGGTAGCGCTCGGGGCGCAGCAGGCCGTCGTAGCCGTCGCGGATGCCGATGCAGTCCCAGCCGCGCAGCAGCGCGGCGCGCGTGACGGCGCAGGTGACGGCGTTCAGGCCGGGCGCGTCGCCGCCCCCGGTGGTGATGGCGATGCGGCGGATGGGTGCGGTGGCGGCGGTCATGGCGGGAGTCTGCTACAGCTCCAGCCTCTCCCGCAGCAGCTTGGCCTGGCGGCGCGACACCTCGACCTGGTGGCCGTCACGCAGCGTGACGCGATAGCCGTCGCTGCTGGACGGCGCGATGGCCTGGATGCAGCGCAGGTTGATGAGGTGGCTGCGACTGGCGCGGAAGAAGAGCTGCGGGTCCAGCTTCTCCTCCAGGCTGGTCAGCGTGCGGTTGATCAGCGGGCGCTGGCCGTCGAACCAGGCCTGGGCGTAGTTGCCGCAGGCCTCGAAGCCGGCGACATCGCCCAGCCGCACGAACCAGCAGCGCTCGCCGTCGCGCAGAAAGACCATGTCGTCCGCGCCCTTCAGCGCTGCCGCGCCCGCGGCCACAGCAGGCGCGGACCGCAGCCGGTCGCGCGCCTTGGCCAGCGCCGCCTCCAGCCGCTGTGGCTCGATGGGCTTGAGCAGGTAGTCCAGCGCGTTGCGCTCGAAGGCGGCCAGCGCATGCTGGTCGTAGGCGGTCGTGAAGACGACCAGCGGCACATGCGCCAGCTGGTCCAGCAAGTCGAAGCCGGTGGCGCCGGGCAGCTCCACGTCCAGCAGCAGCAGCTCGGGCGCCAGCTGCTCGATGGCGTCACGCGCGGCGCTGAGCTCGGCGGCCTCGCCGACGATGTCGGCATCGGGGATGGCGGCCAGCAGCGTGCGCAGCTCCTGGCGGGCCAGGCGCGAGTCCTCGACGATGAAGATCTTCATGCGGCGTTCAGGTCCACGGTGACGGTCACGGTGACGCGCCCGCCGTCGGTGTCGATGCGGCAGGCCGCGCCGTCGCCACCGCTGCGGGCCAGGCGCTCGCGCAGGTTGGCCAGCCCCAGGCCGGTGCCGTCGGAGCTGCCCGGCGCCCAGCGACCGGGATTGGACACGACCAGGGTCAGCAGCGCGCCCTGACGGCGGATGGTGATGCTGACGACGCCACCGCCGGCGGTGCGGGCGATGCCGTGCTTGATGGCGTTCTCCACCAACAGCTGCAGCAGCATGGGCGGCACGCTGGCGCCGGCGGCGGCGGGATCGACCTGCCAATCCACGCGCAGCCGCTCCTCGTGGTGCAGTTGCTCCAGCGCGATGTAGTCGCGCACGACGGCCAGCTCGTCGGCCAGCGGCACGCGCTCGCGGCTGCTGTGGGTCAGCGTGTGGCGCAGCGTGTTGGACAAGCGCGTCAGCATCTCGCGGGCGCGGGCCGGGTCTTCGTTGACCAGGGCGCGCAGGTTGTTCAGCGCGTTGAACAGGAAATGTGGGTTGATCTGGGCGCGCAGCACCTGCAGCTCCAGCGCGCGGGCGGCGGCCTCGGCCTGCCACTTGGCAATCTCGCCCTGGCGCCAGCGCGTCAGCAGCTGCACGCCCACCCAGGCGCTCAGCCACAGCCACAGCATGATGCTGGTGTTGGCGGTGTAGCCCGCCAGCACGCCCCAGCCCTGCGGCGTGCCGGGTGGAAAGCTCAACCAGCCCAGTGCGACGCCGGTCTTGTTGATGACCAGCAGCGCCAGCTGCACCAGCACCGCAAAGACCGGCGGCATGAAGACCACGCAGAACAGCAGCGAGCGCGGCGAGCGGTCCAGCCAGCGCTGCCACAGCGCCAGGCCGCGCAGGCCCTCGCTGGCCACCCACAGCAAGACACCCACACAGACCATGACGAAGACCAGCGATCCGTTCAGCCGCTGGAAGCTCGCCACCATGGCCAGCGAGATGGCGACATAGCCGCCCCACAGCACCGCCTGCAGCGCGGCGCGCCTGCGCGTGTTCATGCCCCTCCCCGGGTCGATCAGCGGGCGGCCAGGAAGCCCTTGACCTCGCCGACCAGCCAGTCGGCATCGTCCCACATGAGGAAGTGGTAGCCGCGCTGGCTCATGGACACCTTCACGCCGCTCAGGCCGGCGTACTGGGTCTCGAAGACCTTCTTCGTGCCGTCCAGCGTGGACCCCATGGGCTCGTAGGCGGCCCAGGCGCCCAGCACCAGCGTGGGCGCGGTGACCTTGGGCAGCAGGGGGCGCAGGTCTTCGCCCCACAGCTCGGACATGGCCTGCGCCGTCGTGGCGCGATCGCTGGCCAGGCCCCAGGCGACGACGCGCTCGGTGTTGGCAGGGTTGCGGCTCATGCCGCCGGCGCCCTGGCGGGTGCCGGCCTCCCATTGCTCCTTGGACGCGGCCAGCATCTGCTGGCGCATGCCGGCGGCCATGCCTTTCGCCTGCTCGGGCGTCATGCCGCGCAGGCCGGCCAGGAAGGGCAGCGAGTCGACGACGACCAGGCGCGCGATGCGGCCCGGCCGCTCGGCCGCCATCTGCAGCGCCAGCGCACCGCCCAGGCTGTGGCCGATGACGGCGGGCTGCTCCAGTCGGCGGTCGTCCAGGTAGGCCAGCAGGCGGTCGCGCATGGCGGTCTGGAAGTGCTCGGTGGCAACGGCCGGCACGCCTGCAAAGCCGGGCAGCTGCACGATGTGGCATTGCACGCCGGGCTGCAGCGCGGCACAGGTCTCGGTCCAGACGCCGGCGGCGCTGTTCAGGCCCGGGATCATCAGCACCGGCCGGCCCTGGCCCACCACCTCCACGCGCAGGTCGCGGAACTCGGCGGGCGCGGCGTGACCCTTGCCGACGTACAGCGCGGTGAGGATGCCCACCGCGGCGCCGAACAGGCCCATCCAGGAACGCTTGCGGGTGCTCATGCTTGTCTCCATCCAGATTTGTGATGGAGCGCATGTTGCCGACGTTCGGGGCTGCAACCCGAGGCCGGATGACGAACGGCGCGTCGCCGGGACGAACGGCCAGCCGGCGGGGCGGATGGCGGCCTACTTCAGCCGCTGCGCCCAGTAGACCAGCACCTCCGTCTGCGGCTGCAGGTCCGTCTGGCTGTAGCGGTAGACCGGCACGATGTTGATCGCATCCAGCGTGTTCAGGCCCGAGATGATGCGGCCGAACACGGCATAGCCGGGGTTGGCGGCGCTCTGGTAGTCCAGCCCGGTGTTGTCCACCACGTTGAAGAAGAACTGGCTGGTGGCCGAGTCGGCGTCGCTGCGGCGGGCCATGGCGATGGTGCCGCGCAGGTTGGAGAGGTTGTTGTTGCTCTCCAGCTTGATGGGCGCATACAGCGGCGCCTTCTCCACCATGCCGCTGCGATAGCCCCCGCCCTGCACGACGAAGTCGCGGTCCACGCGGTGGATCAGCGTGTTGGCGTAGAAGCCGGCGGCGACGTACTTGTAGAAGTTGGCCACCGTCTGCGGCGCATAGCTGTCGTACAGCTCAACGACGATCTCGCCGCTGCTGGTCAGCATGCAGACCGTGCCCCACTGCGAAGCCGCCGACGCGGCCAGGCCGGCCGCGCTGCAGGACAGCGTGGGCGGATTGGGGTTGGGATTGGGGCGCGGGCCGGGCGAGCCGCCGCCCCCACCTCCGCCGCCGCCGCCGATCTCCACATAGCCCCCGCCACCGCAGGCGGCCAGGGTCAGGACGGACAGCAGAACGGCAACGCGACGCAGCATGGCAGCACCCGGAATGTGAGGGGGCCTGCCCAACGCATCAGCGGCCGCTGCCGCTGACACGCTGTCGCAGTTGGTTACTGAAGGGGAATGACCTTGGCTTCGGTAACGGTCACGTCGACCAGCGGCACGTCCGAGGCATTGGTGTTGACGGCGCGGATCTTGTCCACCACGTCCAGGCCGGCCGTCACCATGCCGAACACGGCGTAGCCGCCCACGCCGTCGGTGCCGGGATAGTCCAGCGCCTTGTTGTCCACCGTGTTGATGTAGAACTGGCTGGTGGCGCTGTCGGGCACGCCGGTGCGGGCCATCGCGAGGGTGCCGCGCACGTTGGACAGGCCGTTGCGGCTCTCCAGCGCGATGGGGCCGTAGGTGGGCGTCTTCTCCTGCAGCGCGCCGGCGGCGTTGCGGGCCACGCCGCCGCCCTGGATGACGAAGTCGCGGATGACGCGGTGGAACACCGTGTTGGTATAGAAGCCGTCGTTCACGTACTTCAGGAAGTTGTCCACGCTGAGGGGCGCATGTGTGCGGTCCAGGCCCAGCTCGATGACGCCCTGGGTGGTGGTGAGGCGCACCTTGTGCGTGACCGTCAGCGTGACGGGCGGAACGGGCGTGGGCGTGCTGCCGCCGCCACTGCTGCTGCCACCGCCACCACCACAGGCGGTCAGGGCCAGGGAAGTGGCCAGTGCCAACAGCGCACGGCGAGGAAATCGGTTCAGGCTCATCTCAAACTTCTAGGTTGTCGATCAAACGGGTCGTGCCAAGTCTGGCGGCGGCCAGCGCGACAAGCGGCTGGCCGTCCACGGCGCCACTGAGGTCGTGGCGGACCCGGAGTGTGACGTAATCCGGCAACCAACCGGCGTCGCGCAGCGATTGCATGGCGTTGGCCTCCATGGCCGCGAGGTCGCGCTCGCCGGCCTGCCAGCGGGCGATCAAGGCCTTCAGCGTGCGCGACAGGCGCAGCGCTTCCACCTTCTCGGCGTCGCTGAGGTAACCGTTGCGCGAGGACAGCGCCAGGCCTTCCGGGCTGCGGCGCGTCTCGCCGCCGTGGATGGCAATGGGCAGGGCCATCTGCGCCGTCATGCGGCGCAACACCATCAGCTGCTGGTAGTCCTTCTTGCCGAACACGGCCAGCGTGGGCTGCACGATGTTGAACAGCTTGTGCACGACGGTGCAGACGCCGGTGAAGAAGCCGGGACGGAAGTGGCCTTCCAGGATGTCGGCCAGCTCGGCGGGCGGCTGCACCTTGTAGCCCTGGGGCTCGGGATACAGCTCTTGCTCGCTGGGCGCAAAGACGATGTCGCAGCCTGCGTCCTCCAGCAGCTCGCAGTCGCGCGCCAGCGTGCGCGGGTAGGTGTCGAAGTCCTCGTGCGGTGCGAACTGCAGCCGGTTCACGAAGATGCTGGCGACGACCGCGCCGGCCGGGCCCACCAGCTCGCGCGCCTGCTTCACCAGCTGCAGATGGCCCTCGTGCAGGTTGCCCATGGTGGGCACGAAGCCGCGCTCGCGGTGGATGGCGAGCGCCTCGCGCAGTTCGCTGATCTTGTGGATGACCTGCATGCTCAGAACCCGTGCACGTCGTTGACCGGGAAGGTGCCGGCCTTCACCTCGTCCACATAGCCCTTCACGGCCGCCAGCACCGAGTCCTTGCCGGCCATGAAGTCCTTGACGAAGCGCGGCTTGCGGCCCGGCGTGATGTTGAGCATGTCGTGCAGCACCAGCACCTGGCCCGAGGTGCCCACGCCCGCGCCGATGCCGATGACGGGCACCGGCGACGCGGCCGTGATCTCGGCGGCGAGGGCTGCCGGCACCATCTCGTACAGCAGCATGGCCGCACCGGCCTCGACGGCTTCCTGCGACTCGCGCTTCATGCGCGCCGCGCCCGCCTCGTCGCGGCCCTGCACCTTGAAGCCGCCCAGCGCGTTGACCGTCTGCGGCGTGAAGCCCAGATGCACGCAGACCGGGATGCCGCGCTCGCTGAGGAAGCGCACCGTCTCCGTCGTCCAGCCGCCCCCCTCCAGCTTCACCATGTGGGCGCCGGCCTTGACCAGCGCCGCCGCGCTCTTCCAGGCCTCTTCCTTGCTGACGTGGTAGCTGTCGAAGGGCAGGTCGGCCACGATCCAGGCCCAGCGGTGGCCGCGCGACACGCAGAACGTGTGATAGACCATGTCCTCCAGGCTCACCGGCGCCGTGGACCCGCGGCCCTGCAGCACATTGCCCAGGGAGTCGCCGATCAGCAGCACGTCCACGCCGGCCTCGTCCAGCAGGCTCGCGAAGGCCGCGTCGTAGCAGGTCAGCATCGCGATCTTCTCGCCGCCGGCGTGCATCTGCGCCAGCCGCGGCAAGGTCATGGGCTTGCGATCAATCATGAGGTTCTCCGTATAAACCCTGGGAGCCCTCGTGGGGCGGCGGCAGTGTAGCGTTCGGGTCCTTTCCTGAAGTCGTCCGCCCCGCCATGACCCTGACCGAGTTGCGCTACATCGTCGCCGTTGCCCGCGAGCGCCATTTCGGCCGTGCTGCCGAGGCCTGCTTCGTGTCGCAGCCGACGCTGTCGGTCGCCATCAAGAAGCTGGAGGAGGAGCTGGACATCAAGATCTTCGAGCGCGGCGGCAACGAGGTGTCGGTGACGCCGCTGGGCGAGGATATCGTGCGCCAGGCGCAGTCGGTGCTGGATCAGGCCGGCGCCATCAAGGAGATCGCCAAGCGCGGCAAGGACCCGCTGGCCGGCGCGCTGCGGCTGGGCATCATCTACACCATCGGCCCCTACCTGCTGCCGGAGCTGGTGCGGCACACCATCGAGCAATACCCGCAGATGCCGCTGATGCTGCAGGAGAACTTCACGGTCAAGCTGCTGGAGATGCTGCGCACCGGCGAGCTGGACTGCGCCATCATGGCCGAGCCCTTCCCCGACACCGGCCTGGCCACGGCGGCGCTGTACGACGAGCCCTTCGTCGTCGCGCTGCCGGCCTCGCACCCGCTGGCCGACCGCGCCACCATCAGCGCCGAGGAACTCAAGCGCGAGACCATGCTGCTGCTGGGCACGGGCCACTGCTTCCGCGACCACGTGCTGGAGGTCTGCCCCGAGTTCGCACGCTTCTCCAGCGATGCCGAGGGCATACGCCGCAGCTTCGAGGGCTCGTCGCTGGAGACCATCAAGCACATGGTGGCGTCCGGCATGGGCGTGACCGTGGTGCCGCGGCTGTCGGTGCCGCGCGAGAAGTCGGCGCACCTGCGCTTCGTGCCGTTCAGCGCGCCGGTGCCGACACGCCGCGTCGTGCTGGCGTGGCGGCGCAGCTTCACGCGCTACGAGGCCATCGCGGCGCTGCGCAACGCGATCTACGCCTGCGAGCTGAATGGTGTCGCTCGTTTGAGCTGAGGCAAAACCCTCCCCCCGGATCATGGGAGTGAGGCTTAGCGCAGGCGCAAACACCACCGATAGTCGCGCACTCGTACCCGCACCTCCTCCTTGCCCCCAACGCGCCACCGCGCGGCCCGGCGGCAACGAACTCAAACCAGGGAGTATTTCCGTGAAGAAGACTTTCGCAGCATTGGCCGCCGCCCTGCTGGCCGCCGGCAGCGCACACGCCAGCCTCAAATCGGTCTCGGGCAGCTTCGGCAGCACGTCCTGGACCGCCAGCAGCACCATCGTGGGCGTGACGTCCACGGCAACGGCAGCCGCTGGCGGCGACCCACGTTACTTCGCACCCCGCTCGCAGTACAACGGCGTGGCCACCATCATCACGGAATACGCCAACGGCGACGCCTTTATCTGCACCGGCACGCTGATGTCCAACCAGCGCTCCATCCTGACCGCAGCGCATTGCGTCAGCGACGGCACTGCGGCCCGCCCGGTGAACACCACGGTGCACTTCTACACCGGCGCCGACAACGACAACGTCACCTGGGCTGCGCCGACCTTCAGCTACGGCGTCAGCAACTACTTCGTGCACTCGGCCTATACCGGCCAGGTCATCGACCAGAACGACATCGCCGTGCTGACGCTGGATGCCTTCGTGGACTCCAGCGTGAAGACGCACGGCCTGTACGGCGGCAGCGACCTGACCGGCCTGGAATACAACATCGCCGGTTACGGCGGTCGTTCCAGCGTCGGCGGCGATCTCGGCGACGACCTGGGTACCGGCCGTCTGCGCCAGGGTGACAACCGCTACGACTTCCGCTTGGGCGATGCCGACTTCGGCGGCTTCTGGGACGAAGTGCTGGGCGAACCCGCCAGCCAGATCGAGTACACCTACCTGGCCGACTTCGACAACGGCTCTGCGGCCAACGACCTCAGCTGCAACATCGCCGTCGACGGTTTTGGCATCGCGCCCAGCGGCAAGTACTGCAACACCGGCCTCGGTGCCGATGAAGTCTCCAGCGCCGGCGGCGACTCAGGTGGCCCCGAGTTCATCGGCGATCTGGTGGCGTCCGTGACCTCGTTCGGCCTGACCTTTGGCAGCGACTGGGGCGATGTGGATGACTTCCTGAACAGCAGCTTCGGCGAATTCAACGGCTTCGTGCCGGTCAGCATCCACCGCGACTTCATCGCCGCGGCGATGGCCACCGTGCCGGAACCGGGCAGCTTCGCGCTGGCCGGTCTGAGCCTGGCGCTGCTGGGCGCCTCGCGCCGCAAGCGCCGCGCCTGACGCCTCGCGTCTTCAGCAAAAGCCACCTTCGGGTGGCTTTTCTTTTGGCTCTTTGCGCATTGATTCGTGATGGCTCACTTGGTGAGCCATCGCAAGAAGACATTGGCTGACATGGCCCCGACGGTCGGGGCATCCGGAGCCACAGATGCGCAGCCGAGAACTCAAGAGGATGCTGGCCGAGGCGTCGAAGCTGACACTCGTGCAAAGGCAGCAGCTGATGCGAGCCTTGAGCGACGCCGATGAGGCCGAGCGGGTCGTGCAGACGGTGCAATCGCGTCCGCAGGTCTGCCCTCACTGCCAAGGTGAGCGCGTGGTTCGCAACGGACACGCCAGCGGGCTGCAACGCTACAAGTGCCGCAACTGCGCCAGGACCTTCAACTCGCTGACCCAGACGCCGCTGGCTCGGCTTCGGCACAAGGGGAAATGGGAGCGTCAAGCCGAAGTGCTGCGCCAAGGCTTGAGCGTGCATCAGGCGGCCCACACCCTGGCGGTGGCGCCCAGCACGGCCTTCCGCTGGCGTCACCGATTCCTGCAACTGGCCCAAGGCGTGAAGGCTCAGGTTCTGCAGGGCGTGGTTGAGGCCGACGAGACCTACTTCCTGCGCTCCAGCAAGGGCCAGCGGGTACAAGCACGCAAGGCGCGGCACCGGGGCGGTAGCGGTGCCAAGCGGGGCTTGTCCGACGAACAAGAGCCCGTGCTGGTGGCGCGCGACCGCTCGGGCGCGACGGCCGACTTCATCCTGAAGCGCGCGGGCAAAGCGCCAACCCTCGCAGCGCTGGCACCGGTATTGGCCTGCGACGCCGTACTGTGCACGGACTGCAGCGGCTCGCTGGGCGCGGCAGCCCGGCATCTGGGCGTCGAACACCATGCGCTAAACCTCAGCAAGGGTCAGCGCGTGCAGGGCGCTTGGCACATCCAGAACGCCAACGCCTATCACGCCAGGCTCAAGAACTGGATTCGCCGCTTCAACGGCGTGGCCAGTTCTTACCTGGCCAGCTACCTGGGCTGGTTCCGCGCTCTGGACCGGTCAGCCCAAACTCCTCGCCAACCCGCGCCATTCTTGGCTTTGGCTGTCGGTGCTTGAGCCGTCACTAACCAATGCGCAAAGAGCCTTTCTTTTTCCACGAGCGGGACTTTCTTTCGGGGTATGTGCGGTCACGACGCATCCGTTAGGCTCTGCCCGTCCCCATTCGGAGCCCCCTCATGCCCAAGAAATCGACCCCGTCCCCCGCCATCAGCATCGGCATCGGCGACAAGGACCGCGCCGCCATCACCGCCGGCCTGTCCAAGCTGCTGGCCGAGACCTACACGCTGTACCTGACCACGCACAACTTCCACTGGAACGTCACCGGCCCGATGTTCAACAGCCTGCACGCGATGTTCATGGCCCAGTACACCGAGCTGTGGAACGCGGTGGACCCCGTCGCCGAGCGCATCCGCTCGCTGGGCCACCCTGCCCCGGGCAGCTATGCCCAGTTCGCCAAGCTCAGCGGCCTGCCCGACGCGCCACCCAAGCCGCCCAAGGCGCTGGAGATGGTGCGCATCCTGAAGGAAGGCCACGAGGCCGTCGCCCGCACCGCGCGCGAGCTGTTCCCCACCGTCGACAAGGCCGGCGACGAGCCCACGGCCGACCTGCTGACGCAGCGCATCACCGTTCACGAACAGACCGCCTGGATGCTGCGCAGCCTGCTGGAGGAGTGAGCGAGGCCCGACGCCGCCCCGGTCGCCTGCGCGCGGCGCTGCGGGTCGCCCTGAAGGCCGGCGCCTGGACGGCCCTGATCCTGGTCGCTACCGTCCTGCTGGCGCTGGCACTGGCGGTGCAGCGGTCGCCGCGCTGGCCGGAGCCGACCGCGGTGTCGGCGGCGGACGTGGCGCGGGCGCGCGATTTCCTGCGCCGCAACGACCCGCGCCGCCCGGCGCCCGGCCCCTTTCGCACGCTGATCGCCTCCGAGCGCGAGGCCAACCTGCTGCTGGACCAGCTGGCCCGCCGCCTGGCACCGGGTATGCCGGGCGCGTCGGCGCAGCTGACGCTGGGCAGCGGCAGCGCCCGGCTGCAGGCCAGCCTGCCCGTGCCGCACAGCCCCGTCACGGCCTGGCTGAACGTCGACGCCACGCTGAGCGAGACCCCCGGATTGCCCGCCATCGACGCCCTGCAGGTGGGTCGGCTGCCGGTGCCGGCATGGATGGCCGCGCGATTGCTGCCGGGCCTGGCCGAGCGCCTGCACGCCACGCCCGAGGGCGCGTTGGCGCTGGACATGGTGCGGCGCGTGCGCCTGATGCCGGCGCGGCTGGAGGTGATCTACGAATGGAGCGACGACGGCCAGCAGCGCCTGCTCGGCACGCTGCTGCCGCCCGCGGAGCAGGCGCGCCTGACCGCCTATGCCCAGGCCCTGTCCGGCGCGCTGCAGGCGCACGCTTCGGCGGGCGGCGGCGCGAGCCTGCCGCTGGAGCGCCTGCTGCCGCCGCTGTTCACGCTCGCCAGCCAGCGCAGCGTCGGCGGCGGCGATGCGATCGCCGAGAACCGTGCGGCGCTGCTGACCCTGGCGCTGCAGGCCATCGGCCGGCGGATGTCCGATCTGGTGCCGACCATCCAGGCCGCGCCTCAGCCGCAGCACGTGCCCCTGACGCTGGTCGGCCGCGAGGACTTCGCCCAGCACTTCCTGGTCTCTGCCGCCGTGGCGCTGGAAGGCGGCGGGCCGCTGGCGGACGCCATCGGCGTCTACAAGGAAGTGGCCGACCTGCGCCACGGCAGCGGCTTCAGCTTCAACGACATCGCCGCCGACCGTGCCGGCTCGCGGCTGGGGCTGCTGGCAAGGCGGGACCCGCACGCGCTGCAGCAACGGCTGGCACGAGGCGTGCGCGAGAGCGAGCTCATGCCCGACGTTGCCGACCTGCCGGAGTTTCTCGGCCGCCAGGAGTTCCTCGCCACCTACGGCGGCCTGGATGGGCCGGCCTACCGCCGCATGCTGGCCGACATCGATCGCCGGCTGGACGCGCTGCCGCTGTTGCGCATGCCCTGAGCGCCGCCGCTGATGTCGGCTTTCCGACCCTTGCTGTACGCGCCGACCCCGTTCGCCCCGTCGCCTCGCAGGCCGGGCTTCGCCACCCTAGTCTGCGTGCGGACCGATTCGTGTCCGAAACGGGAGATTGATCGATGAAAACCTCTGCCCTGGTTGCCGCCATCGGCGTCGGCGTGCTGGCCACCGCGCTGGCCAAGCCCTCGGGCCTGCCATCGGGCTGGCTGCAGACCGGCAGCGCCAAGACCTGCGAGGGCCGGGTGTTGCCGGTGGACGGCGCCCCCAGCCCCAAGGTCTTCCACATCGACTGCCAGCCGGGCACCGAAGGCTTCGCCACGCTGATGCAGCAGATCGGCAGTGCCGACTACGCCGGCAAGCGCGTGCGCCTGAGCGCCCAGGTCCGCGGCGAGAAGCTCGCCGCCTGGGGCGGGCTGTGGATGCGCGCCGACAGCGGCCAGCGCCCCGGCACCGCCTTCGACAACATGAACGACCGGCCCCTGCGGGCCAGCTTCGGCTGGCAGCAGGCCGAGGTCGTGCTGGACATCCCGGCCGATGCGAGCACGCTGAGCTTCGGCTTCCTGCTGGAAGGCGGCGGCCAGTTGCAGGCCACGAAGTTCCAGCTGGAGGTCGTGCCCAGCAACACGCCCACCACCGGCAAGGGCCCCATCCAGGTGTTGCCCGCTCGGGCCACCAACCTGACGCCACCTTGAGCCGCGCCGAGCACACGCTCAGCGGCGAGCTGGCCCAGGTCGTCCGTGATGAGGGGCCGGGCTGGCGCACCGCCGGCCCGCTGCTGGCCGGGCTGGCGGTGTTCGCCCTCAGCGCGCCATGGCTGCACACGCATGCCGCCTGGGCGCTGAGCCTGGGGCTGTGGCTGGGCCATGCCGCCACCGACAGCCTGTGCGGCCTGATCGCGAGACGCCTTTCACCCGGGCATCACGTGGCGCTGCCACTGCTGCTGTTGCTGGCGCTGCTGACCGGCGCGCTGCTGGGCTGGACCGTCGAGCAGGGGTTGACGTCCGCCCTGCTGAGCGGCAACGACCGCGTCACGCGCCTGTGGCTGCACCTCACCTTTGGCGCCACGCTGCTGGGCCTGCCGCTGCTGCAAGGCCTGCGCCGTCAGCGCGCGCTACGCCGCGTGGAGCAGGAGCGCGCCCGGCTGCGCGCCGAGCTGCAGATGCTGCAGGCGCAGATCGAGCCACACTTCCTGTTCAATACCTTGGCCACGCTGCGCAGCTTCATCCGCCAGGGATCGGACCAGGCGCTGCCGCTGCTGGACGCTGTCAGCAGCCTGCTCGACATCGCGCTGACGCGAGCCCGCGAAGCCGAATCCACGCTGGGCCAGGAATGCCAGATCGTCGAGCACTACCTGGCCATCATGGCGCTGCGCCTGGGCGGCCGGCTGCGCTGGCGGCTGGACGTGCCGGCAGAGCTGAACGACCTGCCGCTGCAGCCGCTGATGCTGCAGCCGCTGGTGGAGAACGCCGTCCAGCACGGCATCGAGCCCAGCGAGGCCGGTGGCGAGGTGCTGCTGCAGGCTGAGCGCGATGACGGCCGGTTGCGGCTGCGCGTCATCAACGGTGGCTGCCCGCTGGCGTCCGGCGAGCAGCCCGCCGGCCATGGCCTGGCGCTGACCAACCTGCGCCGGCGCCTGCAGGCCCTGTATGGTGACGCCGGCCGGCTGAGCCTCGCCACCAATGCCGCTGGCCTGACCGAGGCCGAGCTGACACTGCCACTGACATGACGACCGCGCTGATCGCCGACGACGAACCTCAGCTGCTGGACGAGCTGCACCAGCTGCTCGCCGAGGCCTGGCCGGATCTCACCATCGTGGCCCTTGCGAAGAGCGGCACCGAGGCCCGCCGCCTGCTGGACGAGCTGCAGCCCGACATCGCCTTCCTGGACATACGCATGCCGGGCATCGACGGCTTGGCGTTGGCCGGCCTGGCGCCGGCCGGCACACGGCTGGTGTTTGTCACGGCGCATCCCGAGCACGCGCTGGACGCCTTCGAGCATGGCGCCGTGGACTACCTGCGCAAGCCGCTGACGCCCGCGCGCCTGGCCGCCACCGTGCAGCGGCTGCAGCAGGGCGTGGGCCGTGCCAACAGACTGTGCTTCCTGCAGGCCTGGACCGGCAACACGATGAAGCTGATGGACGTGGAGCAGATCGCCGCGCTGCGCTCCGAACTGCGCCACACGAGGGCGCTGAGCCAGGACGGCGAGAACCTTCTGCTGCGCACCTCGCTGGGCGAGTTGCTGGAGCAGCTGGACCCGCAGCGCTTCTGGCAGATCCACCGCGGCTCGGTCGTCAATGCGCACGCGATCACGCGCGTGGAGCGCCGCGATGACGGTGAGCTGTGGGTGCACTTGCGCGGAGTCGGCCAGCCACTGCCGGTCAGCCGGGCGCAACGCATGCGCTTCCGCGGGATGTAGCCTACGCCAGCCGGAAGGCGCCCACCGCCGCCGCCAGGCGCTCGGCCTGCTGCTTGAGCGCCTCGGCCGCGGCCGCCGATTGCTCGACGAGGGCGGCGTTCTGCTGGGTCAGCTGGTCGAGGTGGCCGACGGCCAGGCTGACCTCGGCGATGCTGCCGCTCTGCTCGCTGCTGGCCGCGGCGATCTCCTGCATGATGCCCGTCACCTGGTTCACCGAGCCGACGATCTCGTTCATCGTCTCGCCGGCCTCGGCCACCAGGCGGGACCCGCTGTCCACGCGCTCGACGGACGCCGAGATCAGCGTCTTGATCTCCTTGGCCGCATCGGCGCTGCGGCCGGCCAGCGAGCGCACCTCGCTGGCCAGCACGGCAAAGCCGCGGCCCTGCTCGCCGGCCCGCGCGGCCTCCACCGCCGCGTTCAGCGCCAGGATGTTGGTCTGGAAGGCAATGCCGTCGATGACGCCGATGATGTCGGCGATGCGGCTGGAGCTGCCGCTGATGTCCTGCATCGTCATGACGACGCGCGACACCACGTCGCCGCCGCGCTGCGCCACCCGCGAGGCCGCCACCACCAGCTGGTTGGCCTGCGCCGCGCGTTCGGCATTGAGCTTCACGGTGTCGGTCAGCTGCTCGGCGGAGCTGGAGGTCTGCTCCAGGCTGCTGGCCGTCTGCTCGGTGCGGGCCGACAGGTCCTGGTTGCCGACCGCGATCTCCTGCGACGCGGTGCGCACGGACTCGCTGCTGTCGCGGATCTCGCGCATCACGCCGCTGAGTTTCTCGACGAAGGTGTTGAAGCTGGTGGCGATCTCGGCCAGCTCATCCGCACCGGCCGTGCTGACGCGCCGGGTCAGGTCGCCGTCGCCGGACGCGATGTCCTGCAGCGCCTTGTTCAGCAGCGCCAGCCGCCGCAGCCGCTGCGCCACCAGACCGCCGATGGCCAGGCCGGCCAGCACCAGCACGACGATGGCTGCGATCAACGAACTGATCGCAAGGCCCCGCAGGCCCGCCAGCGCCTCCGCCTTGTTCAGCGCGATGACCAGCACCCAATCCGTGCCCTTCACCGCGGTGGCCAGCAGCTCGTGGGCCGTGCCGTCGATGTCCACCGCCTCCAGCCGGGCGCTCGCGGCCAGCTGGCGCAGCTTGTCGGCGCTCAGGCCGGGCGCGGCGTCCTTGGCCGGCGTGCCGCCGCGCTTGAGGTCCGGGTGCGCGATGAAGTTGCCGTCCTTGTCGGTCAGGAAGGCAAAGCTGGCCGGCGTGGGCTGGATGGACTTGACGATGCCGACCACGTTGTCCAGGAACACGTCGCCCGCCGCCACCGCCGTCGTGTTGCCGCCCTGCTTCACGGCCACCGCGAAGGTGACCACCATGCGCTGCGTCGCGGCGTCCTTGTAGGGCGAGGTCAGCACCGGGCCGCCGGCGCCGGCGGCCAGCTGGTACCAGGGGCGCCCGGTCGGGTCATAGCCCTCGGGCAGCGTCTGCGGCGCATTGAACAGGATGCGCTTGTCGGCGAAGGCGATGTAGCTGTTGTCGAAGCCGCCCGAGTCACGCGCCTGCACGAGGTAGCGCACCGCGTCGGCCTCCGGCACGCCGGCCACCGGCGCCGTCGATTTGACGACGGCCACCTTGGACGCGGCCCAGTCCGAGATCGCCTGTGCCTGCGCCTGTACCAGGCCTTGCGTGTTCTTCTGCAGCTCGCCCAGCACCTGGCCGCGCGCCGTCAGGTAGTTGGCCACGGCCAGGGCCAGCAGGCCCAGCAGCATGGACGTGACCGCGATCGCGACGAGTTGGGCGCGCAGGGACTTGAGGTTCGCCAGCATGGTTTTCCCTCCGACAAATCGATGCTCCCCCGATCGACTCTATCCAGCGTGCCCCCCCGTCGTCCATGCCGGCGCCGGGCCCGCCGCCGATAATCCGCCGCCTCCCTCATTCCGCCCCTGTCATGTCCGACCCCAGCCGCATCGAGACGGAAGTCCGCCGCCGCCGCACCTTCGCCATCATCAGCCACCCCGACGCGGGCAAGACCACGCTGACCGAGAAGCTGCTGCTGTTCTCCGGCGCCATCCAGATCGCCGGCTCGGTGAAGGCGCGCAAGGCCACGCGCCATGCCACGTCCGACTGGATGGAGATCGAGAAGCAGCGCGGCATCTCGGTGGCCTCGTCGGTCATGCAGATGGAGTACCGCGACTGCGTCATCAACCTGCTGGACACCCCGGGCCACCAGGACTTCTCGGAAGACACCTACCGCGTGCTGACCGCCGTGGACGCGGCGCTGATGGTCATCGACGCGGCCAACGGCGTCGAGCCGCAGACACGCCGCCTGCTGCAGGTCTGCCGCGCCCGCAACACGCCCATCCTGACCTTCGTCAACAAGATGGACCGCGAGGTGAAAGACCCGCTGGCGCTGATGGACGAGATCGAGCAGGAGCTGGGCATGACGGTCGTGCCCTTCACCTGGCCGGTGGGCATGGGCAAGCAGTTCCACGGCGTGATGGACCTGCGCCAGCAGCGCATGCGCGTGTTCGCCCCCGGCGAGGACCGCGCGGCCGGCACCGAGGAGGTGCTGGAGGGCCTGAACAACCCGGCCTATGCCGAGCGCTTCGGCATGCAGTACGAGCAGGCCGAGGGCGAGATCGAGCTGGTGCGCGAGGCCGCGCCCGTGTTCAGCCACGACGACTTCCTGAGCGGCCGGCAGACGCCGATGTTCTTCGGCTCCGCCGTCAACAACTTCGGCGTGCAGGAAGTGCTGGACGCCCTTGTCGAGCTGGCCCCCGCGCCCGATGTGCGCGAAGCCATGCAGCGCACCGTCAAGCCCGAGGAGCCCAAGTTCACCGGCGTCGTGTTCAAGATCCAGGCCAACATGGACCCCGCCCACCGCGACCGCATCGCCTTCGTGCGCGTGGCCTCCGGTCGCTTCGAGCGCGGCATGAACCTGAAGGTGGTGCGCTCGGGCAAGAGCCTGCGGCCCAATTCGGTCGTCACCTTCATGAGCCAGAAGCGCGAGCTGCTGGACGAGGCCTTTGCCGGCGACATCATCGGTATCCCCAACCACGGCGTGCTGCAGCTGGGCGACACCATCACCGAGGGCGAGGCGCTGCAGTACACCGGCCTGCCCTTCTTCGCGCCGGAAATGTTCCGCTCCGTCGAAGTGGCCGACCCGCTGCGCACCAAGCAGCTGCGCGAGGGCCTGCGCCAGCTGGGCGAGGAGGGCGCCATCCAGGTGTTCCGCCCCGAGGCCGGCAGCATGCTGCTGCTGGGCGCGGTGGGCCAGCTGCAGTTCGAGGTGGTGGCCCACCGGCTGGAGCACGAGTACGGCTGCAAGGCCCGCGTGACGGCCGCGCGCTACAACGTGGCGCGCTGGGTCACCTGCGCCGACGCCGAGGGCCAGCCCGGCAGCGGCGAGAAGGAGCTGCGCCGCTTCATCGACCACAACGCCCACCGCGTGGCCTGGGACGCGGTCAACGCGCCCACCGTGCTGCTGGAGTACGCCGGCGAGCTGCGCGCCATGCAGGAGAACTGGCCGCGCATCCAGTTCCACGCGCTGCGCGAGCACGCGGGGCTCGTCTTCCAACAGCGGCTGGAAGGCTGAGCGCCATGGCCGGCACGCGTCCCTGCCCCTCCTGCGGCGACGCGCTGCAGGTGCACGCGCTGCCCGCCCAGTACGGCGGCACGGTGGAGATCGACTTCTGCTTTGCCTGCCACGGCATCTGGTTCGACCAGATGGAGAACCTGAAGCTGGCGCCCGAGGCCATCGCGAAGGTGTTCAAGGAAATGCACCGCCACCACGACGCGCCGCGCATGCCGCTGGCCGCGCGGTTGAACTGCCCCGAATGCCGCGGCCCGCTGGCGCAGGGCTTCGACATCGTGCGCAGCGGACGCTACATCACGCACCGCTGCGCCGCCCGGCACGGCCGCTTCAGCAGCTTCTCGTCCTTCATGATCGAGAAGGGCTTCGTGCGCCAGCTGACCCGCCCCGAGATCGCCGACATCGCGAAGAAGGTCGGCAGCATCCACTGCAGCGCCTGCGGCGCGCCGGTGGACCTGCGCAAGGAGGACGCCTGCTCGCACTGCCGCACCGCGCTGTCGCTGCTGGACCCGCAGGCGGTCGAGAAAGCGCTGCAGACCTATGCCCATGCGGCCGCGCGGCCATCCTGGGGCAGCCCCGGCGACGTGGCCGACGCGCTCGTCGCGCTGGAGAAGGAACGCTCGCGAACGCGGCGCGAGGACCCGCGCGCCTCCATGACCGTGCAGCAGGCCGGCCTGCTGGGCGCGGACCTGCTCAGCGTGGGCCTGGTGCTGTTCAGCAGCCTGTGGGATGACTGAGGCGGACCGCGTCTTCCAGCGCGGCCTGGCCCTGCACCAGCAGGGCCGGCTGGACGAGGCCGAAGCCCTCTACCGCCAGGTGCTGCGCGGCGCGCCCGAGCACTTCGACACGCTGCACCTGCTCGGTGTCATCGCCGGCCAGACCCACCGCTTCGACGAAGCCCACGGGCTGCTGACCCGCGCGCTGGCGCAGCGCCCCGACAGTGCGCCCGCGCTGACCAACATGGGCAACGTGCTGGGCAACCTGGGCCGACACCTGGAGGCCATCCAGACCTTCGAGCGCGCGCTGGCGCTGCGCCCCGACGACCCCAAGGCCCTGCGCAACCGCGGCACCAGCCTGCGCGCGCTGGAGCGGCCCGAGGAGGCGCTGGCCAGCTTCGACGCCGCGCTGGCGCTGAAGCCCGACTACCCCGAGGCCCTGATCGGCCGCGCCGAGGCCCTGCTGACGCTGCACCGCCGCGGCGACGCGATCCAGGCCTTCCGCCAGGCGCTGCCGCTGGGCATGGACGTGGAGCAGATCCGCTACGCGCTGGCCTCGCTGGGCGACGAGCCCGCGCCGCCCACCGCGCCGCCGCGCTACGTGGAGGAGCTGTTCGACAGCTACTCGCAGAACTTCGACGAGCACCTCGTCGGCAAGCTGGGCTACCGCACACCCGAGCTGCTGATGGCCGAGCTGCAACGCGCCCGGCCGCCCGGCGAGGCCGACATCATCGACCTGGGCTGCGGCACCGGCCTGTGCGGCCCGCTGCTGCGCCCGCTGGCGCGCCGGCTGACCGGCGTGGACCTGTCCAGCCAGATGCTGGCCAAGGCGCAGGCGCTGGGCCTGTACGACGAGCTGCTGCACGCCGACCTCAGCGCCGCACTGGCCGGGCCGGCGGCGCGCTTCGACATCGCGGTGGCCGCCGACGTGTTCGTCTACATCGGCGACCTGGACGCCGTGTTCGCCGCCACCGCCGCCGCGCTGCGGCCCAGCGGGCTGTTCGCGTTCTCGGTGGAGGCCGGCGAGGGCGCCGACTTCCTGCTGAACCCGCGCCGCCGCTACGCGCACTCGCTGCCCTACCTGCAGCGCCTGGCAGCGGCGCACGGCCTCGGTGTCGAATCGGCCACGCAGAGCGTCATCCGCAAGGAAGGCGACGAGGCGGTCCAGGGCCTGCTGGTCGTCATGCGGCGGGTTTGAAAGGCCTGCGCGTGCGCCGCCCCGCGCAGGCTGCGATGATGCGCGCCCCGTCCCTGCAGCCACAAGCCGTACCGATGAGCAAGCGCCTCCTCCCCCTCGCCCTGCTGAGTCTGAGCCTGGGCCTCGCCCACGCCGCCCCGACGCTGGAAACCGTCGTCGAGGGCCTCAAGACCCCCTGGGCCGTGGCCTTCCTGCCCGATGGCCAGCTGCTCGTCACCGAGCGCGACGGCACGATGCGCACCGCCAAGCCGGGCGGCAAGCCCGGTGCGCCCATCCAGGGCGTGCCGGCCGTGGACGCCGTGGGCCAGGGCGGCCTGCTGGATGTCATCACCGACAGCGGCTTCGCCACCAACCGCACCATCTACTTCTGCTACGCCGAGCCCGGCGCCAGCAAGACCAACGGCACGGCGCTGGCCAGCGCCAAGCTGAGCGCCGACAACAAGCGCCTGAGCGACGTGAAGGTGCTCTTCAGCCAGAAGCCCAAGATGGAAAGCCGTCTGCACTTCGGCTGCCGCATCGTCGAGACCGCCGACGGCAAGCTGTTCCTGAGCCTGGGCGAGCGCTACAAGGGCATGGACCAGGCCCAGACGCTGGACAACCACTTCGGCAAGATCGTGCGCGTGGGCAAGGACGGCAGCGTGCCGGCCGACAACCCGTTTGTCGCCACCGCCGGCGCGCTGCCCGAGATCTGGAGCTACGGCCACCGCAACTCGCAAGGCCTGACGCTGGACGCCAAGGGCCAGCTGTGGGAGACCGAGCACGGCCCGCAGGGCGGCGACGAGCTGAACCTCATCAAGCCGAAGCTGAACTACGGCTGGCCCGTAATCACCTACGGCGAGAACTACGGCGGCGGCAAGATCGGCGAGGGCATCGCGGCCAAGGCCGGCATGGAGCAGCCCAACGTGAAGTGGGTGCCGTCCATCGCGCCCGCGGGCCTGGTGCAGCTCAAGAGCGCCAAGTACGGCGCCACCTGGCAGGGCAGCTTCTTCATCGGCTCGTTGAAGTTCGGCCACCTGGAACGCGTCAAGATGGGCGCCGACAACCGCGTCGCCGAGCAGGAGCGGCTGTTCCCCGACACCGGCCGCATGCGCGACGTGCGCGAGGGCCCGGACGGGCTGCTGTACCTGGTACTGGAGAGCGCCGGCAAGATCGTCCGCGTGAACCCCTGAGCCTGCCGGGCGCGAGGTCGATACCAAGTTCGCGCCAGGCCATAACAGCAGGTGCTACCTGCCCGGCGGGAGCGTCTCGGGCGCGGATGGAACAGGCGTCGCCAGGGGCCACTGGGCTTTTACAGTTCGGCCTCCTCTGACCAACCGGCACTTCGGCCGACCGCGCACCCGCACGCGGCACACGCCCGAGTCGGCATGACCGCAACCCGCCACCTCCTTGCCCTGGTGCTGTTGCTGGGCGCCCTGGGCGCACAGGCACAGACGCCACAGCCCCAGCCCGCCGCCTCGGCGCCCGCCCCCGCTGCGCCCGCGGCTTCCGCGCCGCCCAAGGCCACCGACGCACCGTCCGGCAACTCGCTGGAGCGCGTGCAGATCACCGCCGCCGCCGAGACCGACGACGGCCTGCGCCGGCGCCAGTCCGTCGCCATGTCCATCTACGGCCGCGAGGAGCTGGACCGGCAGGGCGACATCGACGTGACCGACGTGCTCAAGCGCCTGCCCGGCGTCTCCATGGACGGCGGCGCGCCCCGGCTGCGCGGCCTGGGCGGCGGCTACACGCAGATCCTCATCAACGGCGAGCCCGCGCCGCCGGGCTTCTCGCTGGACTCGCTGGCGCCGGCCGACGTGGAGCGCATCGAGGTCGTCAGCGGCGCCACGGCCGAGTACCCCGGCGTGGCTGGCACCATCAACGTCGTGCTGCGCGAGCCGCCGCGCACGCTGCAGCGCGAATGGCGCAGCAACCTCAACTACCGCGCGCTGCAGCCCGGCGGCAGCACTGCTTTCCAATGGGGCGACCGCATCGGCGCCCTGTCCTTCGTCGTGCCGCTAAGCATCTCGCGCTCGGCCCACGCCTCGGACTACGAACAGCTGCGCATCTCTCGCACGCCGGCCGGGCAGGTGCAGTCGCAGGCCATCCGAGGCCGCGATGAGGGCCGCAGCACCACCGCCCAGATCGCGCCGCGGCTGCAATGGAAGGCCAGCGACTGGGACACGTTCAACCTCAGCGCGTTCTGGCAGCACGGGCAGTCGCGCAACGCCAGCGAGCGCGCCATCGAGACGCTGCTGGGCACGCCCTGGGCGACGGCCCGCGACGAGGCCCATTCCGAGGCCGCCAGCGACGTGAAGCGCGCCGCGGCCAACTGGGTGCGCAAGCAGCAGGACGGCGGCAAGGTCGAGCTGAAGGGCTCGTGGCAGGACACCACGCGCGACAGCGCGCTGCACTACGACAGCTACCGCGCCAACGGCCGGCTGCTGGTGACGCGCGAGACGCGCACCGACTTCGGCGAGGCGCGCGGCGCTCTAGGCGGCCGCTGGACCCAGCCCGTGGCCGACGACCACACGGTCGTCACCGGCTGGGACGTCGAGACCCGCGAGCGCGACGAGCTGCGCCGCGTGTGGGATTTCGGCGTCGAGCGCCTGGACAGCGCCACGGGCATCCCCTTCGCGGCGCGCATCGGCCGCGCCGCCGTGTTCGTGCAGGACGACTGGACCATCAGCCCGCAATGGGGTGTGCAACCGGGCCTGCGGCTGGAAGAGGTGCGCACGCGCAGCGACGACGGCAGCAACACCATCGACAACCGCGCCCGCGTGGTCGCGCCGACGCTGCACGTCAACTACAAGTTCGACCCCAAAGGCCGCGACCAGATCCGCGCCAGCGTGACGCGCAGCTTCAAGATGCCGGACCTGTCGGCGCTGGTGGGCCGCTACGTGCTGAACGGCAACTACGAGCGCACCGAGACCAACACGCCCATCGCCGCCGACTCGGCCGGCAACCCGCAGCTGCAGCCCGAGCTGTCCACCGGCTTCGACCTGCGCTTCGAGCACTACCCGGCCAGCGGCGGCGTGTTCAGCGTCGGCGTGTTCTACCGCCAGATCGACGACCTGATCCGCCGCGGCGTGCGGCTGGAAAGCGGCATGGCGCCGGACATCACCAACATGCCGCGCTGGGTCTCGCGCCCGATGAACATCGGCCAGGCGACGACGCGCGGGCTGGAGTTCGAGATCAAGGGCCGCGGCGAGGAGTGGCTGCCGGTGCTGTTCGACAAGGACAGCGGCGTCAACCTGCGCGCCGCGCTGAACCTGTACCGCTCCCAGGTCGAGCAGGTGGACGGCCCCGACAACCGGCTGGAGGCGCAACCACCCTGGCTGTCCAACATGGGCTTCGACTGGCGCATCCCCGGCGGCGGCTGGACCGTGGGTGCCAGCCTGGTGCTGCAGCCCGGCTACGCCACCAACCAGACCGACCTGCAGGTCTCGCGCCGCAGTGCGGTGCGCACGCTGGACGCCTTCGCCGCCTGGAAAGTGGACCGCTTCTCGCAGGTCCGCGTGGGCCTGACCAACCTGCTGGCCCCCGACAACGTGGTGGCCAGCGCGGTGGAAGACCTGGACGGCTTCTCGGCGGGCAGCAGCACGCGGCGCAATACGCTCAGGGCGGTGAATGCGAGTTGGGTGGTGAGGTTTTGATGGAGAGCGGGCCGCGTCGTGTTGACGTTCGCGACGCCGTTTTCCCGGACGACCACCGCTGAAGCTGAGCCGCGAGCGGCGGCTTGCCGACGCGAGTCATGGACAGTCCGCCGCCTGACACGTACAATAATGCGTACAACTCAGGAAGTCAGCAATGGATGCCATCACCTACTCGGCCGCCCGCGCCAACTTGGCCAGCACCATGGATCGAGTTTGCAATGATCATGAAGCCATCATCATCACTCGCAATGGTGAGCAGTCCGTGGTGATGCTCTCACTCGAGGACTTCCAGGCCATGCAAGAAACGGCCTACCTTCTTCGCAACCCGGCGAACGCCAAGCGCTTGATCTCTGCCGCGGCGCAGTTGAGCGCTGGAAAGGGTGTTGAGCGAGAACTGGCCAAGTGAAGCTGGTCTTTGCTGACGAGGCATGGGAAGACTATCTCTACTGGCAGAAGCAAGACCGCAAGATGGTCGAGCGCATCAACAAACTGATTCGCGAGATTCAGCGCGAGCCGTTTGAAGGGATCGGGAAACCAGAGGCGCTCAAGCATGCGCTGTCAGGCTTCTGGTCTCGCCGGATCACCGACGAGCATCGCGTGGTCTACAAGGTCGAGGGCGATGCGCTTCTGATCGCACAACTTCGGTATCACTACTGAAGACGCGCAACGACTGGAAGGGAGTTCCCCGTCCCAACCTGCCGTGCTCACCCGGGCTGACTGCGTTTGTTGCTTCGGCCGGGTGTGGCGCCTTGCTCGGTGCATTGCCGGGAGTCCCGCCCGGCGGCGGGGTAACTTTCTTCTGCGGGGCCAGAAGAAAGTCACCAAAGAAGAGGCCCTGAACCGCACACGAGCACCATGTCGCCAGGAACAGCGCGCGAGAACGCCAAGTCGTTCAGCGCCCCGACGCGACCCGCGGCGCTCTCGCGGCTATCCCTGTGACGAGCGCGGCCCATCGCACCTTCCCGCCGCTTAACGCCGGCTGCACGCCGGGCTCACCAGGAATGCAACGAAAGCGTCGCTCGGGCGACGCGACAGGGGTTTGCGCGCAGTGTCGGCATGTAGGTTGGGATGAATCCGTTGAGGTCCACTGCGTTCATCCCGACCTACCACGCCACCCCTACCGCGCTGAGGCTCAGGGCTGCAGCGACAGCAACCCCATCGCAGTCAGATTGATCAGCGCATGCGGCACGGCGGCAACGACATAGGCCCGCCACCACGACGACGACCGCCAGGCCAGGTAGCTGCAGCTGAAGATGTAGAAGCTCCAGAAGGTGCCGAAGAACCAGATCAGCCCGGAGACCCCATGCAGGCAGCCCCACAGCACACTGGACGCTGCGGCCACGAACACGGGTCGGTGAGACAGGCGGGACAGCAGCCACAACCCACCGCCCAGCACCAGCGTCTCGACCAGCGGGGCGAAGACCACGGCACTGAAGACCTGCCCCATCGTGACCCGGCGCGTCGGAGGCTCGAACGTCGATGAGTCGATGCCCAGCAGCTGAAGCAGGCCATACACCAGGCTCACCATCGCCAAGCTGGGCAATAGCGCCACGGGCCAGACCAGCAGGCAATGGCGGGTCAGCGACCCCGCACGCTGCGCAAACACCAATGCTCGAAGCGGTGCGAACCAGCGCTGTTGTGGCCCGGCTGCGGCCAGGATGGGCGGCGAGGACTCCAGGGCGGGCATTGGTCAGCGTTTCTTGGGTCAGGTGATTCGGGCGCGACAACTATGCAGGCCCGGCAACCCAAGCTGCGGCGCCGGCTAACGTGAAGATGCACATCACTCGGCAGGGACGCGCCGCACGAACAACAGGACGGGCTGCCCGGTGACCAGCGCGATGACCACGTAGCTCGGTGCCGCGGCGATGTTGCCCATGGCGCTGTAGCGACAGAACGCCTGCGCGACGTTGCGGATGCATGCGAAGTCGGCGCGCTCGCGCCATGCAGCCGGCACATGGGCTTGCACCTCCGCGTCGGTCGACGCGCGGTACTCGCAGCCTGTTTCGCAGCTGAGGTCGGTCCAGGGCGCGCCGGGCTGCTTGCCCTCCATCAGCCACCTGCCGTCCTTCAGCGACAGGCGGTAGTACATCTGCGTCGGGACCTGCTGACGGTCTAGCACGGCGAAGGTGCCGCCATCGGTGGCCGTCAACTCGACGGCCGAGGCAGTGAGGGAGAACGCGAGCAAGGCGGCAAGTGCCACAGGTGATTTCATGCAAAAGCTCCGGGTGATGAGGTGGCGGACTGTGCGGCCATGCCACGGCCAGCGGGGCGGAAATCCATGTCGGGCGCGTTTCCCTGCACCGACGGCTGTGCCGCACTCCCCTCCCCAACTTCCTCCCTGGCCGGCATTGCACGCTGTGTTGGAATCGCCCGCGATCCGGCCGCACGAGAGGTGCCCGGGGCCACGCAAGGGAGAGAACCAATGAAGCGCCTCACGACGACTTTGCTGTTGCTGCTATGCAGCCTGGCTGCGCAAGCCGCGCCGCTGACCCCCGCCGACCTCCCGCCCACCGCACGCGACTGGTTGCCCTGGGCGCTGCAAGGCCAGGCACCGCTAGGCTGCCCAACACCGCCGGATGGCGACGCCGTGTGCGTATGGCCGGGCCGTTTGCAACTCAACGTCAGCACCCGCGAGGCCACGTTCCGGCTCGACGTGCAGGTCTTCGGCGCGCCCGCCCGCGTGGCGCTGCCCGGCGAGGCCGGCGCCTGGCCGCAGGACGTGAAAGCCGGTGGCAAGGCCCTGCCGGTCACCGAGGCCGATGGCCGCCCCAGCGTGTGGCTGGCACCAGGCAGCCATGTCGTCGAAGGCCGCCTCGGCTGGGGCGACGCCATGCCGCAGAACCTGGCCGTACCGGCTGGCACCGGCGCCATCGTCGTGAGCAGCGACGGCGCCACGCAGGCCCGCCAGCCCGATGGCGATGGCCGGCTGTGGCTGCGCGCCGTGGCCAGCCCGGCCGAGGCCAGCGACAGCGTCAGCGTGCAGACAGTGCGCCGCATCGCCGACGACCTGCCGCTGACCGTCACCACCGCCTACGAGCTGCGCGTGGCCGGCCGCGCCCGCGCCGTGGAGCTGCCACTGGCGCTGCTGCCCGGCCTGGTGGCCATGCAGCTGGACAGCCCGCTGCCCGCGCGGCTGGCCGAGGACGGCAAGCTCATCGTGCAGGTGCGGCCCGGCGCCTGGCGCATCAGCCTCACCGCGCGGCTGACCTCGCCCGTGCAAGCCCTGACCCTGCCCAAGACGGCCGCCGACGAGGAAGTCTGGGCCGTGCAGGCCCAGCCCGAGCTGCGGCTGATCCGCCCCGAGGGCGTGGCCAGCGTGGACCCGCGCCAGGTGGAGATGCCCGACGACTGGCGCGCGCTGCCGGCCTTCCGCCTCAAGCCCGGCGAGACGCTGAAGCTCACCGAGCTGCAACGCGGCAACGAGAAGGCCGCGCCCGACACGCTGACGCTGAAGCGCCGCCTGTGGCTGGACTTCGACGGCCGTGCGCTGACCGCCAGCGACCACTTCAGCGGCGAACTGTCCGCCAGCTCGCGCCTGTCCATGGCCGCACCGGGCCAGCTGGGCCGCGCGGCGCTGGGTGGCGAGGACCAGCCCATCACGCGGCTGACGAACGATGGGCCGGCCGGCTTCGAGGTGCGCAGCCGCGAGGCCGGCATCACGGCCGACAGCCGCTGGGCCAGCGACGGCGCGCTGCCCGCCAGCGGCTGGACCGCCGCCGTGGACCAGCTGAGCGCCACGCTGCAGCTGCCGCCCGGCTGGCGCCTGCTGCATGCGCAAGGCCCCAGCCGCGCAGACGGCGCCTGGGTGTCCATGTGGACGCTGTGGGACTTCTTCTTCGTGCTGCTGGCTGCGCTGGCGGCGTTCAAGCTGCTGGGCTGGCGCACCGGCGTGCTGGTGGGCGCGGCGCTGGCGCTGACCTGGCACACGCCCGGCAGCCCGCCGGCGGCGCTGTGGTTCGGGCTGCTGGCGCTGACGGCGCTGACGCGCGTGCTGCCCGCGGGTCGAGCGCAGGCTGCGTTCGCGCGCGGCCGGCTGGCCATGGCCGCGCTGCTGGCGCTGGTGCTGCTGCCGTATGCGGTGGACGAGATCCGGCTGGCGATCTACCCGAGCCTGGACCGGTACGGTGCCATGCACGCCGGCCTGGCAGAGGACGCTGCCGCGCCTGCCGCAGCGCCCGAACCCATGCTCTCCGCGCCGCCGCCCGAGTTCCAGGTGGATGCCTCGTCCGCGAAGCGGCGCAAGGCCATGCCCGCGCCCTACGTCAGCAAGAGCAGCAGCAGCGACCTCGCCCGCGTGGACCCCAGCGCCCGCGTGCAGACCGGCCCCGGCCTGCCGACGTGGAACTGGCGCGCCCACCAGCTCAGCTGGAGCGGCCCCGTCACGCCCGAGCAGACGCTGAACCTGTGGCTGCTGCCGCCCTGGGCCACCGCGCTGCTGAAGCTGGTGGGGCTGGCACTGCTGACGCTGGCACTGGCCGTCGTCGCGGGCTTCAAGCCGCCCGCGCTGCCGCGCCGCGGCACCGGCGCCGTGGCCGCCGCGCTGTGCCTGGCGCT
>DASWWC010000328.1:0-23658 GCA_036401055.1 Roseateles sp.
CTCGCAGCTTCGCTCCGCGCTTCCTCCCCACACTCGGTCACCCTCATGCAGTTGCGCTTCGCTTCGTTCGTCGCGATCAACTTACGGCGGGACTTGCACCCGCAAGAGTGCGCTCATGCTGAGCGCACACGAAAAAAGGCCGGCATCGCTGCCGGCCTTTTCACTGGGGCCTGCGCGACGATCAGGCGAAGTTGGCTTCGGCGAACTGCCAGTTCACGAGATTGCTCAGGAAGGTCTCGACGAACTTGGGACGCAGGTTGCGGTAGTCGATGTAGTAGGCGTGTTCCCACACGTCGACGGTCAGCAGGGCCTTGTCGGCGGTGGTCAGCGGCGTGCCGGCGGCGCCGGTGTTGACGATGTCGACCGTGCCGTCGGCCTTCTTGACCAGCCAGGTCCAGCCCGAACCGAAGTTGCCCACGGCGCTCTTCACGAAGGCTTCCTTGAAGGCGGCGTAGCTGCCCCACTTGGCGTTGATGGCCGCGGCCAGCGCGCCGCTGGGCTCACCGCCGCCTTGCGGCTTCATGCAGTTCCAGAAGAAGGTGTGGTTCCAGATCTGCGCGGCGTTGTTGTAGATGCCGCCGCTGGAGGTCTTGACGATCTCTTCCAGCGTCTTGCTCTCGAACTCGGTGCCCTTCTGCAGATTGTTCAGGTTCACCACGTAGGCGTTGTGATGCTTGCCATGGTGGAACTCCAGCGTTTCCTTGCTGTAGTGCGGGGCCAGCGAGTCGATGGGGTAAGGCAGCGGGGGCAGCGTGTGTTCCATGGTGTGAACCTCTGTGTGTTGGGGGGAAGGGAAACGCGGCGGATTGTAGGGAGCCAGGATCACCCTTGCGGCGAAGGCACTACCCCCAGCACGCGCAGGTCGGCACTGCCGTCGGCCAGCACGGCCCGCACCTCGTGGCCGGGCAGCAGCGTGTGCACCGAGGTGATCGCGCCGCCCTGCCCATCATCCAGCCAGGCATAGCCGCGGGCCAGCACATGCTGCGGGTCCAGCGCCTGCAACCGGGCCTGCAAGGCGTCCAGGCGAGCGGTCTGACGGCGCAGCGTGTCGGCCAGCGCGCGCCCAGGGCGTGGGGCGAGATGGTCCAGCCGCTGGCGCTGCAGTTCGACGCGCCGCCCTGGTGCCGCCGCGGCGCGCTGGGCCAGCAGGTCCAGCAGGCGGCGCTGGCGGGCCAGTGCGTCGCTGGGCCGCGCCAGACGCAGCGCGAGGCGGTCCAGGCGCTGGGCGGTGGTCTGCAACCGGTGGTCCAGGCACCTCAGCAGCCCGCGCTCCAGGCTGCCAAGCTGCAGCAGCAGGGCCTCGCGCGACGGCGCAGCCAGCTCGGCGGCAGCCGTCGGCGTGGGCGCGCGCAGGTCGGCGGCCAGGTCGCTGAGCGTCACATCGGTCTCGTGGCCCACGCCGCAGACGACGGGCAGGCCCGACATCGCCACCGCGCGCACGACGCGCTCGTCGTTGAAGGCCCACAAGTCCTCTAGCGAGCCGCCGCCCCGGACCAGCAGCAGCACGTCCACCTCGGCACGCTCGTTGGCCAGTCGCAGTGCGTTGACCAAGGCAGGGGGCGCCTCGGCGCCCTGCACGAGGCTGGGATAGACGACCACCTCAACCTGGGGCGCACGCCGCGCCAGCGCCGTCAGCACGTCGTGCAACGCCGCGCCGGCCGTGGAGGTGATGACGCCGATGCGGCGCGGATGGGCCGGCAGCGGCCGCTTGGCGTCGGCATCGAACAGGCCTTCGGCCGCCAGTCGAGCGCGCAGCTTCAGGAACTGCTCGTACAGCGTACCGGCGCCGGCGCGCCGCATGGCCTCGACGACGAACTGCAGCTCGCCGCGCGGCTCGTAGACGGCCACGCGCCCGCGCAGCTCGACCAGTGCCCCCTCGGCTGGGCTGAAGTCCAGCATCGCCGCCGCGCGGCGGAACATCGCGCAGCGCAGGCTGGCGGCCTGGCCGTCGGCGTCCTTGATGGTGAAGTAGCAATGCCCGCTGGCCGCACGCGTGAAGCCGGCAATCTCGCCCCCCACCGCCACGACCGAGAAGCGCTCCGCCAGGCTCTGCGCAATGGCCTCGACGAGACCCGCCACACCCCAGACACGCCGACTCGATGCGGCTTCGCGGCCGTCAATCACGCGCAAACCCAATGCCGGCGCGGGCCGGGAAGTCCACAGCCGCGCCAATGCTGGGCTGGCGGGCGATTCGGCTGCAGGCGCGCTGTCACGGCGCCGTCATGAGCCCATAAGGCCTTGTTTTTCAATTCGAATTCCACTGCTCAAAATGGAGGCAAGTTGTCCAAGGCCTTGATTTGACGGCCCCTGCGGACTCCCGCCCCGAGCTTGCCCACAAAGTTGTCCACAGCGGCGGTGGATTGTGGGAAGGCTTTCCCGCCGGGTTTCGACTGGCGGAGGGGCGCGGGCCTGAGGTCATAATCCCGCGCACTTTCCCGGCCGCCCGCGGCCACCTTCTCGACGGGGACGACCACCTTGTTTTCGATCATACAAGCCGCCGGTTGGCCGATCTGGCCCTTGCTCCTGTGCTCCGTGGTGGCCCTGGCCCTGATCATCGAGAGGCTGTCCAGCCTGCGCGCCAGTCGCATCCTGCCCAAGCGCCTGCTGGACGACGTGATGAGCGTCAGCCTGCAGCAGCTGCCCAGCCCCGAGATGGTGGACCGGCTGGCCGAGAACTCGCTGCTGGGCGAGGTGCTGGCGTCGGGCCTGCGCGCCGTCACCGCCGAGCCGCAGATGCCCGAGAGCAAGCTGCGCTCGGTGTTCGAGTTCGCCGGCCGCCGCGCCGTGCACCGGCTGGAGCGCTACATGAACACGCTGGGCACCATCGCCACGGCCGCGCCGCTGTTGGGCCTGATGGGCACGGTGGTGGGCATGATCGAGATCTTCGGCAGCCAGACGCCCAGCGGCGGCAACCCGGCACAACTGGCACACGGCATCTCCATCGCGCTCTACAACACGGCCTTCGGCCTGATGATCGCCATCCCGGCGCTGATGTTCCACCGCTACTTCCGCGGCCGCATCGAGGAGTACGTGCTGGAGCTGGAAGCCGCCGCCGACCGCCTGCTGGGCCAGCTGCGCCGCTACACGGCCTGAGGACGGTGGCATGAAGTTCCGCTCCCCGCACAGCGAACCGCCGGAGATCAACCTGATCCCCTTCATCGACGTGCTGCTGGTGATCCTGATCTTCCTGATGCTGTCGACGACGTATTCCAAGTTCACCGAACTGCAGATCACGCTGCCGTCGGCCGACGCGGAAAAGCTCAAGGACCGGCCGCAGGAAGTCATCGTCGGCATCGCAGCCGACGGCCGCTTCGTCATCAACAAGCAGGCCGTGGAAGGCCGCTCGGTGGACATCCTGATCGGCGCGCTGCGCCAGGCATCGGGCGGCAACGCCGAGGCTTCGGTCATCATCTCGGCCGACGCCGCCACGCCGCACCAGGCCGTCATCAACGTGATGGACGCCGCGCGCCGCGTGGGCCTGACGCGTGTCACCTTCGCCGCGCAGACCGACGCTCGCTGATCGGCTGCAGGCGCAGTGGTTGAGCGGCGGGCCGCTGTCCGCTGCGCTGCTGCCGCTGAGCTGGCTGTACCGCGGCCTGCTGGCGCTGCGCACGCTGGCCTACCGCCTCGGACTCCAGCGCACCGAAACGCTGCCGGTGCCAGTCATCGTGGTCGGCAACTGGATCGTCGGCGGCGCCGGCAAGACGCCCACGACGCTGGCGTTGCTGGACTTGCTGAAGGCACGCGGCCTGCGCGCCGGCGTCGTGTCGCGCGGCTATGGCCGTGAGGGCGGCGGCGTCCATCTGATCAACCGCACTTCGACCGCCCGCGAGGCCGGCGACGAGCCGCTGCTCATCCATCTGCGTGCCCAGGTGCCGGTCGCCGTGGGCAGCGACCGCGTGGCGGCGGCGCGCGCGCTGCTGGCGGCCCATCCCGACCTGGACCTGCTGGTCAGCGACGATGGCCTGCAGCACTGGCGGCTGCCCAGGCAGATGAGCCTGCTGGTGTTCGACGAACGCGGCCTGGGCAACGGCCGACTGCTGCCCGCCGGCCCGCTGCGCCAGCCGCCCGCCGCATTGCAGGGCGACCAACTGGTGGTCTACAACGCTCCGGCGCCCAGCACGCCGCTGCCCGGCTTCGTGGCCCAGCGCCGGCTCGCAGGCGCGGTGAGCCTGGCCGACTGGTGGGCCGGCAAGCCCGCCTCGCTGGACGCATTGCACGCGCTGCGCGATCAGCCCGGTCTGCTCGCCTGCGCCGGTCTCGCCCGACCACAACGCTTCTTCGACATGCTGAGCGTCCAGGGCCTGTCCTTCACGCCGCAGCCGCTGCCGGACCATGCAGATTTCGCCGCCCTGCCCTGGCCTGCCAATGCAGCGGGCGTGCTGCTGACCGAGAAGGACGCGGTCAAGCTGCCGCCCGAGCGCGTCGGGACGACGCCGGTCTGGGTCGTGACGCTAGACTTTGCGCCCGGCGCCGGCTTCGAGGCCGCGCTGGACGCCCAACTCCAAAAACTCTCCCTCCCCCGATGGACCCACGCCTGATCGAAATGCTGGTCTGCCCGCTGTGCAAGTCGCCCCTGACCTTGCTGCGCGGCGATGAACCCGCCCTGGCCTGCCGCGCCGACCGCCTGGCCTTCCCGATCCGCGACGGCATCCCGCTGATGCTGGAGAGCGAGGCCAAGCCCTGGGATCCCGACACCGCCAGCGCCCCGGCACCGCTGGCCGAGTGATGGGCTTCACCGTCATCATCCCGGCGCGGCTGGCGTCCACCCGCCTGCCCAACAAGCCGCTGGCCGATATCGGCGGCCTGCCGATGATCGTGCGCGTCGCCCAGCGGGCCGCGCTGTCGGGCGCCGGCCAGATCGTCGTGGCCACCGACGCGCCCGAAGTGGCGGCCGCCTGCGCGGCCCACGGCGTGCGCGCGCTGATGACCCGGGCCGACCACCCCTCCGGCAGCGACCGCCTCGCCGAAGCCGTCGAGCAGTTAGGCCTGGCCGACGATGCTGTGGTGGTCAACGTGCAGGGCGACGAGCCGCTGATCGCGCCGGCCATGATCGACGCCTGCGCCGCGACGCTGGCCGCCCAGCCCGACTGCGTGATGGCCACCGTGGCACATGCGCTGACGGACCCTTCCGAGTTCGCGAACCCCAACGTCGTCAAGCTGGTGACCGACAAGGCCGGCCGGGCGCTGTACTTCTCGCGAGCCCCCATCGCCTGGTGGCGCGACGGCGCGGGCCAGCCCCAGCAGGCGCTGCGCCACGTGGGCTTGTACGCCTACCGGGCCGGCTTCCTGCGCCGCTTCCCGACGCTGGCGGTCAGCCCGCTGGAACAGATCGAGTCGCTGGAGCAGCTCCGCGTGCTGTGGCATGGCGAACGCATCGCCGTGCACGTGAGCGCCGAGCGGCCCGGCCCGGGCGTCGACACGCCCGAAGACCTGGAGCGCGTGCGCCGCCTCGTCCAGGGCTGAAGCCGGGCCGCCCGCGTCAGGCCGCAGAAAGGCCGCATGCGATACTCGGCCGCTGACCTGATGCAGGACATTTTCACGGTCCTGACGAGACGAGGAGACCCATGCGACTGATTCTTCTGGGCGCGCCCGGCGCCGGCAAAGGCACCCAAGCCGCCTTCATCTGCAAGCAATTCGGCATTCCGCAGATTTCGACGGGCGACATGCTGCGCGCCGCCGTCAAGGCCGGCACGGAACTGGGGCAGAAGGCCGATGCAGTGATGAAGTCCGGTGGTCTGGTCAGTGACGACCTGATCATCGCGCTGGTCAAGGAACGCATTGCCCAGCCTGACTGTGCTTCCGGTTTCCTGTTCGACGGCTTCCCGCGCACCATCCCCCAGGCCGACGCGATGAAGGCCGCCGGAGTGAAGCTGGACTTCGTGCTCGAGATCGATGTGCCGTTTGACGCCATCATCGAGCGCATGAGCGGCCGCCGCTCCCACCCGGCCTCGGGCCGCACCTATCACGTCAAGTTCAACCCGCCCAAGGTCGAGGGCAAGGACGACGAGACGGGTGAGCCGCTGGTGCAGCGTGACGACGACAAGGAAGAGACCGTCAAGAAGCGCCTGGACGTCTACGCCGCGCAGACCCGCCCGCTGGTCGACTACTACTCGCAATGGGCCGCCACCGGCGACGCCAGCGCGCCCAAGTACCGCCGCATCGAGGGCATGGGTTCGGTCGACGAGATCACGCGCAAGGCGCTGGCCGCGCTGGCCTGATTCGTCCGGCTCCGGCAACGAACCGCGTGGCGCGAGCCCCGCGGTTTTTTTGTGCCCGACAATTGACGTTCACGTCAATCAACCCAGGAGATCCTCACCATGGAAATCGCAGGCAAGGTGTTCATCGTCACCGGCGGCGCCTCGGGCCTCGGCGAAGGCACGGCCCGCATGCTGGCCGCGCACGGCGGCAAGGTCGTCATCGCGGACCTGCAGGTCGAACGCGGCCAGCAGGTCGCGGCGGAACTCGGCGGCGCGTTCGTCAAGTGCGACGTCAGCCAGGAGGCCGACGGCCAGGCCGCCGTCGCGGCCGCCACCGGTCTCGGCAAGCTGATGGGGCTGGTGAACTGCGCCGGCATAGCACCGGCCATCAAGACGGTCGGCAAGGACGGCGCGCATCCGCTGGCCAGCTTCGCCAAGACCATCACCGTGAACCTGATCGGCACGTTCAACATGATCCGCCTGGCGGCCGAGGCCATGGCGAGGAACGAGCCCGAGGCCACGGGCGAACGCGGCGTGCTGGTCTCCACGGCGTCGGTCGCTGCGTTCGACGGCCAGATCGGCCAGGCGGCCTACGCGGCCTCCAAGGCCGGTGTGGCGGGCATGACGCTGCCCATCGCACGCGACCTGGCCCGCAACGGCATTCGCAACATGACCATCGCACCGGGCATCTTCGGCACGCCCATGCTGTTCGGCATGCCGCAGGAGGTACAGGATGCGCTGGCCGCCAGCGTGCCCTTCCCGAGCCGCCTGGGCCGCCCGGAGGACTACGCCAAGCTGGTGCACCAGATCATCACCAACGACATGCTGAATGGCGAGGTCATCCGCCTCGACGGTGCGATCCGCATGGCACCGAAATGATGTCGGCGCGGCAATGAAAAAGGGCCTGGTTCGCACCAGGCCCTTTTGCTTGGAACACACGCCGTGTCGATCAGCGCTTTTTCGACTGGATGATCCACAGACGGGCCAGATCGGCAGCGCCGTCCGTGCCCTTGACAGACCTCCAGGCGGCCACGGCCTTGGCGTTCTCGCCCGCGAGCTGGTGCGCCAGGCCCAGGTAGAGCTTGGCGTCCTCGGGACGCTTCAGATTGCCCTTGGCGATGCCCTGCTCGATCTGGCTGACGCCCTTCTTGGCATCGCCGCTGAACGCATTGGCCAGGCCCAGCTTGACGAACTCATTGCCGTCCTTGGCTTCATCGGCAGCCTTCTCATTGGCTGCGGCGTTGGCCTTGGCTTCACCGATCTTCTTGACCATCAGGTCGGCCAGACGCTTGTGGCGGGCACCTTCGGCACCCTGGCCCAGCACATTGGCCGCGAAGCCCTTGTCCACGACTTGCTTGCCCTCGGCCGGGTAGCCGGCCTGCGCAGCCAGCTGGGCCATTTCCATGTAGTCATTGGCCTCGCGCATGTTGCCGGTGGCCAGGCGCAGTCGGTAGAGGTCCAGCTGGAAGCGGTTGCTGTCGAAGCTCTTCTTCTCCGGCAGGCCGCCGAGAATCTGGGCCCACAGCTTGGGTTCGGGGTAGTAGTTCAGCAGCTTCTCGGTCGCGAGGGCCTCAGCGTTCGCATCGCCCTTCTTCTGCGCCGCCCACAGCAGATTGGTGAGCTTCTCCTTCGCCGGGGCGCGACCGGCCTTCTCGTCGCTCTGGATCTCGGCCAGCGTGTCTTTCAGGAAGCCCGACACGTCGCCCGTCTTGAACTGGGCGTTTTGCTGCACTTGCTTGACCGTCGGGCTGCTGCCACCAGCCGCGAAGTACTTGTTGGCCCATTCCAGCGCCTTGGCCGCGTTGTTGCCACGCAGGTAGGTACCGGCAACGGCTTCCATGTACTGCAGCTGCTGGGCTTGCGACAGCTTGCCCAGGCCCTTCAGCACGTCGAACGAGCGGGCCATCGTGTCGGCATCACCGGCACCCATCGCGGCGGAGAAACGCAGGCCTTCGATGGCGTTGTTCTCGACGGCGGTGCGGCCACCGACAGCCTCGGCATCACGCAGCTTGGCCAGCGCGTCCTTGAACTTGCCAGCCTTGTAGAGCTTGCTGGCCTCGGTCAGCGGCGCGCCGACTTCCTTGCGAACGGTTTCCTGCGCGCTCGCCCGGCTGACGCCGAACTCGGCACCGGGCGCGCCATTCAGGGTCAAGGCCAGGGCGCCAACGGCAACGGCCACCACGGTTTTCAAAGTCTTCAACTTGCTCTCCTGCAAAGCAAAAACGCGCCACCCTTTCGGGCAGCGCGCTCAAAGTATCGGCGTCAGCTGGCCCGAGCCCACGTCACTTGACGTATTGCTCGTTACCAACCATGCCCATCTTCTTGACGTTGTTGCGCTGTGCCGAAGCCATCACCGCAGCAACGACGCCGTAATCCACCAGCTTGTTCGGCTTGATGTGGACTTCGGGCTGTTCGCTGAGATTCAAGATGCCGATTTCCTGCATCTTGGCGTTCACGGCGTCCAGATTGGGCAGCGCGTTCTCGTCCCAGTAGATCGTGCCATCGAAGTCGATCATCACGGTGTGCACGACCGGCTCTTGGGGAGGCGTGTTCGTGCTCGGCGGCGGCATGTCGAGGTTGATGGTGTGCAGCTGGATGGGGATGGTGATGATCAGCATCACCAGCAGCACCAGCATCACGTCGATCAACGGCGTCGTATTGACGTCCATCATGACTTCGGGTTCACCGCTGCCCGACGAACTTCCAACATTCATTCCCATGTTTGACTCCTGGGATCAGCCGCCACGTGCGGGCGGTTCGGTGACGAAGTTGATCTTCATGATGCCTGCACGCTGGCAGGCATAGATCACGCGACCGACCGACTCGTAGCGGGACTTGTCGTCGCCGCGGATGTGCACCTCGGGCTGCGGGTTCTTCACCGATTCCTTGCCGAGGCGCTGCACCAGCTCCTCCATGTCGGGAATCAGCTTGGTGTTCCAGTAGACGTCGCCGTCCTTGCTGACCGAGATTTCGATGTTCTCCGGCTTGGTCACGCGGATGATGTTGGTCTCCTTGGGAAGGTTGACCGCCACCGTCTGCGTCACCACCGGCACGGTGATGAGGAAGATGATCAGCATCACCAACATCACGTCCACGAGGGGCGTGGTGTTGATGGTTGCGTTGACTTCGTCCTCGCCGGAAGAGGATCCGACGTTCATGCCCATGGCATTGGCTCCTTGACGAGCGTCAGCTCAGGGATTAGCGCTTGGCAACAGCGCGGTTGCCCATCAGCACGCCGTGCAGGTCGCCGGCGAAGGCGCGAACTTGGCCCATGACGGACTTGTTGCGGTTGACCAGCCAGTTGTAACCCAGCACAGCCGGAACGGCGACGACCAGACCGATGGCGGTCATGATCAGCGCGGCGCCCACGGGGCCGGCCACCTTGTCGATGGAAGCCTGGCCGGCAACACCGATCGCGGTCAGCGCGTTCAGAATGCCCCACACGGTACCGAACAGGCCGATGAAGGGGGAGGTCGAACCGACGGTCGCCAGGAAGCCCAGGCCGGCGGAGATCTTGGAGTTGACGTCGTTGACGGCGCGGTCGACGTTCATCGTGACCCAGGTGCTGTGATCGATGTTCTCGGTCAGGGCGCCTTCATGGTGCTCCGAAGCCTCGATGGCGGTGGTGGCGATGTAGCGGAAGGCGCTCTCTTCCTTGAGGCCCTTCAGGCCATCGGCCAGGCTGGCCTTCTTGAAGAAGGAGGCGCGGACTTCCTTGGCCTCGGAAGACAGCTTGCTGGTGTCCCACAGGCGGACGACCAGGATGTACCAGGAGCCCATGGACATGATGCCCAGGATGGCCAGGACGACCTGGTCAACCACGTTGCCGTGGGCAATGATGTTGGCCAGGCTGTAGGGGTTGTCGGTGGCGCTGGCTGCGGCGGCCGGAGCGGCAGCAGCGGGAGCCTCAACGGCGGGGGCCGAAGCAGCCGGCTGCTGGTCTTGCGCCTGGGCGGGAGAAACGGCCAGGGTCGCGACCATGGCGATGGCGGCAAGGAAGCCGGTGATGCGAGAGATCATGGAGTCAACTCCTACGGAAAAATTCTGGTTTGGTATTGGGTCTGAACGCGCCACTTGCGTGGCGCCGAATTCGGAACGACGACTTATTCGATCTTGAACTGGAACTCCTGCTCGAAGACGTGGTCGCCGGGGCATTCATAGGTTTCAAACAGCGTCGCCTGGATGGCCTGCGTCAAGGCCCGCTGAGCCTTGCGGTCAACGCCGCCACGCAGCGAGGTGAACGTCACATCGACGACGCGACCGGCCTTCACGGTGGCAGTGGCCTTGAACAGGGCTTCACCACTCCAGTTGACCGACGGCATTTCGGGCTTGCCCATCTTGGTACAGACCATGGCCGCGGTCTTGGGACCGGCCGCCTTGGGCGGTGCAGGCGGAGCGGCCGGAACCGGGGCCGGTTGAGGCCGAACGGTGTCCGTCGCAGGCGGTGCAACCTGGGTGGACTGAATGGGCGGCGCGGGCGGCGCGGGTGCGGTGACCTGGAATTCGGGCGGCGGCACGAACGGCGGCGGAGGCGCCTTGATGTCCGGCGGGGGCGGCACGACCTTCTCGGGCGGCGGCGGCGGCTTGACCTGCTCTTCGATGACCTTGGTCTCGATCGGTCCGGTCACCTTCTTCACGATGTCCTTGGCGAGGCCGCTGGCCAACGCCCAAATGGCCACCACGTGAATCAGGACCACGACACCGAAGCCCGTGAACCGGGATGCGCCCTGCTTCTCCTGCGCAAAATTCATGCGCGCTCCTTCTTGCAACTACAAATCACAGTCAATGACTCTCAGGAAGTCGGCCATTTAGACGGCGGAAGTTGCGTTCCTGCCATCGACTACTCCCGAAGGGCGTGGATTCTAGATCGCGGAACCGCGTTCCAGAGTCGTTGAAAACACGCAGGCGGCCGGGGCATGTAAAGCAAGCTTTACAGCCGGCGCGGCCAAAAAAATTGCCCGGTGGCAGTCGCCGTCGGGCACGCGTTTCTTCGCCACGAACCAGATGCAGATAAACCACACCTCCGGCCAAACCTTGGCCACGAGCGCCATCTTAGCCCCGTGGTTTCACCCCCCTCCCTGGTGGTAACCCGGGCCTGATGAAAGCGTTTTTATCCACGATTACATCGCGTTTCTTCGCCGATCTGCCAAGTAAGTCACAAAAAAGGCCCGCACCAGGCGGGCCTTCAGCTTTCGGTTTCAGGTCACTTGAACTGGTAGGTCACCGAGCCGTAGATGAAACGACCGCGCGGATCGGCGAACGAGCCGGCAAAGCCGGCGGCGTGTGAACCGTAGCTGGACGAGGCAACGAACGGCGGATCCTGATCAAAGGCGTTACGGGCGCCCAGTGTCATGCGCAGGTTCTTGAAGCCGCGGTAGCTGACCGCCAGGTTCCAGCGGCTGGTGTCCTTGACGTTGTACGGTGCATCGACGCCCAGGTTGGTGTTGACCACGGCGGCCGACTCCTGCCAGCCCTTGGTGAACACGTTTTCCAGCGCGACGTTCCAGGAGCCCAGCGTCCAGTCGAAGGACAGCGTGTGCTGCCACTCGGGCACCGGCGGGTTGCCGCCCAGGGACTTGCCGACGTAGTCGGTGAACGGCAGGTCCTTGCCGTTCTGCAGCTCGTACTTCATCGTGCGGGTGGCCGCAAAGCCGACGCCCAGGCGGCCCATGGAACCCAGCGCGAAGGCCGAACGGATGTCGATGTCGAAGCCCGAGGTCTTCAGTTCGCCCAGGTTCTCGACCGGCGTCTCGATGTAGGCAATAAAGCCCGTCGGCGAGCGCTTCACGCGCGACTTGTACTTGGTGTACAGGCCTGGCTCGGCCATCAGCGTGTCACCGCTGATCACGCCGATCTGGTCCTTCTTCTGGATGTTCCAGTAGTCGATGGCGACGCTCAGGTCACGCACAGGCTCGAACACGGCACCCAGCGCGAACTGGCGGCTCTTCTCGGCCTTCAGGTTCTTGTCGCTGGACAGGCGCACGTTGAACTGCGTGTTGCAACGCGGGTCGTCGGCCTGGCCGGCCGGGCAATCCGGGTCGACCTGGGGGTCCGCCGTATTGGTATTGGACACCGGGCTGTTCACGTCCCACAGCGTGGGCGCGCGGAAGCCAGTGCCGGCGCTGGCGCGCAGCAGCAGCTCCTTGCTGGGCTGGAAGCGCAGCGCGACGCGCGGGTTGAAGCTGCCGCCGAAGTCGCTGTACTTGTCGTAGCGGGCCGCCACAGCGGCTTCCCAGCCCTTGGCGAAGGGCATGGACAGTTCGCTGTAGATGGCCGAGATGCTGCGGCTGGCCGACGTGGCCGGCACCGAGCCTTCACCACCGATGTGGGAGCCCTTGGAGTACTCGATGTTGGTGGGCTTGTCGTCCGCCTTCTCGCGGCGCAGGTCAATGCCAACCGCCACGGCCATCATGCCGCCGGCCATAGGCATCAGCTCGCGGCTGGCCTTGGCATCCAGCACCATGGTGGTGCCCTTGGACTGGCGCACCTTGCCTTCCAGCGCCGCGCCGTCCAGCAGTGCCACGCCGGCCGCATCGTTGGGGCCGAAGGGGTTGACGTTGCCGGTCTTGATGGCGGCCAGGAAAGGCTCTTCCAGCAGGTAGCCGCTGTAGTTCAGCGTGCCGCGCGCCTGCGCAAGGTTGAGGCCGATGTCGTAGTCCCAGCCGGAGAACAGTCCGTTGACGCCGACGACGACACGGTACTGCTCGTTGGTGTTGTCGCTGACGCGGTTGCCGCGGTCCAGCGAGCGGTAGGCGATGTCCGTGTAGGCAACACCCGTCACCGGGTCGGTGTAGGAGGTGTAGTCCGCCGGCGTGTAGCCCAGGCGGGTCAGCAGCGCCGTCGGGAAGTACTTGCTGGTGATGGGCATCAACACCAGCGGATAGCTGCCGTCCGCGCGCACCTTCATGGCCGTGCCGTCCACGGGCGTGGGCGCCGCGCGGCCGGTCGTGTGGTTGCGCGCCGCCGAGGCCTCAATGAACCATTGGGTATCGGCGTCGATCTTGAACGTGCCGCGCGCGAACAGGTCGGTCTTGGTGCTGTCGGGCAGGTTGTCCAGCATGGCTGCATAGACGGCGCGGCAGCGCTTGACGTCGTCCGTGCCATTGGGCGTCTTTCCGGCGACCTGCACGACCGAATTCGCCGGGTCGCAGGCGGCCATGCTCGCGCCCGGATTGCTGTAGGCCCCAGGCGTGATGCCAATCTCCATCAAGCGGCCGGGATAGGCA
The DNA here is from genome assembly GCA_036401055.1 of Roseateles sp. Classification (GTDB taxonomy): domain Bacteria; phylum Pseudomonadota; class Gammaproteobacteria; order Burkholderiales; family Burkholderiaceae_C; genus Pelomonas. Next base: position 13,427 of record DASWWC010000328.1, read on the forward strand.
CGGAACGAGGTCGGCGGGATGGAGCCGGGCACCTCAGTTTCATGGCGCCAGTACCAGCCCTGCTTGGCAGCCTCCAGGCGCGTCTGTTCCTTGATGTTGGCGGTGACCAGCAGGTTGTAGCCGTCCTTGTCCAGGTTGCCCATGCCGAAGGCCAGCGAGCCACCGTGCTCCTTGCCGCCGACGTTCTTCTCAGGAGCGCCATAGCGCAGCGTCAGCTCGCCCTTGTCGTAGTCCTTGCGCGTGATGAAGTTGATGACGCCGGCCACCGCGTCCGTGCCGTAGATGGCGGAGGCGCCGTCACGCAGCACCTCGATGCGCTCGATGGCAGCGAAGGGGATGCTGTTCAAGTCGACGGCCACCGAGCCGCCAATGGAGCCGAAGGGATGGCCGGCCAGGCGGCGGCCGTTCAACAGCACCAGCGTGGAGTTGGCACCCAGGCCGCGCAGGTTGGCGTTGCTGGTCGCATAACCCGCGCCCTGCGTGGAGTCGGACAGCTGCGCGGAGTTCACCGACAGGCGGCGCAGGATGTCCTCGACATTCACGGCGCCCGACTTCTCGATGGCGTCGCGCGTGATGACGGTGACCGGCAGAGCGGTTTCGGATTCGACCCGCTTGATGCTGGAGCCAGTGATCTGGATGCGCTCCAGCTTCTGCGCCTCCTGGGCGAGGACCGAGCTGGCGGCGAGCAGCAGGATGGCGCTGCTGATGGTGGTGGTTTTGAACATGAACACTCCTGTAGAGGCTTGTAGGCCCGCCCGGAACACCGTGTTTGCGATCCGGGGGTGCGGATCTAGCGCCCTGAGCTGAGCGGTCGGCTCAGATTGGGGTGGCGAAGTTTGTGCGGGTGCAGCATGACGGACCGCCCCGTAGATGCCCCTACAGGTCTAGACAGGAGACGCAAGCCCTTGATTTGCCTGACGTTTCCCGCACGCCAACCCCTAGGCTGAAGTCGCTAGACGTTGCCGCTTTGCGACGACTTCAGCTTGCTGAAGGGTTCAGGCGTGGCACTGCTGCCAGCAGGGTGCGTGTGTAGGCTTCGCGCGGGCTGGCCAGCACGTCCACGCAGGCGCCCTGCTCCACGATGCGCCCGCGCTGCATCACCGCGATGTCGTCGGCGATGTACTCGACCACACCAATGTTGTGCGTGATGAAGAGATAGGCCAGCCCTTGCTCGCGCTGCAGCTCGCGCAGCAGGTTCAGGATCTGCGCCTGCACCGACACGTCCAGCGCCGACGTCGGCTCGTCGCAGACGATGAGCTTGGGCTGCACGGCCAGCGCACGAGCAATAGCGATGCGCTGGCGCTGGCCGCCGGAGAACTCGTGCGGCCAGCGCTGCAGCGCATCGCGGCGCAGGCCGACCTGGTCGACCAGGTTCAGCAGCCGCTCGCGGCGCTGGCCGGCATCCAGTTCGGGGCGCAGCGCGATCAGGCCTTCTTCGAGCACCTCGGCCACGCGCATGCGCGGGTTCAGCGACGCGAACGGGTCCTGGAAGATGATCTGCACGCTGCGGCGCGCCTGCACCAGCGCGGGGCCGTGCAGCTGGAACAAGTCCTGGCCGTCGAACAAGGCCTGGCCGCTGATCTGCGCCTGGCGGCGCAGCAGCTGGACGATGGCCTTGCCGGAGGTGGTCTTGCCGCAGCCGGACTCGCCCACCAGCGCCAGCGTGCGGCCTGCGTGCAGCTGATAGCTGACGCCGTCGACCGCATCGAAATGGCGCGGGCCGCGCGAGAACAGCGGCGCCTTCAGTTGGAAGCGCACGCGCAGGTCGCGCACGTCCAGCAGCGGCGCATCGCCCTGCCCCACAGTCTGTGTCGACGCCGCCCGGGGTTGCACGGGCAGGCGAGCCAGCGGCTCGCCCGGCTGGCTGTACAGCAGGCAGCGCACCTGATGCTGCGGGCCTTCGTCGGTCAGCGCCGGCAGCGTGCCGGCACAGTGCACCATGGCCCTGTCGCAGCGCGGCGCGAAGCGGCAGCCGGCGAAGTCCAGCCACAGCGGCGGCACGGTGCCGGCGATGGCCGCCAGCGGCTCGCCGCGCCGGCCCGCATCGGGCAGAGCCTGCAGCAGCAGGCGGGCGTAAGGGTGCTTCGGGTGCGCGAAGAACTCGGCCGCCGGCGCGACCTCGATGATCTGGCCCGCGTACATCAGCGCCACGCGATGCGCCATGCCGCTGACGACGGCCAGGTCGTGCGTGATCAGCAGCACACCCAGCTGGCGCTCGCGCTGCAGGTCGCGGATCAGGTCCAGGATCTGCGCCTGGATGGTCACGTCCAGCGCGGTGGTCGGCTCGTCGGCGACGAGAAAGTCCGGCTCGGCCGCCAGCGCGATGGCGATCATCACGCGCTGCTTCTGGCCGCCGGACAGACGGAACGGGTAGTCGTCGACGCGGCGCTCGGGCTCCGGGATGCCGACACGCTTCAACCAGTCGATGGCCTTGGCCCGCGCCGCGGTCCCACGCAACTCGGTGTGCGCTTCGATGGCCTCCACGATCTGGTCGCCCACGCGCATGACCGGGTTCAGGCTGGTGGACGGCTCCTGGAAGATCATGGACACGCGGCCACCGCGCACCTCGCGCATGCGGCTCTCGGGCAGCGCCAGCAGGTCCTGGCCGTCCAGCTTCACCGCGCCGCCGGCCACGCGGCCGTTCTCCGGCAGCAGCCGCATCAGCGCCAGCGCCGTCATGCTCTTGCCGCAGCCGCTCTCACCCACCAGCGCGAAGGTCTCGCCGCGCGTCAGCGTGAGAAGCATGCCGTCGATGGCGCGAACCAGCCCCGCGTCGGCGTCCAGCTCCACCTGCAGGTTGGCAATCTCAAGCATGCTCGACCGCCTTGCGCTGCTTGCTGACGATGCGCGGCCGGGTCGAACGCGCCTTGGGGTCGAAGGCGTCACGCACGCCGTCGGCAAACAGGTTGGCGGCCAGCACCAGGCTCACCATGAAGCCGAAGGCTGCGGCGAAACTCCACCACACGACCGGGTCGCGCGACATCTCCGAGCGGGCCAGGTTGATCATGCCGCCGAAGCTGCTGGTGGTCGGGTCCACGCCCACGCCCACATAGGTCAGAACGGCCTCGTACAGGATCAGCTCCGAGAAGCTCAGCACGACGGTGATCAGCACCAGGTGCATCACATTGGGCAGGATGTGCCGGGCCATGATGGTCAGGTCGCCGACGCCGAAGGCCGTCGCGGCCTGCACGTAGTCCAGCTCCCTCAATTTGAGCGTCTCGGCGCGCACCAGCCGGCACAGCCCCGCCCAGCCGGTCAGGCCGAGGATCAGGCACAGCATCAGCATCTTCAGGTCGGAGCGCTCCACCGCCGTCTCGAACAGGTCCGGGTTCTTGTCGAGAAACACCTGCACCATCAGCACGCACGCGGCGATCAGCAACACGTTGGGCACGGAGCTGAGCGTGGTGTAGAGGTACTGGATGACCTCGTCCACCCAGCCCTTGTAGTAGCCGGCCAGCACGCCCAGCAGCAGCGCCAGCGGCAGCGTGGCCAGCGTGGACAGCGCGCCGATGACGAAGGCCGTGCGCACGCTCTTCAGCGCCTGCACCAGCACGTCGTTGCCCGTGCGGTCGGTGCCCAGCACGTGGTAGTGGCCCATCAACGCCAGCGTCGGGCCGACCAGCAGCGCGACGACCGCCAGCGTCAGCAGCATGGCGCGCCACGGGTAGTGCGTGCGGTCGGCCAGCAGGTCGCGCTGCGCCTGGCGCCAGCCGCCGTGGTGGCGGGCCAGCACGGCGGTGGTCAGCGCGAACAGCAGCGCGATGACGACGGCGGCCCCCGCGACGCCCGCGACCACGCGGCCGGCCACATCACCGGCCCATTGCGTCGCCGGATCGTCCAGATGCGCGCCGCCGAACTTCAGCCGCGGGTACTCGCGCACGACCTGGCCCTGAGCGTCCGTCAGGCTCTCCTTGTTGAACCCATGCGTGCCCAGCGGCACCGAGTAGCTCACCTCGCGCATCGCGATCTGCCGCTCCAGCAGCAGGTCCAGCGCGGACAAGGTGCGCGTGTCGTACACCGTGCTGCCATCGGTCGTTGGCAGCGCGCGGCGCAGGTGCAAGCTGTCCGCCAGCGTGACGAGCAGGAACAGCGCCATGACGACGCCGGCACTCGCCGCCACCGGGTCACGCAGCACACGCTCCCAGGTCGCGCGCAGATGCGCCTGCGACTTCACGCGCCAGGCATAGGCCAGCACCGCGGCAGCCATCAGCCACAGCGCGACGTCAGTCCACAAAAGGACAAATTTCATGACAACCTCACCCGCGGATCTACCCACGTGTAGGCGATGTCGATCAGCGCATTGCTCGCGATGTAGAGCAGCGCGCCGAGGAAGACCATGGTCCGCACGATGGCGAAGTCCTGGCCCGTGATGGCCTCGATGACGAAGGCGCCCAGGCCCGGGATGCCGAAGAAGCTCTCGAACACCAGGCTGCCCAGGAAGACATACGGCAGATAGCTGCCGGCGCTGGTGATGATGGGGATCAGCGCATTACGCAGCACATGGCGGCGCAGCACGCGGCCTTCGCTGAGGCCCTTGGCGCGCGCGGTGCGCACGTAGTCCTTGCCCATCTCCTCCAGGAACATCGCGCGGTACAGCCGCGCCTCACCGCCCAATCGCGCCAGCAGCGACAGCAGGATGGGCAGCGCCAGGAAGCGCACCGCATCCAGCCCCGGAGCAAAGCCGTTCATCGGCACCAGCTTCAGCACGCGAGCGAACAGGTATTGGCCGACGATGATGTAGAACAGGCTGCTGATGGACAGCATCAGCACGCACAGCACCACGCCCCAGAAGTCGATGCGCGTGTGCCGGAAGAACACCAGCAGCAGCGAGAACGCGACGCTGACGATGACCTGCAGGATGAACAGCGGCAACGCCAGCTGCAGGCTCACGCCCATGCGCACCTTCACCTCATGGCCGATGTTGACCGCCTGGCGCGCGTCGCTCTTGCCGAAGTCCAGCGCGAACAGGCTGACCGAGCGCTCCCACAGGATGGTGTGGGTCAGCTTGTCGGCGCCCTGCTTGGTCGCGTCGAAGTACAACGGCTTGTCGTAGCCGCGCTCCCGCTTCCAGACCTCGATCTGCTCCTGCGTGACGCGCTTGCCACCGATGTTCAGCCGCGCCATGTCGTCCGGCGTGTTGACCGAGAAGAACAGGAAGAAGGTGAACAGGTTGACGCCGACAAGGATGGCCAGGCCGTAGCCCAGGCGGCGCATGACGAAGCCCAGCATCAGCGCGTACCCCCCAGCGCCGTGGCCGACTCGCGCTTCGCCCAGGCGCGGCGCGTCGCGATGAAGATCGCCAGTCCACCGGCCGCGAACGCCAGCAGCGGCCACCAGACCGGCCGGTTCCACGCGGCGATGCTGCGCGTGCGCTCCTCGGTGTCCACGCGAAGGTAGCGCGCCCGGTCGCGCACGACGACGCCGGGCTTGCCGTTGTGCACCCAGCGCTGGAAGGCCACGCCCGAGTAGCTCCAGTAGCCCCAGGCCCAGGGCGCGTCCTGGCGCACGATGTCGTTCATCTTCGCCATCACGTCGGCCTTCTCCGGCCCGTCCTCCAGCGACTGCAGCTTGCGGTACAGGCGGTCGAACTCGGGGTTCAGGTAGTTGGCGGTGTTCTCGCCCTCGTGCTGACTCTTGCTGTTCGGGCCGTAGAGCAGGAACAGAAAGTTCTCCGCGTCCGGGTAATCCGCGAACCAGCCCCACCAGAAGATCTGGTGCTTGCCCTTCAACACCTTCTCCTGGAACTGGTTGTAGTCGGTCGCGCGGATGTCCAGCTGGATACCCAGCTTGGCGAACTGGCGGATCAGCCAGTCGTTCTCGGCCTTCAGCTCCGGCGTGACGACACGCTGGAAGTCGTAGTTCAGCACCAGCGGCTTGCCGGTCGTCGCGTCGCGACCGCCGGGGTAGCCGGCCTGCTCCATCAACTGGTGAGCGTCCGCTATGGGCCGGCGCTCGACCTTGCCATTCACCAGCCGGTGCGTGACCGGGTTGAACTCGCCCGGCTGCCCTTCCTTGGACCCGAACACGCCCGGCGGGATCGGCCCATGCGCCGCGTCGCCGCCCTTGTCGCGGAAGATGCGGCCATAGCCCTCCTCCCAGTCGATGGCGATGGAAATGGCCTGGCGCAGCGCACGGTTGCGCTTCTGCTGCTCGGGCGTATCACCCTGGCCGACGACCGGGTCCATCCAGTTGAAGCCAAGATACCAGTTGGAGATGTCCACCGTCATAGGCAGCTGGAAGCCGCGCTGCTCGAAGAAGGCGCGCACCTCGTCCGAGTCGTCCCGGTCCACGGCCAGGTTCACGCCCCAGTCGGCGCGGTCCATCTCGGGCAGGTCCAGGTAGCCCTGCTTGAACAGCTCCTTGATGGGCACCTTCTCCTTGACGTTGATCGCGACCACCTTGTCGACGAAGGGCACGCGCTTGCCGCAGTCGGCCAACCGCCCCGCCTCGGCATCGCCGGGCTCGCCTTCGCAGGGATAGGTGTCGGGCCGGTAATTGGGGTTGCGGCTCATCACGTGCCGGCGGTCCTGCACGTACTCGGTCATCATGAACGGCCCCGTGCCCACCGGCCAGCGGTTCCAGCCCATCGAGTTGGCCGCCATGCCGGGCTGGGCGTAGAAGGCATCCACCTCCCAGGGAATGGGTGCGGTGAAGTTGGTGGCCAGCCAGTATTGCCACTGTGGGTAGCGACCCTTCAGCCGGATGCGCAGCAGATGGTCGTTCACCGCCACCGCGCCGGCCATCGGCCACTGGCGCAGGTCCAGGAAGGGCTTGTCGGCCAGACTCTCCGGCAAGCCGGCCAGTTGCTTTTCGCTCTCGCGCCGCAGCAGCGCCATGTAGTCCTTCAGCCCCAGCACGTGCTCCGAGAACACTGCCGCCACCGGCGCCTCCAGCCGCGGGCTGGCATGGCGCTTGAGCGCGTAGACGAAGTCCTCCGCCACCACCTCGCGCGTCGCCAGATGCTGGAACTCGAACGGGCTGCGCTTGTCGCCCAGCTCACCGGGCTTCAGGTGGTGATAGAGGTAGTTCCCCTGCCCGTCCTTGGCGAACGCCGGGTGCGGCGACCACTTCAGCCCAGGCCGGATCTCGATGTCGTAGACGGCCTCGGCGATCAACTCGTCCGGTGCATCGTCCGGCAGCCGCTGGCCTTGCCTGTCCAGGAAATAGGGCTTGGTGATGCTGGCCGCCGCGCGCGGGATCAGCGTGTACGGCCGCTTCAGGTGGTGGTAGCCGTAGGGCGGCTCACTGATCTCGTAGACATAGGTGCTCTCGGGCGCCGCATACGAGGAGGTCGGGTCCAGGTAGCGCGGCGAGCGCTCGGCGAAGGCCATGTACAGCGTGTTCTCGCGCTCGGCGCCGCGCGGGAAGGGGCTGTTGTTGCAGGCGGCCAGCAGCGCCAGCGCCAGCGCGCCCATGCCTGCCTTGATCCAACCCGCTCGACCTGCCACGTCCCGACTCCCGAAAAAGCGAAGCCCCGGCAAAGCCGAGGCGACGGACGAAATCATAGTGGCGCGACGCGTGCCGGCCACACCGGAAACCCGGGGTGTCTTCAGTGATGGCGGTGATCGTGCCCGCAGTCGTCGCCGCAGTCCGGGCCATGGTCGTGGTGCGCCGCATGGGCCAGCCGCGGGTCGGACTGCCAGCCCACGATGGCCTCGCGGCCCTGCACGTACAACTCCACGGTGCCGCCCACCGGCAGGCAGACCTTGGTGCGCACGTGGCCGAACGGCAGGCCCGTCAGCACCGGCGTCTTCGTGCGGGCGCGCAGCGCGGCCACTGCGTCCTTGATGCCGTAGCCGCGGTCAAGCGGCGACTTCGCCGCGCCGCTGAAGTCACCCAGCAGCACGGCCGCCTGGCTGTCGATGACGCCGGACTGCTGCAGCTGCAACAGCTGGCGCTCGACGCGGTAGGGATGCTCGTTGATGTCTTCCAGAAACAGGATGCCGCCCTTGACCTTGGGCCAGTGCGGCGTGCCCAGCAGCGAGCACAGCACCGTCAGGTTGCCGCCCCACAGCCGGCCGCGCGCCTCCAGGCCGTCGAACTCGGGCGTCGGCGCGCGGAAACCCACGGCCTCCAGCGCGCCGCTCATGGCTTCGAGGAAGCAGTCCTGCGTCACCTCGTCCACGCCGCCGTCAGCCTCGCTGCGGCCGAAGTCGTCGCAGGCCAGCGGCCCGGACCACATCGCCAAACCCTTGTGGCGGGCGATGAAGCCGTTCTGCAGCGCCGTCAGGTCGCTGTAGCCGACCCAGCGCGTGCCGTGCTCCACGCTCTTGGCGATGCGGCCCCAGTCCAGCTGGTCCAACAGGCGCGTCAGGCCGTAGCCACCGCGCGTGGCCATGGCGATGGACGGTGCCGCGTCGGCGATGCGATGAATCGCGGCCAGCCGCGTCGCGTCGTCACCGGCAAAGCGCTGGTGGCGTGCCAGCGCATCGGCGTCGATCTCGACCTCGAAGCCGAGCTTCGTCAGCCGCTTGGCCGCGCGCGTCAGGTTGGCGGACTTTGCCAGTGCGCCCGCAGGCGTGAACAGCGTCAGAGAGGTCATCAATGGTCGTCCAGATGGGTGGCTTCGCCGGTGGGGATGAGCCCCTGCCGCTCCGCGCGGCGTGCGCGTGCGGCCTCGCGGCGTTCGGCGAAGAAGTCGCGCAGCAGCTGGGCCGACGCATCCGCCATCAGCCCCCGCTCGATGCGCGTGTGGTGATTGAGTTGCGGCTGCGCGAACAGGTCGATGACCGAGCCCGCCACACCCGTCTTGGGGTCGGTCGCGGCGAACACCACGCGCTTGAAGCGCGCATGCATCAGCGCCATCGCGCACATCGCGCAGGGCTCCGGCGTGACGAACAGCTCGCACTCCGGCAGCCGGTAGTTCTCCAGCAACGTGGCCGCATGGCGCAGCGCGACGATCTCGGCGTGCGCGGTCGGGTCGTGCGTCGTGATCGGGCGGTTGTAGCCGGTCGCGATGACCTGGCCGCCCCGCGTGATGACGGCGCCCACCGGCACCTCGCCCACCAGCCAGGCGTTGTGCGCCTGGTCCAGCGCGAGGCGCATCGCGTACTCGTCGGCGGGCGTGAAAAGGGGTTCGGTCATGGGCGGCGGGAGTTTACGACCGCGATACTCGCGGCCCATGGACAAGCCGCATGAGCCCACGGAGTTGCTGATCCGCCCGCTGGGCGAGGCGGCGCTGTGCTGCGCGGTGGACGGGCCCATCACGCTGGAACATCAGCAGCGCGTCTGGCAGCTGGCTGCCGCGCTGGAGCAGAACGGCAGCGTGCAGAGCGTCATCCCCGGCATGAACAACCTGACATTGAGCTTCGACCCGCTGCACACCGAGGCCGAAGCACTGTCCCAGGCGGTCCTGGCGCTGTGGAAGCAGCCGCCGCGCAAACAGGCCGCCGGCCGGCTCGTCGAGATCCCGGTCTACTACGACGGTCCCGACCTCGGCGACGTCGCTGCCCACTGTGGGCTGAGCGCCGAAGAAGTCGTGCACCGCCACGCGGCGGCCGAATACGTCGTCTACTTCATCGGCTTCCAGCCCGGCTTCGCCTACCTGGGCGGGCTGGACGAATCCCTGCACACGCCGCGCCGGGCCGAGCCGCGCACGTCGGTACCGGCCGGCAGCGTCGGCATCGGCGGCGCGCAGACCGGCATCTACCCGCTGGCCACGCCGGGCGGCTGGCAGCTGATCGGCCGTACCGCCCTGCCGCTGTTCGACCCGCAGGCCGAGCCGCCCACGCTGCTGGCGCCGGGCGACCGCGTGCGCTTCGTGCCGACATGATCGAGATCGTCCGCGCCGGCCCGCTGGCCACCGTGCAGGACCTCGGCCGTCACGCCTGGCGAGACCGTGGAGTCAGCCGGTGCGGCGCGCTGGACGACGTCGCGCTGGCGGCCGGCAACCTGCTGCTGGGCAACCCGGCCGATGCCGCCGGCCTGGAGTTCACGCTGGGCGGCGCCACGCTGCGCTTTCATGCCGACGGCTGGATCGCGCTGACCGGCACCGACGCCGACGCCAGCCTCGACGGCCGCCCGCTGCGCCCCGGCTGGCGCTGCGCCGTGCGGGCGGGCCAGCAGCTCAAGGTCGCCGCACCGCGCGAGCGCATGCGCAGCTATGTGACCGTGTCAGGTGGCATCGCCCTGCCGGCCGTGCTGGGCTCGCGCAGCACCGACCTGAAGGCCCGCTTCGGCGGCCTGGACGGCCGCGCGCTGCGCGACGGCGACCGGCTGCCGCTGGGCCGGCC
>DASWWC010000329.1:0-39799 GCA_036401055.1 Roseateles sp.
CGGCGGTGTCGCGCAGCGGGCGCAGGAAGTCGGGGTCGGACGCCTGGCTGCTGTGCGCCAGCAGCGACATCACCTCGGCCTGCACCTCGGCCGGCGCGCCGCTGCCGCGCACCAGGGCCTCGCGCTCGCCGGCCGGCCGCGCGAGCGCGGCGTCGAACAGCTGGCGGACCTGGTCCCAGTGCGCGGGCGTCATCCTAGAAACGGCAGTTGGGCAGGCCCGAGGGGCGGGCGAGGCGGGTTGCCGGCAAGGCGCGCCGACGAAGTGGGCTCCTGCCCACGAGGAGAAGCAACGCGGCCAGCGGCCCGAAGCGCCAGCCCAGCGGGCCTGCAGCGCTGCTCACCGAAGTGGTGAGCGCCGCCAGGTGCACAAGGTGTTGATACACCGAGACTTTCGATGAATAGCAAGCGGTCAACTGCCGTTTCTAGGATCCTGGGCGCGCAGTGTGTCAGTTCCCGAAGTAGCAGGCGTCCAGCTTTGTCGCCAGGCCGCCACTGCTGGGCTTGATCTGGCCGGTGGCGTAGCTGACCTGGCCGCGCTCGGCGGTGTAGGCCAGCTCGATGTCGATCTGCGCCGTGTCGCTGCCCGAGGGCGTTTGCGCCGTGGCCGTCCAGACCCAGTCGCGCGCGCCGGTCAGTGCCGTGTAGACGGACAGGCGCGAGGCGCTGCTGCCGTCGCGGTTGCCGCTGCTGGCACTGCCGGCGCCGCCGTCGAACTGCGCCGTGTAGCTGCGACCGCCGGCGTTCAGCGTGGCCTTGCCGTCGCTGCCCACGCTCAGGCTGCAGGCGGCGGTGGCCGTCTGCGGGTACAGCGGCGTGCCGGCCACCTGGCCGGTGTGCGTGGCCAGCAGCCAGGCGGGCAGGTCGCCGGCGGCCAGGCCGCTGGACTTGACCGGCAGCGGCGGTGTGGCCGGCACCGCCATGGCCAGCGGCGTGGCGGACTTGAAGGCGATGGCGCACTTGTCCAGCACGCCGCCCATCTCCACCAGCGCCAGCCGGCCGGCATAGCCGGTCAGCGCCACGCCCTGGCCGGCGCTGACGACGTTGACGCCGAAGCTCATCGAGTTGGAGGGCATCTGGAACCAGGTGTCGCCGGCCTCGCCGTTCAGCGCGGCGGTCTGGGTGCTGCCGTTCATCGTGGCCGTCACCTGGCCGTCGGCGCCAATGCTCACCGAGCAGGGGCCGGCGGTGCTGCGGCCGTAGTAGCTGCCGGCCAGCCAGGCCAGCGCGTCGCTGGGCGCCACGGCCCGCGTGGTGGGGGCGGCGGCGGCGAAGGCGGCGTAGGTCGTGTAGCCGCTGGCCGGCGCGGGGGCCGGTGCCGCCGTGTTGCGCGCCGTGCGGCCCTGCAGATAGCGGCCGCTGCTGGCGGCGCTGCCGAGGTCGGTGCCCGACACGTAGAGGCCGCTGAAGGCCGGCGAGAAGAAGTCGACATGGCGCTGCGCGTCGATGACGGCCACCACGCCGATGACCTGGCCGGCCGCGTCGGTGTTCTCGCAGACGGCCGTGACGGTCGCGTTGGCGGCCGTGCTGCCGGCCAGGCCGGCGTCGGGCGTGTAGCCGATCACGTCGCCCGACAGCTGCAGCGTGGCGCCGCCCAGCTCGCTGAAGGTCGTGCCGTCGAACACCCGCACCGCATAGCTGCCCGCGAAGGGCTGCAGCGCGCTGAGCTGCAGCGCCTTCTGTGTGCCGCAGGCGGAAGGGGCGGGTGCCGGAGTCGGCGCAGGTGCGGGAGCAGGTGCAGGAGCAGGTGCAGGTGCAGGAGCAGGAGCAGGAGCAGGTGCAGGTGCAGGTGCAGGTGCAGGAGCAGGAGCAGGAGCAGGTGCAGGTGCAGGTGCAGGTGCAGGTGCAGGTGCAGGTGCCGCGGCCACGACGGGCGGCGGCACGGCCTCGTCGCTGCCACCGCCGCCGCAGGCGCACAGCGCCGTGGTCAGCAGCAGGGACAGCGGGGCGGGGATCAGGGGGCGGGGTGCGGGGCGCATGGGGGTCCTCCTCGGGGCGCGAAACAGGGGTCTGCTCGCTTACGCAGTGCCGCGCGCCCAAAAGGCTCATCAGCGGCTCATGGCCTGCCGCTAGGATGCGTGCGCCCCATGACTCAAGACCTGCCCCTCGTCGACGTGACCGCCTGGCTGGCCCAGCAGCCGCCCGATGCCGCCGGCGTGGGCGACCGGCTGTTCGCCACGCTGTACGACGAGTTGCGCCGCATGGCGCGCAGCCACATGCGCCACGAGGGCAGCGACCACACGCTGTCGGCCACGGCGCTGTCGCACGAGGCCTGGTTTCGCCTGGCCGCGCAAACGCGCACGCAGTGGCGCAACCGCGGCCACTTCCTGGCCGTGGCGTCCATGATGATGCGGCGCATCCTCGTCAACCACGAGCTGGCCCGCCGCGCCGACAAGCGCGCCGCCGAGCTGCAGCCGCTGACGCTGTCGGGCCTGGAGCAGCTGGCCCTGCCGCCGGACCGCGACGTGGTGGCCGTGCACGAGGCGCTGCTGGCGCTGGAGCAGGTGGACCCGCGCGCCGCCCGCGGCGTGGAGCTGCGCTTCTTCGGCGGGCTGGAGAACGAGGAGATCGCCGAGGTTCTGGGCGTGTCGCTGGCCACCGTCAAGCGCGACTGGGCGCTGGCGCGCAGCTGGCTGCACCGCGAGCTGCTGGGTTAGCGGCTCGGCTGCAGCTCAAACGCCACGCGTGCCCAGCGGCCGCGGCCGTCCAGTGCGGTCAGCGCATGGCGACCGGCTTGCTTGAGCGTCAGCACCTGCATGCCTTCGCCATCGCCGGCCAGCTGGCCGTCCAGCAGCCAGGTCACGCCCTGCTGTGCGCCCACGGCCTGCAGTCGCAGCGTCACCTCGGTCCGGCCCGGCGCGGGGCGCAGCACGCTGCCGGGCTCCAGCCCGACGATGTGCAAGACCTGGCCCTGCGGCGTGCGTGGCGCGCAGCCGGGCGCCCAGGGCAGGCGCTCGACCGGGTCCAGCTGCGCGGCGTCCAGGAAGGGGCCCAGCAGCGTGGGCCAGCGCACGGCCTCGGTGCGGACCGCATCCGGCGCGCAGTCGGGCCGCACGCGCTGGCCGGCGTGGGTCCAGGCGGCGGTGACGAGGCCACCCGGCTGCAGCCGGTCGGGCAGCGTGGGCGGCACGGCGCCGTCCAGCGTCCAGGCCAGGCGCTGCTGCAGGCAGTGTGCCGGCGGCGTCTGGGCCAGCGCCGTGCCCAGCGGCCAGCAGATGGGCAGGGCGCGCACCGTGTCGGGCTGGCGGCGTGGGGCCAGTTGTTGCCGGGCCTGGTCCGGGCCCAGCGCGGCGGCGATGTCGCGCAGCAGCGGGGCCGAGGTGTTGGCGCCGAAGTGGCCGGGGTTGGGTGTGCCGTCGGGCCGGCCCACCCAGACGCCCAGCGTGTAGCGGTCCGTCACGCCCAGGGCCCAGGCGTCGCGGAAGCCGAAGGACGTGCCGGTCTTCCAGGCCACGCGCTGGTTGCTTTCGCGGAACGGGTTGCCGGGCCGGCCGCCGCTTTCCAGGATCTCGCGCACGATGAAGGCGGCGCCCTCGCTCATCAGCCGCGTCTCGTGCAGCGGCTCGCCCGGCAGCAGCCGCGGCCGGCCGGCCAGGCCGCCGCGGGCCAGCGCCGTGTAGGCGCCCACCAGCTCCTCCAGCGAGGTGCTGCCGCCGCCCAGGATGAGGCTGAGGTTGGGCGCCGCATTGGCCGGCATGCGCAGCCGCAGGCCGGCATGGCGCAGCCGGCCGGCAAAGCGCTCGGGGCCCAGGCGCTCCAGCAGGTCCACGGCGGGCACGTTCAGCGAGCGCTGCAGCGCCTCGGCCACGCTGACCGGGCCGGAGAAATCGGCCTGGAAGTTGCCGGGCGCATAGCCGCCGAAGTTCTGCGGCGCGTCGATGAGCAGGCTCTCGGAGTGGATGAGGCCTTCGTCCAGCGCCAGCGCGTAGAGGAAGGGCTTGAGCGTGGAGCCCGGCGAGCGCTGCGCGCGCACCATGTCCACATGGGCGCCGCGGCGTGCATCGCTGAAGTCGGCCGAGCCCACGTAGCCGCGCACCTCCAGCGTGCGGTTGTCCACCACCAGCGCGGCCATGGAGTTGGCGTCGGGCAAGGTGTTCAGGCGGTCGGCCAGCAGCTGCTCCAGCCGGGCCTGCAGGCCGGCGTCCAGCGTGGTCTGGATGACGGCTTCTTGCTTGCCTTCACGCTTGGCCTGCTGACGCAGGCGCTCGGCCGCCAGCGGCGCCAGCCAGCGCGCGCGCAGCGGCGGCGCGAAGACGCGCTCCAGCTTGGCGTCGGCCACGTCCGACGCGGCCCACACGCCCAGCGTCTGCATGCGCGTCAGCACCTTGTCGCGCGCGGCCTGCGCGGCGGCCACGGCGCGGTCGGGGCGCAGCCGGGTGGGCGATTGCGGCAGCGCCACCAGCAGCGCGGCCTCGGCATGCGACAGCTCGGCCGCAGGCTTGCCGAGGTAGGCGCGGGCGGCCGTCTCCACGCCCTCCAGCGGGCCGCCCATGGGTGCGAGGTTGAGGTACAGCGCCAGGATCTTGTGCTTGCTGTAGTGCAGCTCCAGCTGCAGCGCGCGGGCGATCTGGCGCAGCTTGGCCGGGATGCTGCGGCCGGCAGCCCGGTCGTCCACCAGGCGCGCCACCTGCATGGTCAGCGTGGAGCCGCCCGACACGATGCGCCCATGCCGCGCCCACTGCCAGGCCGCGCGGGCCAGCGCCGCGGGGTTGATGCCCGGGTGCCAGCGGAACCAGCGGTCCTCGTAGTGCAGCAGCGCCTGCAGGTACAGCGGCGACACCGCCTCGGGCGTGGTGGGGTGGCGCTGCGCGCCGTCGCTGCTTGCCCAGCTGCGCAGCGGCGTGCCGTCGGCGGCCAGCACCGTCAGCGTGGGTGACGTGGCGGTGGGTTCGGGCAGCGGGCAGGCGAAGTCCAGCGCGAGAACGAACAGCAGCAGGGCGGCGAGGGTCAGTTCGGCTCGGCGCAGGCGGCTGGGGCGCCGCGTGCCAGCCTCAGGGCGGCTCGTCACTCAGGCCGGGTGGATGGGCTGCGCGACCAGCTTCACGCCCAAGGCGGCACAGACGCGACTGACCGTGTCGAAGCGGGGCTCGCTGCCGGGGCGCAGTGCCTTGTAGAGCGCCTCTCGCGTGATGCCGGACTCCTTCGCCACCTGCGTCATGCCACGGGCGCGGGCAATGTCGCCCAGCGCCGCAGCCAGCAAGGCCGGGTCGTTCTCTTCGAGCACCGAGGTGAGGTAGGCCGCCACGTCCTGTTCACTGTTCAGGTACTCCGCCGCATCGAACTCGGGCAGCTCGGCAATCGGTGTCTTGCGCTTCGTCATTCAATCCTCCAGAGACTGGGCCAGCCGGATGGCCTTGCGGATGTCGGCCTGCTGTGTGGACTTGTCGCCGCCGCCGAGCATCACGATCAGCGTGTTGCCGCGCTGCACGTAATACATGCGCCAGCCCGGCCCGAAGTGCTCGCGCATCTCGTACACGCCTTCACCCACGGGCTCCACATCGCCCAGATTGCCCAACTGGGCCTTGCGCAAGCGTTTGATGAGGCGTGCCCGCACCAGCCCGTCCTTGATAGCCTTGAACCAGACGATGAATTCGTCAAGCTGGCGAACGGTGATGCTCATGGCCAGAATGTAATCGAACGATTACGAAATTGCCAGGTGCCCCTTGATCAGGCTGGGCTCACGCGGCGGTTGTAGGCCAGGAACACCTCGTCGCGCACCCAGCCCAGCGATTCGTAGAGCCGCTGCGCAGTGTGGTTGGTGCGGGCGGTGGTGAGGTCCATGCGCGCCATGCCGTCGGCCGCGGCGCGGGCCTCGGCGGCCAACAGCAGTTGGCGGCCCACGCCGGCCTGGCGGGCGCCGGGGCGCACGAACAAGTCGTACAGCACGTAGATGGGCTGGGCCTCGACGGAACAGAAGCTCGGGTAGAGCTGCACGAAGCCCATCAGGCCGTCGGCGCCGGCGTCGGCCACCAGGATGACCGACTCGCGGCGCTGCATGCGTTGGGCGATGAAGTCCTGCGCCAGCGCGCGGTCGGCGGGTTGGTCGTAGAACTGGCGGTAGAGGTCGAACAGCGCGGCGATGGCGGGAAGGTCGGCGGGGTGGGCTTCGCGGAGGGTGAGGTTCATTCACTTGAAAGCGCGGATTGCAGGGCGCGGCTCAATGTTGCTGTCGTCTGGCAACGCTCGTGCAGAAGGGCATTCCGTCAGCCACGGAATGGCTTCATTTCGTCAATGCCGACCGAAGGCTGGCCGGGGCGGGTCAGCGAGCCCGCCAACTCAATCAGCTTGCGGTTATTGGCACAGGCTTGCTCAAGATCGTCGAAGTCCTGGTTCGTGAGGCCCGTCTGACACCCTAGCCCGGCAAGCGCCGAACCCATCTTCAGACGTTCAGCCGGCGTGACGGCGTTTTCCAGAATTGCGAGCACCTCGGCCTCCAGGCTGCATCCGTGCTCAGCGGCTTGCGCGCGAAGGGCGAGGTCTATGTCGTCTGGAAGGTTGTGAACAGTCAGGGTGGCCATGATTCGCGTCCGGCAGTGGCGGTCAAATTGACGAACATCCGTGGCAGAAGAACGTCGGGGTTCGCAGGCATACACCAAACAACCTGGCTACTCAACGCGCCTCATGACTACATGGGTTTCGCCAGATTCGCCCATGTGGTGCATCTCCAATGCCAACTTCATGCCATTGATCATCTGAGGCGCATACGCAACCTGAGAAATCATCCTGCCGCCCTCCTGAACCTGCGCCGGTACTCGCTCGTGGACAAGAGGGGGAGGTCTTCGCGGATCAATCGAACCTCGCCCTGGAAGTAGATGGCCGCGAGTTCGAAGATGCCGGAAGGTACGTCGAGCGTGTAACGGTCTTCTTCAGGGTAGGACGCATCCACCTGCACGAACCGTGAAGGGCCATTCGGTTCTACCCCCTCACACGCCACATCCAAGCCAGTGACGCACGCCAAAAAAGCCTCGGCGAAGCTACAGAGAGTTCCATCGCGCGCCCGCAGCAACTTGGCATCGGTTCGAACGGCAGTAAGGTCCCTCAGCAGCGCCGCCACTGCGCCGTCAGATAACTCGGTGGAGGTGCCTACATCCGCATGGAGAAGGGTTGAGCGCCGGGTCTCAGCGTGGATGACTGGCATCTGGAGCCACTCGGCGAAGAACTCAGGTTCCATTGCCTCTACGGTGCGCAGCTCAATGCCCTTCTGCTGCGCGAAATCCATTGCGCCGGCAGCGAAGCCAGTCGTGGACACGGCGGTCACTTTGTTGAACCCGAAGCGGTCTCGCCGACCGACAAGCTGCTCGATCCATGCGCCGCCCTGGGGGCCATCCGACCGCCGATCCCTGCACTCGATAAGCCAGCAAATATCCGTCGTTCCGACCCGGCCCTTTACCTTTAGATCGAACTCTCCGATTTGGGCCCCGTCCGAGTTGTATGCCCGCTCGTTTCGCACCAACTCGAAGCCCTGCTGAAGCATCGCTTTCTCAACGAACGAGACAAGGTTCTCAAGCGTCGCTCCGTCGTTGCGCATAGCCGCCACCCTCCGATGGCCAATTGTGAAACATGGCGCAGCCCGTAGGTCGGGGTGAGCAAAGTGAACCCCAACGCCGCCGCTACCGAGACGCTGGGGATTGCAAAGCTCACCCCAGCCTACTCAGCCGTCGCGTCGCCCGAGCGACGCTGAATTTGCATTCGTCGTGAGCCCGGCGTGCAGCCGGCGTTAAGCGGCGGGAAGGTGCGATGAATCGCTCTCTTCATAAGGACAGCCGCGAGAGCGCAGCGGGTCGCGTCGAGCGACACGACCGGACGTTTTCGCGCGCTGCTCACGGCGACGTAGCGCTGGAGTGCGGTTCAGCGCTTCTTCTTTGGTGACTTTCTTCTGGCAAGACAGAAGAAAGTTACCCCGCCGCCGGGCGGGACTCCCGGCAATGCAGCGGGCCGCCACGGTTGTTCGCGCAAGCACCCCGAAGGATCAGGCTCAGGTCCCAAATCCAAACCCCTCGCTTGAAGCTCGACGTCGTCGCGCTGAGCCAACCTTGCTATTCGCGCCATCGCGCTGCGCAGCTACTCCTTGCCATTCTTCTCTCGGTCCTGATGCGTCACAAACCCGATGGGCCGCTTGGGTGGATCGGGCGGCGTCATCAACTCGCGCAGCGCATCGAAGACCTGTTTGAGCTGGGCGCGCGTGTTGCGGCTGAACGTGTCGTGGCTCTGAGCCAGCGCCTCGGTCTTGTCTTCCAGTTCGGCCAGGCGCTGCGCGAGGTCAGCGTGGGTGGTGGCCAGGGCGCGCACCCTCACAAAGGTGCGCATGATCTCGATGTTCACCGCGACGGCACGGGGGCTTGAGAGAACCGAAGACAGCATCGCCACACCCTGCTCTGTGAAGGCATAGGGCGCGGTGCGCCTGCCACCGCGGCCGGGCGGGCTGCCGGCGTTTGAGGTCACAGACTGTGACCTCAAAGCGACGAACTCCTCGGCCGAGAGCTGGAACATGAAATCCCCGGGGAATCTGGCCGCGTTGCGCTTCACGGCTTGCACCAAGGCCTTGGTGGGCACGCCGTAAAGATCTGCCAGATCGGCATCGATCATCACCCGCTGCTCGCGCAGCGTGAGGATGCGGCTGCCGATGAGCGGCTGAAGGGCGGTCACGGCGCGGCCTTCTTGTCCACCACCACGATCTCCCCCTCGGCCTTGCCGACGCCCCGAATCTCCGCCCGATACATATCCTCCGCAAACGTCGCCGGCACCCCATACCGCCCTGGCGTCACCACGCGCACCAGGTAGAACAGGTCCAGCGGCTGCGGTCCCAAGCGGGCCGCAGCGACGAAGCGGTCGTCGCGGTACTCGGTGTGGACGATGCGCTCGTTGGCATTGGCCTGGGCCACGTTGACGCCGTCCACCGTGAACTCGCCCGCCTGCGGGCCCTGGCTCAGGTTCAGGTTCTCGACCTCGAAGCCTGCCGGGATGCGGTCCACCACCAGGCCGTCCTTGATCTGCTGCGCCGCCTTCACCCGCAGGCGCACCACGTACATCTCGCCCGTCGTGAACTGCCGTGCGGTGACCGGCTTGCCGTCCGTCGTGAACATCGTGCGCTCCACGCTGATGCGTTCGCTGCTGGGTGGCAGCGGCTTGACCGGGTAGCCCTGCGCGGTCACGTCGAGGTACAGCGGCTTGTCGCCGTCGTTCTTCAGCGTGAGGCCTGAGCGCAGCTGCGCGATCTCGAAGCTCTGCTGGCCGGTGCCGCTGCCGGCCCAGGCGTCGGCCTTGGCGCCGACGGTCAGCGACGTCTTCCAGGCGTCGTCCTTGCCGGCGCCATTCGTCGCGGCCTGCACGGCGAGGAAGAGGGCCAGGCGCTCTTGCGTGGAGTAGTAGTTGCGCCGGCCGAAGTCATCGGCCAGGTCGAACAGCAGGTTCTCGCGCTTGTCGTGTTGCACCTTGTGGCGCAGCAGCAGCGCATAGGCCAGGGCCCGGTCGCGGATGCGGGAGCCGTAGTCGCCCAGCCACTGGCCCCAATAGCCATCGTCGGGCTGGTAGCCGTAGGGCTTGGCCATCGCATCGTCCAGCGCGGCCTTGGCGCGGGCTTCGTCGCCCATCAGCTTCAAGGCCAGCGACAGCTGCACCAGCGGCAGCGGGCTCAAGGCGCTTGCGCGGTGCTTGTCGTGCAGCGTGCGCAGCGTGGCCAGCGGCGCCTTCTGCTCACGGGCCAGGATGTAGCCGGCATGCGCGGCCTCGGCGAAGCGCTGGTGGGCCAGGCGCAGCACCTCGGCCTCGCGGTAGTCGGTGACATAGCCCTTGTCGTTGCGGCGCACCTCCTTGGGCGGCGTCATCTGCTGGCCGGGGCTGCGCTGGAACTGCTCGGTCAGGCTCTCCAGCGACTTGGCGAGCTGCGCCTCGGGCACGGCAAAGCCGGCGTCGCGCGCGTCCTGCAAAAAGCCGGTGACGTAGGCGCTGAGCCAGCCCTCGTAGGGGCTGCTCGCGGCCCACAGGCCGTAGCCGCCGCGCGGCTGCTGCATGCCGGCCAGGCGCGCGAAGGCGCCCTCCAGCCGCTTGGCGCGTTCTTCACGCGGCACCGGCGTCATGCCCCAGCGCTTGGCGGCCTCGTCGTCGATGAAGACCAGCGGGTAGGCGCTGGACGTGGTCTGCTCCAGGCAGCCGTAGGGGTAGGTCAGCAGGCCGCGCACCTGGTCCTTGATGTCGATGGGCGGCGTGTTGCTGACGCTCATGCTGAGCGTCGCGGAGCCAGCCCAGTAGGGGTCCAGCAGCGAGCGGTCCACCGCCTGTGTGGCACCGGGCTCCAGGCGGATGCGGCGGCTCTCGCGCGTCAGCGGCGTGGCGGGTTGCACCTGCAGCGCGGCCTCGCGTTCGAGCTTGAGCGTGCCCGCGCTGACGGTCAGCTTGATCGGCGCCAGGCCGTAGGCGTCCAGCGCCTCGGCCTGGAAGCGCAGGATCTGGCGCTGCTTGTCATTGAGCTTGATGGGCTCTGCGCTGCCGCTGATGCGCACGGGCCCGCTGGCGCTCAGCGCCACCTTGACCTCCTGGGGCGCGCCGCTGAGGTTGGTCACGTCCAGCGCGATGGTGGCCTTGTCGCCGGGCGCGATGAAGCGCGGCATGGAGAGCTCGGCCACCAGCGGCGCGGCGACGACGGTGTCGGCCTGCGTTGACCCATAGCTGTCTGCGCTGCTGACGACGGCCATCAGCCGCAGCGTGCCGTTGAAGTCGGGCAGCTTGAGCTGGACTGTTGCCTCGCCCTTGGCGTCCAGCACGACCGGGCCGCTGAACAGGTCCACCAGCAGCACCTTGCGCGGCATGCTCTGCGTGTCGCGCTTGCCGGCGTCGCCGCCGAACTTCTGCTGGGCGGTGTTGCCGTCCATCTTCTCGATGAGGCGGCCGTAGAGGTCCAGGATGTCGGCGCCGTAGCGGTGCTTGCCGAAGAAGTAGTCGACCGGGTCGGGCGTCTTGAAGTTGGTGATGTTCAGGATGCCCACGTCCACGGCAGAGACCGTGACGATGGCCTGCTTGCCCGCGAGCTGCGGCGCCTTCACCTTGACGGGCAGCGTGGTGGACGGCTGGGTCTTGGCCGGTGCCTCCAGCACTACTTTCAGCTTGCGGTCCTCGCGGTTCAGCGGCAGGTGCACCAGGCCCAGCGCGCGGGCCGGCGTGACGCGGTCGCCCTGGCTGCCGGGGCGGAAGGCGGCGACGGTGACGTACAAGTCCTGCCGCTGCCATTCGGGCGTGCTGCCCACCGGAATCTCCATATCCGTGCCCGAGGCCTTCACGCTGATGCGCTTGCTCCACAGCACCCGGTCGCCTTCGACGGTGACGACGGCCTCGCCGTCGTGCGGCGGCTTGATGGTGAGCTTGGCGGCGTCGCCGGCCTTGTAGGGCGAGCCCTTGAGCTGCAGCTGCACGCGGTCGGGACGGTTGCCGATGTCGTCGGCGTCCTGCGCGCCGTAGCCGGCGTAGAAGGCATAGCGCAGCGTCTCGTTCGTCTGCGGGTCTTCGATCTCCAGCCGGTAGCGGCCCCAGCGCACGGGCAGGTTTACGGTGGTCTTGGCGCTCAGGTTCAGCGTGCGCGCCTCCACCAACTCGTCCGTCGTGTTGAAGCCGGAGTGCCAGCCACGGCCGTCGTCATAACGCCAGTACCACTGGCGCTCCTCGTAGGTCAGCGTGAGCTTCAAGTCCTTGGCGGGCTTGAAGGCGCCGGTCGCGTCCACGCGCTGCACCTCGAAGCCGGCGAGGCCGCCCTCGGGCGCGACGTTGCGGTCGAACAGCGGGCGCACGGCCACCAGCGCGGGCGCGGGCCACCAGGTGCGCTCGATGCTGCGCACCACCGGCCGGCCGCCGCTTTCCAGCAGGCTGAAGGCGCCGCGCACGCGCATGGGCGAGCTGCGTTCGGCCAGGTTGGCCGTCAACGCGACTTCGGCCTTGCCTTGTTCGTCCAGCTCGGCCTCGGGCAGGTCTTGTCGGCTGCGCGCCTTGTCGTCGGCAAAGTCGCCGAAGAGGTAGCCGGGCATCTTCTGCGCCAGCGGGTTGGCCAGGCGCTCGGTGCTGACCGTGGCCTGCAGCCGGTTGCCGGCGGCGGGCGCGCCGTAGAGGTAGTCGCCCTGCACCTGCACGGGCAGGTTGACCTCGCCGGTCAGCGGCGCGTCGGGCGCGGTCAGCGTGAGCTTCATGCGCTCGGGCAGGAACTCCTCGACCTTGAAGGCCCATTGCGCATCGGGCACCTTGGCGGCCGGGTCCACGCGGGCCTGCAGCGTCCAGCCGCCGGTGGGCGCGTCGGCCGGCAGCGTGATGCTGTGCTGGAAGTAGCCAGGGCCGGTCTTGTGCGGCTGCACCAGCTGCTCGACGAGCTTGCTGCCGTCGGGCTTCTTGACGGTGATGGTCAGCGGCACGAGCTTGGCGGGCAGGCGGCTGTCGGCATCGCGGCTCAGCACGGACACATTGAAGCTCTCGCCCGGCCGGTACAGGTCGCGGCCGGCGTAGACGAAGAGCTTGTTGCTGCGCGAGGGGTGGCCGGTGGCGTCGAACTCGGAGAGGTCCAGCGCCGCGTCGCGCAGCGACAGCACGGACATCTCCTTGTCGCCCTTGCGCGCCAGCACCAGCCGCGCCAGGTCGCCCACCTTGCCGTTGGTGCCGGTGAAGACGGCGTGGCCGTCCTTGTCCGTCTGCGCCTGGGCCAGCGCCTTGCCGGCCTCGTCCAGCAGGCTCACGGCCAGGCCGGGCAGTGCGTTGCCGCTCTTCAGCGAGGTGGCGAAGACGTCGATCTGCCCCGCGTGGCGGCGCAGGTGCAGGCCGATGTCGGTCACGTAGTAGTGCGTGACCTGGTAGTCCCAGCCGAAGCGGCCGGGCTGGCTCATCACGGCCACATAGATGCCGGGTTCCTGCAGCGCCTTGATCTTCTCGACCGGCAGGAAGCTGGTGTTGCGCCGGTTGGCGCGCTCGTCGGTCTTGAAGCGGCTGATGAAGACGCTGTCGCTCATTGCGCGCAGTTCGTCCAGCACCCAGCCGCCGACGGTGCCCTTCAGGCGGCGTTGGTTGTCGCCGTAGCCGTCGTAGTAATAGTCGCCCTCCTCATCGCCGCCGGATGACCCGGAGCGCTGCCGGCGGCCGCCCACCTGCTCCAGGAAGGCCGACAGCGACTCCGGCTTGATGCGCAGGAACTGCACGTCCACCTCGGGCGTGTTGACGGTGACGACCGGCAGGCCGCCGTTCTGCCCGGCCGGCAGTACCAGGCCGCGGCTGGCGAAGTAGAAGCTGGCCGGCATGGCCTCGCTGACGGCTTCGCAGTTCTGGGCGGTGGCCAGCTTGGCGCCACTGCGCGCGGCCAGCTCGGCATTCATCGTCAGCCGGTAGCTGCGGTCCGGCGTCACATAGGGCAGGTAGAGCACGCGCGGGTTGTCGCCCAGCACCCAGCGGGCGGCCAGCGGCTTGAAGCTGGCATCCGCGGGCTTGACGTTCGGGTCCACGCTGCCGTCGTCGCGGCGCTGGGGCGCATCGCCCTCGCTGGCGGTCAGCAGCTTGCCGAAGTCCTGCCGCGGGTCCAGCGCCTGCGTGAACATCACGGCGATGGCCGGCGAGCCGTCGAACAGCCGCGCCTTGCATTCGCTGAACGCAAAGGCCGCCTCCTCGGCGCCCACCTCGGCGCTGCTGGGCAGGCCGGGTTCCTTGAAGTGCTGCCACCCGAAGTAACCCGCCACGGCCACGCCGGCCACGACCACGGCCGCCGCGGCGGCCTTCACGATGCTGGATGCCATCCGAACCCCTCAAGAGTGCGGGGCGAGTGTAGGGAGGGAAGCGGGTGATTTCGGGGGGAGAAATTCCCCGACCGGCAGGCGCCGTTCAGCGCTGCGGTGCTTGCATCGCGAGTGGATCTTCCAGCAGCTCGCGCGTGGTTTCGCTCAGCGCCACGGCAAAGCCCAGCAGCGCGGCAAGCAGCGCGGCGGTGAGGCGAAGGCGGGCGGGCGAGAACATGGGTAGATAGTGGGCCACAGCGCCCGGCCGCGCGCCCCCTAACTCGCAGGTGATTGCTGACGGCGTAGTGGCAGCAGCTGACGGAATTGCCCCGGCGTGGTGCCGATGGCGGCCTTGAAGCACTGGCTCAGGTGACTCGCGCCGGCATAGCCGCAGGCAGCGGCGATGTCGGCCAGCGGCAGAGCGGTCTCGCGCAGCAGCGCGCGGGCGCGGTGCAGGCGTCGGGCGGCCACCCAGTCGTGCACCGTGCAGCCCATGGACGCGCGGAACATGCGGGCGAAGTGGAACTCGGACAGGTGGGCCTGGGCGGCCAGGCGGGGCAGCGTCAGCTCGGCGCTGTCCAGGTGGGCATCGACGAACTCCAGCACGCGGCGCCGGGCGGTACCCGACAGGCCTCCTGCCGCGCGCTCGGCCCGCTCGCGTTGCCGTGGCCGTGCCGCTTGCAGCACGAGGTGGTCCAGTGCCGCCTGACTCAGCGCGTCGATGCGCAGGCGCTCGGCCGGGTCCTGCCAGTCCAGCGCCGCGACACGCTGACCCCAGGCGGCTAGCGTCGCGTCGGCGCCGAAGATGCGCTGTTCCAGCGTGATCGCGCGCGGCTCGGCGTCCAGCAGGCGCACGATGCGGCCTGCCCAGGTGTCGGCCGACAGGTACAGGTGCACGAAGCGCAGCGGCCCCGCCACGTTCCAGTGCGACTCGTGCTCGGCCGGCAGGATGCAGTGGCAGCCGGGCGAGCCGGTCTCGCGCGGTGTCTCGATGAGGTGGGTCTCGCGCCCGCCCTGCAGGTAGACCGACAGCGTGTGGTGACCCGGCCGCTGGTAGTCCATGCGGCCGCCGTCGTTGCGCCACTGCACCAGACGCAGGCCGTCGGTGAGCGCAAGCTCACGTTCGCGGCGCGCATTGGAGCGGCCCAGCACGTCGAAGACGGGCTGGTCTGCGGTCGCGCCGGCGGTCAGTGAGGCCATGCGGCGATGCTAGGGCCGCCGGCCTTCTCCGTGCCGGCGCACGGTCGACGATGCGCAGGAATTTGCAATCGCGCCGCCGGCCGATTCGCGATGCTGGCGGCATGAATGCCTTGCTGTATGCGTTGGTGGTGCTGATCTGGGGCACGACCTGGATCGCGCTGAAGTGGCAGCTGGGGCCGGTGCCCATCTCGCTGTCCATCGCCTATCGCTTCGGCCTGGCGGCGCTGGTGCTGTTCGCGTGGCTGCTGTGGCGGCGCCAGTTGGTCGTGCCCCGTGGGCGAGCGCTCACCTGGGTGCTGGCCCAGGGGCTGTGCCTGTTCTGCCTGAACTTCGTCTGCTTCCTGAACGCCAGCCAGACGCTGGCCAGCGGCCTGGTGGCCGTCGTGTTCTCCAGCGCGGCACTGTGGAACGCGCTGCTGGCGCGGCTGGTGCATGGCCGCGCCATCGCGCCACAGGTGCTGGCGGGTGGCGCGTTGGGGCTGACGGGACTGGTGCTGCTGTTTTGGCCCGAGATCACCGCGCAGCACGCCGGCGCCAGCACGCTGACGGGCCTGGCCTGGGCGCTGGGCGGCACGCTGTGCTTCTCCACCGGCAACTTGCTGTCGGCCGCGCTGCAGGGCGAGGGCCTGAAGCCGGTGCAGACCAATGCCTGGGGCATGGCGGTGGGCACGGCCATCCTGTGCGGCTGCGCGCTGGTGTCCGGCGTGCCGTGGGTGTTCGACGCCAGCCCGCGTTATGTCGGCGCGCTGCTGTACCTGGCCATCCCCGGCTCGGTCATCGGCTTCACGGCCTACCTGACGCTGGTGGGGCGCCTGGGCCCGGAGCGGGCGGCCTACAGCACGGTGCTGTTCCCGGTCGTCGCACTGAACGTGTCGGCCTGGGTGGAGGGCTACCGGTGGACGGCACCGGCGCTGGCGGGCCTGGTGCTGGTAATGGCGGGCAACGTCCTCGTCTTCAGGAAGAAGAAGCCGGCTTCTGCCGCTTCTCCCACAGCGCCATCGCCTCACCCACCAGCCCGCGCCTGAAGGCCAGCACGCAGACGATGAAGATCAGCCCGGTGACGAGGCTGACCGATTCGCCCAGGCCGTTGAACCAGGCCACGCCCGTGGTGTCGGCCAGCAGCTTGCCGAAGTCGCCGATCTTGTTCTCCAGCGCAATGATGACCAGCGCGCCGACGATGGGGCCGACGAGCGTGCCCATGCCGCCCACCAACGTCATCAGGATGACGAGGCCCGACGTGGTCCAGATCGCGTCGGTCAGCGTGGCGAAACCCAGCATCAGCGTCTTGGTGGCGCCGGCCAGGCCCGCGAGGCCGGCCGACAGCACGAAGGCCAGCAGCTTGAAGTGGGCCGTGTCGTAGCCCAGCGACGTGGCACGCGCCTCGTTCTCGCGGATGCTGGTGAGCACCTGGCCGAACGGCGAGTGGACGATGCGGTAGATCAGCCAGAACGCGGCGATGAAGATGCCCAGCACGACGTAGTAGAGCGTTAGGTCGTCGCGCAAGTCCAGCCCGAGGAAGCTGCCGCGCGGTACCGATTGCAGGCCATCCTCCCCGCCGGTGAACGGCGCCTGCAGGAAGAAGAAGTACAGCATCTGCGCCAGCGCCAGCGTGATCATCGAGAAGTAGATGCCCGAGCGGCGGATGGCCAGCAGCCCGAACAGAAGCCCCACGCCCGCTGCGGCCAGTGCGCCGACGACGAGCCCGACCGGCGTCGGCAGGCCCCACACCTTCAGCGCATGGCCGCACAC
The DNA here is from genome assembly GCA_036401055.1 of Roseateles sp. Lineage (GTDB taxonomy): Bacteria > Pseudomonadota > Gammaproteobacteria > Burkholderiales > Burkholderiaceae_C > Pelomonas. The sequence continues at coordinate 16,677 of DASWWC010000329.1, forward strand.
ATAGGCCGCCGTGCCCAGGAAGGCCGCATGGCCGAATGACAGCAGGCCCGTGAAGCCCACCAGCAGGTTGAACGCGCAGGCGAAGAGCGCGTAGCACAGCACCTTCATGACGAAGATGGGATAGACGCCCAACGCGGGCAGCAGCGCGATGCCGCCGAACAGCGCGATGTAGCCGATCAGCTTCCTGTCCATCACTTCTCCTTGCCGAACAAGCCGGCGGGACGGACCAGCAGCACGATGGCCATGACGACGAACACGACCGTGTTGGATGCCTCGGGGTAGAACACCTTGGTCAACCCTTCGATGATGCCCAGGCCCAGGCCCGTGACGATGGAGCCAAGGATGGAGCCCATGCCGCCGATGACCACCACGGCGAACACCACGATGATGAGGTTGGACCCCATCAGCGCGGAGACCTGCAGGATGGGCGCGGCCAGCACGCCGGCGAAGGCCGCCAGCGCCACGCCGCCCGCGTAGGTCAGCGTCACCATCAGCGGCACGTTGATGCCGAAGGCCTGCACGAGCTTGGGGTTCTCGGTGCCGGCGCGCAGCTTGGCGCCCAGCGAGGTCTTCTCGATCAGTGCCCACACCGCGAAGCAGACGATCAGCGAGGCCACGACCACCCAGGCCCGGTAGTTGGGCAGGATCATGAAGCCGAGGTTGGTGGCGCCCTGCAGTTGCTCGGGCACCGAGTACGGTTGGCCCGAGACGCCGTAGAAGCTGCGGAAGATGCCCTCGATGACCAGCGTGATGCCGAAGGTCAGCAGCAGGCCGTAGAGGTGGTCCAGCTTGTAGAGCCACTGCAGCATCGTGCGCTCGATGACGATGCCCAGTAGCCCCACGAGCAGCGGCGCCAGCCCCAGCATGACCCAGTAGTTCAGCCCCAGCAGGTCCATGCCCATCCAAGCCAGGAAGGCGCCCATCATGTACAGCGCCCCGTGGGCGAAGTTGATGATGTTGAGCATGCCGAAGATCACCGCCAGGCCCAGCGACAGCATCGCGTAGAACGAGCCGTTCACCAGGCCGAGCAGCAGCTGGCCCAGCAGGGCTGGCAAGGGGATGCCGAACAGTTCGGTCATGTCGGGTCCGGCCTCAGATCACTTCTTGACCAGGGGGCACTTCGAGTCGGCGAGCTTGGTGTAGGCCTCGGCTGCCGGGATGGTCTGCACGACCTTGTAGTAGTCCCAGGGCTCGATGGAGTCCTTGGACGACTTCACCTGCATCAGGTACATGTCGTAGCGCATGCGGCCGTCGGGGCCGATCTCGCCGTTCTTCGCGAAGAAGTCGTTGATCTTGGTGGCCTTCATCTTCGCGATGACCTTGTCGGAGTCGTCGGTCTTGATCGCGTCCACGGCCTTCAGGTAGTGCGTGACGGCCGAGTAGTCCGCCGCCTGCAGCATGGACGGCATGCGCTTCATCTTCGCGAAGAAGGCGCGGCTCCACGCGCGCGACTCGGGGCTCTGGTTCCAGTACCAGCCGTCGGTCAGGTACATGCCTTCGGTGGCCTTCAGACCCAGCGAGTGCACGTCGTTGATGAACATCAGCAGGCCAGCGAGCTTCATCGTCTTCGTGATGCCGAACTCGTTGGCGGCCTTGATCGAGTTGATCGTGTCGCCGCCGGCATTGGCCAGGCCCAGGATCTGCGCGCCCGAGCCCTGCGCCTGCAGCAGGAAGGACGAGAAGTCGTTGGCCGACAGCGGGTGCTTCACGCTGCCCACCACCTTGCCGCCGGCCTTCTGCACGACGGCCGTCGTGTCGGCCTGCAGGCTGGCGCCGAAGGCGTAGTCGGCGGTCAGGAAGTACCAGTTCTTGCCGCCGCTCTTGACGACCGCGTTGCCGGTGCCGTTGGCCAGCGCGACGGTGTCGTAGGCGTAGTGGACGGTGTAGGGCGTGCAGTCTTCATTCGTCAGGCGGGCCGATGCGGCGCCGATGGAGATGAAGATGCGCTTCTTCTCGGCGGCCACCTTGGCCATCGCCAGGTTGGCGCCGGAGTTGGTGCCGCCGATCAGCACGTCCAGGCCTTGCGTGTCCAGCCACTCGCGCGCCTTGGCGGACGCGACGTCGGCCTTGTTCTGGTGGTCGGCGAACAGCAGCTCGATCTTCTTGCCGGCGGCCATGCCCTTCGCGTCGGCGATGGCCATCTTGATGGCCTCCACGCCGCCCTGGCCGTCGATGTCGGCGTACAGGCCGGACATGTCCGTGATGATGCCGATCTTGATGACGTCGCCGGACACCTGGGCCTGGGTGCCGAGGGCGCCGCAGGCAAGGGCGACGGTCGAGAGGGCCTTCAGGCCGGTGCGGATCGCTTTCATGGTCTGTCTCCTGGTGGGTGTGATCAAACGCTGAGCAGCTCGTCGAGCTGCGCCTGTTTGGCGGGCAGCTCGGCGGCGGGGAAAGACAGCACGACCTCGCCGTGCTCGATGACGACGAAGTGGTCGGCCAGCGGGGCGGCGAAGCGGAAGTTCTGTTCCACCATGACGATGGTGAAGCCCTGGGCCTTGAGCGTGCGGATCATGCGGGCCAGGGCCTGGACGATGACCGGGGCCAGGCCTTCGCTGATCTCGTCCAGCAGCAGGATGTCGGCGCCGGTGCGAAGGATGCGGGCGACGGCGAGCATCTGCTGTTCACCGCCGGAGAGGCGCGTGCCGGGGCTGTGGCGGCGCTCGGCGAGGTTGGGGAACATCGCGTAGATGTCGGTTTCCGACATCGCCTTGCCGCGCTTGGATTTGAGCGGTGGGGGCAGGCGCAGGTTCTCCTCGGCGGTGAGGCTGGCGAAGATGCCGCGCTCCTCGGGGCAGTAGCCGATGCCGAGTTGGGCGATGCGGTGGGTAGAGAGGTGGATCGCCTCTTCGCCGTGGATCTTGATGGAGCCTTTGCGTGTGCCGGTGAGGCCGAGGATGGCGCGCAGCGTGGTCGTGCGGCCGGCGCCGTTGCGGCCGAGCAGCGTGACGACCTGGCCAGGCTGCACGCTGAGGTTGATGCCGTGCAGGATGTGGCTTTCGCCGTACCAGGCGTGGAGGTTGGTGATTTCGAGTGCGGGCGTGGCCATCAGTGCGCCCCCTGCAACTCGGCAGCATCCGTGCCCATATACGCCTCCAACACCGCCGGATGCTTGGACACCGTCGCGTAGTCACCTTCAGCCAGGACCGCACCGCGTGCCAGCACCGTGATCCGGTCCGCAATGCTGGCGACAACCTTCATGTTGTGCTCCACCATCAGCACCGTACGCCCTTCGGCCACGCGCTTGATCAAAGCCGTCACGCGGTCCACGTCCTCGTGACCCATGCCCTGCGTCGGCTCGTCCAGCAGCATCAACTGCGGCTCCATCGCCATCGTGGTGGCAATCTCCAAAGCCCGCTTGCGCCCGTACGGCAAATCAGCAGCCTTCAACGACGCCATCTCGCGCAGGTCCACCAGCTCCAGCAACGCCAGCACCTTCGCATCCAGCGCCTTCAGCCCTGTCAGGCCGCGCCAGAAATGAAAACTCGTGCCGGTGAAGCGCTGCAGCCCGATGCGCACGTTCTCCAGCACGGTGAGGTGCGGGAACACGGCCGAGATCTGGAACGAGCGGATCACGCCGCGGCGCGCGATCTGTGCCGAGGTCTCGCCGGTGATGTCTTGTCCCGCGAACACGATGCGCCCGCGCGTGGGCACGAGGAACTTCGTCAGCAGGTTGAAGCAGGTGGTCTTGCCCGCACCGTTGGGGCCCAGCAGCGCGTGGATGTGGCCGCGCTGCACCTTCAGATTGACCGAGTCGACGGCGGTGAAGCCCTTGAACTCCTTGGTCAGATCCTGGGTCTCGAGGATGGTTTCGCTCATGGCGTCTCGACGTTGGATGCGCGACTCTAGGCCGGGAGCGTGCCCGCTTGCTTACGGGCATTCACGGGGTTTCACCGGCAGCAAGGAAGCGCTCGATGAGACCGATCTGCTCGGGCGTGTTCAACGCCGGCGCATGGCCGCAGTCCGGAATGACCGCCACGGCCGCGCGCGGTCCACGCTCGCGCATCGCCTGCGCCGTCTCGACGGTCAGCAGCGTTGAGGCCTCGCCGCGCAGGCACAACACCGGCAGGTCCAGCTGGTCCCAGGCGTGCCACAGCGCGTAGTCATCTGGGTGGTGGATGAACTGCTGCACCAGCGCGGGGTCGTAGTGCGTGGTCACCCGGCCATCGGGCAGACGGCGCAGCGAGTGTTCTGTCAGCAGGCGCCACTGGCTGTCACTCAGGTGACCGAAGCTCGCATAGATCTCGCGGAAGTAGCTTTCCAGCTCGGTCACCGTTGCATAGCTGGGCGGTTGGCCCGCATAGCTCTTGATGCGCTCCAGCGCCGGCGCCGCCAGCTCGGGGCCGTTGTCGTTCAGCACCAGGCGGCGGATGCGGCCGCGCAGCCGCGTCGCCGCCGCCAGCGTGCCGATGGCGCCGCCCATGGACGTGCCCACCCAGTGCACCTTGGCCAGGCCCAGGTGGTCCAGCAGCGCCTCGGCCTGTTCGACGTAGAACTCCAGGCAGTACTCGCGTGACGGGTCCACGGCCCACTGCGACAGGCCGCGGCCCGGCGTGTCGGGGCAAACGACATGCCAGCGACCGGCAAGCGCCGCCGCGAAATCATCGAAGTCGCGGCTGCTGCGCGCCAATCCATGCCAGGCGATGACGGTGGGCGCGTTGGCGTCGCCCCACTCGGTGAAGTGGATCTCGCGACCCAGGCAGTTCAGGTAGCGCGACTTCATGCTTTGCCCTTCCTCCCTCGCGTCCACGCTGTCAGCCGCAGTCGCCCGACGATGCCGCCGGGAAAGTGATACACGGCCAGCACGAACAGCAGGCCCAGCCACAACAGCCAGCGGTCGGGCGACACCAGCGTGCTCAGCACCGGCACGCCCTCGACCAGCGAGCCCGCGCCCTTCAGCAGCGCCTGCAGGTAGTTCTGCGCGACGATGAACAGCACGCTGCCGATGACGGCACCGTAGATGGACCCCATGCCGCCGATGACGACGATGAGCAGCAGGTCCAGCATGATCTCCATGCTCATGGCCGTCTCGGGGCCGGTGTAGCGCAGCCACAGCGCCAGCAGCGCGCCGCCGCAACAGGCCACGAGCGCCGCGATGACGTTGGCGCCGGTGCGGTAGACGACGGGCCGGTAGCCGATGGCCTCGGCGCGGAACTCGTTCTCGCGGATGGCCTGCAGCACGCGCCCGAAGGGCGAGTTGACGATGCGCAGCAGCAGCAGGATCAGTACGGTGACCGCGGCGAACAGCAGGTAGTAGGTCAGCAGCCGACCGTCCAGCGTGACGCCGAGGAATGGCTCCTCCATGAACTCGGTCGACGGGCGCAGCAGGTCAGGCAGTTGGAAGTTCAGGCCGTCCTCGCCGCCGGTGAAGTCGCTGAGCTGCGAGCACAGCGTCATGAAGGCCGACGCGACGGCCAGCGTGATCATCGCGAAGAAGATGGCCTTCACACGCAGGCTGGCCAGGCCCATCGCGAGTGCCAGCACAGCGCTCAACGCGAGCGCGGCGATGAAGCCGATGCCCAGCGACGTCCAGTCCGAGCCCAGCCGCGTCGACGCGATCGCGATGCCGTAGGCGCCGATGCCCACGAACATCGTGTGCGCGAAGCTGACGATGCCGGTGTAGCCCAGCAGCAGGTCGTAGCTGGCGACGAGCAGGATGAACACGAGGATCTTGGCCGCGACGTTCAGCGCTTGCGTGCCGGGGAAGATGAACGGCGCGCCGAGCAGGCCGACGAAGCAGGCGATCAGCAGAGCGCCCAGGATGCGGCTGCGCGGCAGGTCGTGCGAAAGCAAGGCGCGCATCACTTCGCTCCCACCGGATACAGGCCCTGGGGCCGCCACAGCAGGATGGCGACCATCAGACCGATGTTGGAGAACAGCGCGGCCTTCGGGGCGAGGAAGCCCACATAGTTCGCGACGAGGCCGACGAGCAGCGCGCCCACCAGGCAGCCCACTGTCGACCCCAGGCCGCCGATGATGATGACGATGAATAGCAGCAGGTTGACCTTGGCGCCGATCTGCGGCTCCACGCCCTGCTGCACCAGCGCCCACAGCACGCCACCCAGGCCCGCCAGCGCGGAGCCGGCGACGAACACGCCGACGAACAGGCGGCGGATGCGGTAGCCCAGCGCCTCGACCATCTCGCGGTCCTGCACGCCGGCGCGGATGAGCAGGCCGATCTTGGTGCGGTTCAGCACGAGCAGCAGGCCGATAAGCACCGCAATGCCGATCAGCATGGCCAGCACGCGGAACTTCTCCACCGCCACATCTTCACCAAGAGCACCCACCAGGAAGATGCCGCGCAGCGTCTCGGGCATGGGCAGCGGGATGAGCTGCGCGCCCCAGCTGGCCTTGATCAGCTCCTCGCCGATGATCATGCCGCCCATGGTGATGAGGATTTGCTTGAGGTGCTGGCCGTAGACGGGCCGGACGAGGACTCGCTCGAAGACGACACCGACAGCCGCGGCGATGGCCATGCCCGCGATGCAGGCGGCGGCGAGCGCGGTCAGGTTGGACAGCACGTCAGGGGCTGTGGCCCAGGGGGCCATGGCCGCAAGGACGGTCGTCGCCATGAAGGCGCCGAGCGCGATGAACACGCCGTGGCCGAAGTTCAGGACGTCCATCAGGCCGAACACCAGCGTCAGGCCGGAGGCGATGACGAAGATGATCAGGCCCATGGCAATGCCGGCGAGGGTCAGGTTGAGCCAGGTGCTGGGGCTGCCGGTGAGGGGCAGTGCGATGAGTGCCAGCGCGGCCAGCAATGCGAGTGGCTTGGGGTCGAGTTTCATGGGCTCGCGGCCTCTGGTTGGTGGCCAGTGCGGTTGCCGGGAGTCCCGCCCGGCGGCGGGGTAACTTTCTTCTGTCTTGCCAGAAGAAAGTCACCAAAGAAGAGGCGCTCAACCACAAGCCATCCCGACGACGCCATTAACGGCGCGCGAAAACGACCACCTGCATTGCGCACAGACGCGAGCCGCTGCGCTCTCGCGGCTGTCCCTGTGACGAGCCCGATAGATCGGACCTTCATGCCGCTTAACGCCGGCTGCACGCCGGGCTCACCAGGCAATGCAAATACCGCGTCGCTGGGGCGACGCCCCGGTGGATGTTGCGCCAGCGTCGCGGCGCCCGAGCGCCGCTGTGTTGGCTGCTTTGGTGAGCACGGCGTGCAGCCGCGCGTTAGGCAGGCTGCGGGTGCGATGAGTGATGTGGGTGACAAGGACAGCCGCGAGAGCGCAGCGGCTCGCGTCTGGGCGGCAGCCGTTCGGCTGTTGCACGACGCTGCTTGTGCATGTGGTGCTGGATTGCGGTTCAGGGCCTCTTCTTTGGTGACTTTCTTCTGGCCCCGCAGAAGAAAGTTACCGCGCCGCCGGGCGCGCATCCCGGCACCACACTCGCCACTCACCTGAAGTACCGAGCCCGAAGGCTGATGCACAAGGGTCATTGGTGCGCCCCCAACGACAACCCCAGCAACCGCTGCTGCAACTCGCCGTCATCGATCAGCTCACGCATCAATCCGTGATGCACGACGCGACCGTCATCCATCACCGCCACCGAATCGCCCAACTCAGCCGCCACGCGAAAGTTCTGCTCCACGAGCAGTACCGTCGTCCGCGACGTCTTCTTCAGCTCGCGCAGGGCCTCGATCAGGTTCATCACGATGGCCGGCGCCAGGCCCTTGCTTGGCTCGTCGATGACCAGCAGCTCGCGCGGCTCGATCATGGCCCGGGCGATGGCGAGCATCTGCTTCTGCCCGCCCGACAGCTTGCCGGCGGGGTGTTGCCAGAAGGTCTTCAGCGCCGGGAAAAGCCCGAACAGCCAGTCCAGCCGCTTGGCGTCCAGATCGGAAAGCCGCTTGGCCGAGCGCGCCGCCAGCAGCAGGTTCTCCGCCACCGTCAGCTCGCCGAAGATGCCCATGGTCTCGGGCACGTAGGCGATGCCGCGCGACGCGATGTCGGGCGTGGCGAGCTTCGTGATGTCGGCGCCCTTGAAGGTCACCGTGCCGGCACTCGCCGTCCACAGCCCCATCAGCGTGCGCAGCGTGCTGGTCTTGCCGGCGCCGTTGCGGCCCAGCAGCATGGTCACCTGGCCAGCCGGCACCGCGAGGTCGACGCCGTGCAGGATGTGATACGCCCCGACGTGGGTATGGACGCCCTTCAACTCAAGAAGGTTCATGCCGCCACCCCCAGATACGCCTCTTGCACGATGGGCGAGGCGATGACCGTCGCCGGGTCGCCGTCCGCCACCAGCTTGCCCTGGTGCAGCACGATGATGCGGTCGGCCAGCTCGCGCACGACGTCCATCTTGTGCTCCACCAGCAGCAGCGTGTGGCGCTTCTCGGCCTTCAGCGCGCGGATCAGGTCCAGCACCACGGGCACCTCGTCCACGCTCATGCCGGCGGTCGGTTCGTCGAACAGGTAGACCTTGGGATCCAGCGCGATCAACATCGCCACCTCCAGCTTGCGCTGGTCGCCGTGCGGCAGGCTGGCGGCCAGGTCGTCGGCACGCGAGGCCAGGCGCACGCGCTCCAGAATCGAACGCGCCTCGGCGATCAGCTCGCGGTGCGACAGCCACGTCGACAGCAGCTTCAGCCCCTTGCGGTGCCGCGCCTGCACGGCCAGCCGCACGTTCTCCTGCACGGTCAGGTGCGCGAACAGCTGCGTCAGCTGGAAGGCCCGCCCCAGCCCGCGGCGGGTGCGCAGCGGTGCCGACAGCGACGACAGGTTCTCGCCGTCCAGCCACACCTCGCCGCTGCTCGCCGGCAGCTGGCCCGAGATCAGGTTGAAGTAGGTCGTCTTGCCCGCGCCGTTGGGGCCGACGATGGCCGTCAGCGTTCCCGGCTGGAAGGCGCACGACACGCTATCGACGGCCACATGGCCGCCAAACCGTATCGTTAGGTTTCGGGTTTCAAGCATCGCGCCGTTTCCGCACGTCGGGGCCGAAGGACTCAGCGCTTGTTGCGGATGGGCACGTTCATCTCTTCGGGCTTGATCTCCCGCACCAGCTCCGGCACGCCCCATGGGAAGGCCGGGTCCACCTTGATGCGGAAGTGGTACATGGACTGCATGGCCTGGTGGTCTTCGGCGCGGAAGGTCATCTTGCCCTTGGGCGTCTCGAAGCTCATGCCTTCCATGGCCTTGATGAGCTTGTTGGTGGTCGTGTCGCCGCTGGTCTTCTTCAGCGCCTCGACGATGGCGATGGCTGCGCTCATGCCGCCGGCGGTGAAGAAGTCCGGCGGCTGCTTGAACTGCTTGTAGTGGTTGGACACCAGCCACTCGTTGACCGGGTTCTTCGGAATGCCGAAGTAGTAGTAGGTCGCGCCTTCCATGCCGGGGAACTGCTTGTAGGCCGCCATGGCCGGCAGGATGTTGCCGCCCGAACCCACGGCGATGCCGTAGCGCTTGTTCAGGTCCAGCGCGGCCAGCGCGCCGAACGGCGTCGTTGCGCCGGCCCACACGACGGCGATGACCTTGGGGCCGGGCTTGTCCTTCAGCGCGTCCACGAGGCGCTGGATGCCGGCGGTGAAGTCGGTCGTCGCTGTGGGCAGGTACTCCTCGTGGACGATCTTGGCCTTCTTCAGCGCCTCCTTGTAGGCCTTCACGGCGTCACGGCCGAAGGCGTAGTCCTGGGCCAGCACGCCGATGTTCAGGCCGGCGATGTCCGACGCGACGGCATTGCCGATGGCGTCCTGCGACGAGTTGCGGCCGGTGCGGAAGATGTACTTGTTCCACTTGTCGCCGGTGATGGAGTCGGCCACCGCCGGCTCCACCAGCAGGATCTTCTTGTACTCCTCGGCCACCGGCAGCAGCGCCAGCGCCACGCCGCTGGACGACGGGCCTATGGCGATGTCGGCCTTGTCATCGCCATAGGCGGCGGCCAGCAGGCTCTTGCCCACGTCGGGCTTGCCCTGGTCGTCCTTCTCGATGACGACGATCTTCTTGCCCGCCACACTCATCGTGCCGCCGGTGGCGTAGTCCAGACCCATCATGAAGCCGATCTGCGTCTGCTTGCCGTAGGCCTCCAGCGGGCCGGTCTTGCTGTAGACGTGGGCGATGCGGATGTCCTTGCCCTGGGCCTGGGTGAGGCCCGGCAGGCAGAAGGCGAGGGCCGCGGTGGCGGCGAGTGCAAAGCGGCGCGAGGTGGTGCGCATGGGCTTGTCTCCTGTAGTTCGTCGTGCGGCCTGCTCTGTTGGCAGACGTCCAACTTCCCTTTTTGCAAGGGCCGTGCCCGGCGGGGAAGGGTCGCCGGGAGCGGATTTCGTCCGGGTTGTCCCCAGGTTTTTGGCCGTTAGGGGCCAGTCGAGTGTCTGACTTTCAGGCGTTGTCCGAAACCTGGACTTCCAGGTCCGGCCAGCGCGCCAGTCTTTCGTACAACGACGCCCTGGAAATCTGCAGCAGGCGGGCCGCGGCCATGCGGTTGCCGCCGGTGGCCTTCAGCGCGCGGGCAATCGCGTCGCGCTCCAGCGCTTCGATCAGCTCGGGCAGCGGCGCGACCGCCTGCGCAGTCGCCCCACCGGTGGCGGCCACCGGCGTGGGCAGAGGCGGCGCCTCGGCCGTCACCGGCAACGCCGCGCCACCCTGGAAATGCCCCGCCGTCAGCTGCATGTCGTCGCTCATCAGGCTGACCTGCTCCAGCGTGTTGCGCAGCTCGCGGATGTTGCCGGGCCAGGGCTGCTGCATCAGCCACTCGATGGCGTCGGGGCTGAGCAGCTTCTGCGGCATGCCGCTGCGGCGGGCGATGTCCTCGCCCAGCGCCTCGGCCAGCGCCTCGATGTCGTCCAGCCGCTCCCTCAAGGCCGGCACGCGGATGGGCAGCACGTTGAGGCGGTAGTACAGGTCGGCGCGGAACTGGCCGGCGGCCACCATGGCCGCCAGGTCGCGGCTGGTGGCGGCGATCACGCGCACATCAACCCGCAGCACGGTGTTGCTGCCCAGCGGCTCCACCTCCTGCTCCTGCAGCACGCGCAGCAGCTTGCTCTGCAGCGCCAGCGGCATGTCGCCGATCTCGTCGAGGAACAGCGTGCCACCGTCCGCCAGCTTGAACTTGCCATCGCGGCCCTTGCGGTCGGCGCCGGTGTAGGCACCGGGCGCGACGCCGAAGAACTCGGCTTCCAGCAACGTCTCGGGCACGGCCGCGATGTTGACGCCCACAAGCGGCCGGTGCGCGCGGCGCGACGCCGAGTGGATGGCGTGGGCCATCAGCTCCTTGCCGGTGCCGGTCTCGCCCAGCAGCAGCACGGTCGAGTCGGTCTGGGCGACGCGGCGGGCCTGGCGCTTCACCTCCAGCGCCGCGGGGCTCGCGCCGATGAAGCTGGCAATCGTGTACTTGGGCCGGCGTTGCGCGGCCAGCTGGCGGCGCGTGTCCTCCAGCTCCTGCTGCAGCCGCGCGAACTTCTGGATCAGCGGCTGCATCGTCGTCTCGGGGTGGTCGAGAAGCACGAGGCCCAGTGCGCCGATGACCTCGCCTGCGTCGTTGCGCAGCGGCAGCCGGCTGACGAGGAAGGTGCCGGCCTTGTTGGTCAGCAGGTCCACCAGCACCGGCTTGCCCGTTTCCAGCACCTGCAGCATCTGCGTGTTGGGCACGACGTCCTCGACACGCCGGCCGACGAACTCGTGCTCGTCCGAGAACCCCAGCGCCGGCAGGAAGCGCTTGTAGCCGTCGCTGATCCAGACCACGCGGTGATCGCGGTCGATGACCATCATCCCTTCGGTCGACCGCGCCAGCACGTCGAACATCGACTGCGCGGCAAGGCGCAGCAGACCGTCGACATCCTGGGGGATGCCGGCGCGTGTCTGATTCTTGGACAGCGGCATGGCCGCGGCAATGTACCTTGCCACGGTGCCGTATTCGTGCCGAGCACCGGGCCGAGCGCCGGGCCGCTCCCAAGCCGGCCCGCTGGGGCGATGTGCTTGCGGCTCGACGCCGCAAGCATCGCCGTTCCCTTGGGGGACCGGCTGGGAGAGCCCGCGTTCAGCAGGGCTCGATCGGACGAGGGGCTTCAAAACTTATAGGTGCCGCCCAGCGTGAACGTTCGCGGCGGGCCGTAGAAGGCGTCCAGCACGCCCAGGGCGGCGATGTCGTAGCCGTCGGTGCGGTAGGCCTTGTCGGTCAGGTTGCTGCCTTGCAGGAAGAAGCTCAGCCGGCTGCTCTTCTCCCACACCAGGCCGGCGTGCACCAGGGCGTAGCCGGCCTGTGCCAGCGCTTCGTTCTGCTGCCCGGCGTTGTCCGGCGGCAGCTGCGTGGGATAGGCCTTGCTGCGGTAGGTCAGGCCCAGCCGCGAGCGGAGCTTGCCCTCGGGCAGCGGCAGGTCGTGCTCGATGTTCAGGCCGGCCTGGAACTTGGGCGTGTTGGTGAACTTCATCACCCCGGCGATGTTGACCGGCGTGCCGCTCTTGCTGTCGATGTACTCGTCGTACTTGGCATCCAGGGCCGCCAGGTGGCCGCTCACGCGCCAGTGGGCAGCGGGCGTCCAGCGGAACTCCAGCTCCGCGCCGCGCACGGTGGACTGGCCTGCGTTCAGCATGTCGCCGAAGAAGCCCGACGAGCCGTTCGCCAGCCGGTAGCTGGTGAACACGGACAGCTGCATGTTCTTGTACTTGTTGTGGAACAGCGCGGCATTCAACTCCAGCCGGCCACCGTCCAGCACGGTCTTGGCGCCCAGCTCCAGCGAGTCCAGCTTCTCGTCCAGGAAGGGCCGGTCCGAGCGCGGGAACACGGCGGTGTTGGCGCGGATGTTGTAGCCGCCGCTCTTGAAGCCGCGCGAGGCCGTGGTGTAGAGCTTCACGGCGTCGCTGAGCTTGTACTCCAGCGACAGCCGCGGCGAGGTGTTGCTGACCGACAGCGTCTTGTCGAAGTTGGCCGGCACGGCGATCGGGTTGCCGCTGAAGTTGGCGTTGGCGAAGGCCTGGTTCAGCACCACGGCGCGTTTGTCCTCCTGCGTGTAACGCAGGCCGGTGCTGACGCTGAACTGCGGCGTCAGGCGCCAGCTCCAGTCGCCGAACACGGCCTTGCCCTCGGTGTAGACCATGCCGTTGGTCGTGCCGAAGCTCAGGTTGAAGAAGTTGTTGCGCACCGTGCCGCCGGCGCGGCCGTCGAACCAGTAGACGCCCAGCACGCCGGAGTGGTTGGCGCCCTCGTAGATGGCCTGCAGCTCGTGGCTCTGCGAGCTGTCGTGGTACTCGGCGCGCACGTCCGCGATCTTGTTGGGCAGGCCGTCGAAGTCGATGGACGTGTCGGTGTCGGACGCGCGGTGCGCGGCGATGTACTTCAGGCTCCAGTCCTCGCTGACGCCCCAGTTCAGCGTCAGCGACTCGCCCTCGCTGTTCGTGTAGTTGGCATTGGGCATGCCGGACGCGATGTCGTAGCGGCCCGTGGTGGGCGGCGTCTTGGCCGGGTCGAACGGGCTCACGTTCAGGCGCTGGAAGCCGCGCATGTGCGAGTTGTCCCGGGTGCGGTCGACGGACAGCTGGGCATTGAAGGTCGAGCCGGTCGGGAACCAGCCCATGGACACCCGGCCGCTGGTCGTGGCCTGGTCGCTGACCGGGCTGCCGTCGGTCAGGTTCTTGCCGTAGCCGTCGCGGTTCAGGCTGGCGCCGGCAATGCGAAAGCGCAGCTGGCCGTCGCTCACGGCCGTGCCCACCGCGCCCTTGGCCGTCACCTGGCCGTAGCTGCCCAGCGCCAGCGTCAGCGCGCCCTCGGTCTGCGTGGGCAGGGGCTTGGACACGTACTTCACCGCGCCGCCTATGGTGTTCTTGCCGTACAGCGTGCCCTGCGGACCGCGCAGCACCTCCACGCGCTGCACGTCGTAGACGTCCAGCAGCGCGCCCTGCGGCCGGGCGATGTAGACATCGTCGAAGTAGATGCCCACGCCCGGGTCCACGCCCCACAGCGGGTCCGCCTGGCCCACGCCGCGGATGAAGGTGGTCAGCGTCGTGTTGCTGCCGCGCGCGGCGTAGATGGTCAGGTTGGGCACCTGGCCTTGCAGGTCGCCCAGGTCCTTGATGGCCAGCTTGTCCAGCTGCTCGGCGGTCAGCGCCGTCACCGCCACCGGCACGTCCTGCAGCGACTCCTCGCGCTTGCGCGCCGTGATCTTGACGGCCTCCAGCGTGGCCACGGGTTCGGCCGCCGGGGCGGCGGAGGTCTGGGCCGCCGCGGGCAGGCCGGCGGTCGCGCCCAGCGCGGCCAGGATGGCGAAATGCAGACGCGAAGGCGCCGGTAGGCGTCGGGGCATGGCTTGTCTCCTGTTGGGTTTTGTGTGAGCCAGACCGCTCAGCGCAAAAGCCATGCCGGCGCCAGGTTGGGGCGAATTCCATGGAAACCCTTGCGGGTTGACCCGCGGTTTGCCCGTCTGGCGACCGGGCACCGTCCGGATTCCAGTCAGGCGGGTGGCCGGCTGCTGTCCATTCGGCAGACATCGACCCTGCGTGCTGCAAGGCCGCGAAGGCGCCGATATGCTGCGCCGCTGTCATTCCCACCCCCCGGAGACCCACGATGCTCAAACGCCTGCTCCCCGCCGCCCTCGCGCTCGCCGTCAGCGCCACCGCCTTCGCCGCCGGCCCGCAGCTCAAGGGCCAGGCGCCCGGCTGGTACCGCCTGCAGCTGGGCGACTTCGAGATCACCGCGCTGTCCGACGGCAGCATCGACCTGCCCGTGGACAAGCTGCTGCAGCAGCCGCCCGCCAACACGCTGCGCGCGCTGCAGCACGCCTACCTCGGCGTGCCGCTGGAGACCTCGGTCAACGCCTACCTCGTCAACACCGGCGCCAAGGTCGTCCTCGTGGACACCGGCACCGCCGGCCTGTTCGGCCCGACGGCCGGCCGCGTGCTGGCCAACCTGAAGGCCTCGGGCTATGCGCCTGAGCAGGTCGACGAGATCGTCATCACCCACATGCACGGCGACCACATCGGCGGCGCGTCGGCCACGGCCTTCCCCAACGCGACGCTGCGCATCGACAAGCGTGACAGCGACTTCTGGCTCAGTGCCGAGCAGGTCGCCAAGGGCGACGGCGCCAAGGCCATTGCTGCGCTGGTCAAGGGCTTTGCCGACGGTGGCCGCTTCAAGCCTTTTGACGGTGCCGCCGCGGGCGTGGAGATCGTGCCTGGCGTGAAGGCCTTCCCCGCCTACGGCCACACGCCCGGCCACAGCAACTACGTGGCCGAGAGCAAGGGCCAGAAGATGATGTTCTGGGGCGACCTGATGCATGTGGCCGCCGTGCAGTTCCCCGACCCGTCGGTGACCATCCAGTTCGACTCCGACCCCAAGGCCGCCCGCCCCGAGCGCGAGAAGGCCTACGCGGCCGCTGCCAAGGACGGCTATTACGTGGCCGTCACCCACGTCAGCTTCCCCGGCATCGGCCGGCTGCGCGCCGACGGCAAGGGCTACGACTGGCTGCCGGTGAACTACTCCACCAACCGTTGATGTCCCTCAGCCGGCCAGCGGCTGCACCCACAGCTGCCGCTCGGCCGGGTCCATGCAGACGCGGTGGCGGCTGAAGAAGTCCTGCCCCAGGAAGCCGTCCAGCCCCTGCACCTGCAGCGGCACCGTGACGAAGCCGCCCGCCGCCAGCGGGTGGCCCGCCCAGCGCAGCTCGCCGGCCACCAGCGCGGCCAGCGCGGGGCGGATCACGTTGCGCGATGCGCCCGTGTCCAGGCCCAGCGTCAGCAGCTGGCCGTCGGCCGCCTGCAGCCGCACCACGGGGAGGCTGCCCAGTTGCTCGAAGCGCCCCGGCGCTGCGCCGCAGCCGGCCGGCATCGGCGCCTCCGGTGCGAGCACCGTCAGCGCTTTCGCCGCGTAGTCCACCACCCAACGCCGCTCGCGCAGCCAGCCCCAGCCCAGGTAGCCGTCGGCACCGGCCGGGCGCCTGGCCTTGCCCCAGGTCTGCGCGGGTGGCGGCGCCGGCAGGGCCTGGCCGGCCAGCACCAGCTCGCCCACGGCCAGCGTCGCGTTGAGCCGCTGCTGGCCCTGCGCGTCCTACGTGGTCGTGGCCGCGCCCGCCACCGCGGCCCAGTCGGGGCGCAGCGCCAGCGCTGCCGCGCCGCCGGTGTCGATCAGCAGCCGGGCCTGGCGACCGTCGATGCGGGCGTCCAGCAGCGGCAGGCCGGCTTCCAGCGTGAAGGGCAGCGCCAGGTCGGGGGCGGCCCAGGCTTGCATGGCGGTCATCAGCAGCAGGGCGGCCGTCAACGGGCGGAGGGCGCGCGTCATGCGGCCCAGTCTAGGCAGCCCCGGCGGCCCAGCCATTCGGCATGGGTCAGCCGGCGATGACGCGGTTGCGGCCTGCGCGCTTGGCGGCGTACATCGCCGCATCGGCGCGGGCCAGCAGCGTGGCGGCGTCCTTGCCGGTCTGCCAGCACGCCACGCCCACCGACACCGTGATGCTCACGCCCGGCACCAGCGGCGAGTCGGCCACCGCGCGGCGCAAGCGCTCGGCGGCATGCACCGCCAGCAGCTCCGCCGTGCCCGAAAGCAGCACGACGAACTCCTCGCCGCCGTAGCGGGCGCAGACGTCCGACGGGCGCAGCTGCGCCTGCACGCGCTGCGCGAAGCTGCGCAGCACCGCGTCGCCCACGGCGTGGCCGTGCGTGTCGTTGACGGCCTTGAAGTGGTCCAGGTCCAGCATCAGCAGCGACAGCGGCCGGCCCTCGCGTTGCGCCAATGCCAGTTGGGCGGCCAGCGCCCGGTCCAGCGAGCGGCGGTTGGGCAGGCCGGTCAGCGCGTCCGTCGCGGCCTGGTGCTCCATGGCCGCCAGCGCCTCGCCCAGCTGCACGGTCAGCGCCGCGTTGGCCAGCTGCAGCCGTATGCCCTCCACCACGCGCGCGGCCACGCCGTGCATGAAGTAGCACAGCAGGCCCAGGAACAGCGCCAGCCCCAGCGCGATGTCCAGCACGGTACGCCCCGGCAGCCGCAGCAGGCCGGCCAGGGCCGCCAGCCACAGCGCGGCGCACAGCATGTAGAAGACCTGGATGCGCATCACGTAGACCGGCGCGTTGATCGCCGCGACGCCGCACAGCAGCGCCGCCAGGAAGGCGTTCAGCGCCGGGTCGGGCCCCACCATCAGCGTGAGCACGGCGCCCCAGCAGGCGCCATCGATGGCGGCGACCGCCAGCAGCCAGCGTCCGTGCCGTCCCAGGTCCGGTCCGTCGCGGCGCAGCCAGGCCAGCAGCGCCAGCGAGACCAGCCAGCCGGTGGCCGCCAGCGCCAGCCAGGCCAGCAGGTGCGGCTGCGGCACGCGGCCCCAGCAAACCCAGGCCACCAGCAGCCAGCCCAGCGGCGTCGTGCGCAGCGTGCGGTCCAGGGCCAGCACGCACCGGCCGAAGGCGATCTGCCGTGCCTGGTCGTCGTCGACGGGCGCGGCGGCCGGGGGCGGAGGGGGCGCGGTCATGAACCGCGAGTATCGGCAAGCCGACGCGGCTGTCCAGGTGTCTCAGCGGCCAGGCGAGCGTAAGACCACATGTCCGTGCGGCCAATCTTGCGCGGGCGGCGTGCTGCAAATACGCGTCGTGCGCGTGTTTGAGTCAGTCCGCCGGCCCGAGGTCGCGCAGGCGAACGAGCGTGCCCCTTGCGAAGGCGAGGTAGCCGTCGCTGACCGCCGCGGCAATGTTGTACTCGGCCGCTTGGGCAATGAAGCTGTTGTACATCAGCACAAGTTCTTTGCCGTCCATGCGCAGTTTCCAGTTGCTGTCGGGCCCGCTAACCGGTTTGCCTTGGACAAACCGCCATCGTCCGTCGCTGTACAGGATGTGCTGGCTCCCGCTTTCCGATGGATTGAACTGGCCTGGCGAATCCAGGACCAACCAACGTCGGGCGGCCTTGGCGGCGTCCAGCTTGGCTTCCGGCGCCTTCACGACGGCGCGCAGCACTCGATTGGCTATCGCGCCATCCAGCTCGGTCTCAGCCAGCCAGTACTCGATGTTGTTCTCGCCTTGCCAAAGGCGCGTGTAGCGTTGCGTGAATTTGCCGGAGTAGGCATCTTCTCCAGAAAACAGCAGGCCTCCCGCGACCAACTGGCCCTTCGTACTTCCTTTGTCGAGCGTGCCATCGAACGTGGTTTCTGCCCTGTCCGAGCAAAGGCAGCGGGCTTCGCCGGGTGTACGGGGAACCATGACGCCGGCCCAGCGCGCATTCGACGTGAAGTCCGCCATCGTCAATGGCAACTTATCACGCTGCACATCGAAGCTCACGACAGGCTTCCACTCGGACCAAGAAAAGCTGCATTGCGGAATGTCTAGTTCATCCGAGCAACCTAAGTCCCTTGAATACTCGCGCATCATCAGTTCCGGTGTCGTCTGTGGGTCGACGCTGCGGACCTTGCGCAGCAGGAAACCACGGTACGACCAGCCGCCGCTGACAGAGTCGTCGGTCACGGTGATGCGCAAGGCATCACCTTCGTATTCCCAGCGCGCGACAACACTCTTGGGAATTCCGGTACTTTTTTCATAGTCAAAGTACGAGGCGCGGCCATCAGGCTTCAAGTCGAATACGAAGCTGGCGGAGCCCATGACGGCCAGCAAGCTACCCTGTGCTCCCACCGTGGGCGGCGACGGATCTGCCACGGTGCTGGTGGTTGAGTTCATGCTCGTGAATCCATCAGTACCGGCGAGGGCTTTGCGATTCGCGGCCGCCAGTGCGTTGGCGTCGCTGACGAGCTTCAGCGTGGTTGGCACGCCCTCCGGAAGCGCAGCTCCGCCCTCGGACACACGGCGGAACTGGGTGACCGTGTCGATCAAGTCCTCAGGGTTCGTGCGTCTGACACCCTCACGCAACGCCGCGGAACTGGAGGGCAGGCTGCCTCGCTGCGCCAGCAACCCTTGCCGCGCCGAACTCAAGGCGTCCAGCGTCAATGCGGGCCATTTGGTTTGGTTCAACTTCTGGGAGTTCGCCGCCGATGCCAGCAGGCCGAAGTCGCCCACCAAGCTGCTCATCGCCAGCGAGGCCTTGGTGCCACTGCCTTTGGCGCTCAACGTGACAAAGGCCTGAGCGTTCGAACCCTTGATCAGGAGCTTGTAGGCCCCTTGGGCGTCAGACGTTGTCGTGAACTGCCTGTCGCCGACCTGGGCCGTCACCTCCATCGCGTTCACAGGGGGGCTGATGCTGCCGCTCAGCTCGAGCTCGGCCTCGACGGTGAGCTTGACGGTCGCCGTGCCGTTGGTGGTGCCCAACTCGGCGCGGTAGGTGAACTGATCCTCACCGTAGTACCCGACTTCGGCCGTGTATTGCAGTGTGGTTCCCTGCACAGTCACCTTGCCGTGTAAAGGTGTGGAGGCAATACTCAGCGTCGGCGTGGCGCCCGTGCTGACGCTGTCGTTGGCCAGCACGCTCAACGCGGCCGCCGGGCCCGATGTGACGGTGAACTGGTCGTTCATCGTCGCCATCGTCGCCGTAGATGGTGGCGACTCGGTTCCCATTGAGCCGCCGCCGCAAGCCGACAGGCAGACCACCAGCGCCATGACACTCAAGCCAGGCATTGCCTGCTGACTGCGCAGTGTTGCCGCCTCGTGAAGCTGACGAGCCATCATTCCCATCCCTTGCGCCATTCAGGCGTCTTCAAAGGCGTCTTTATACCGACGGCTAGGAAGAATACCGTTCATTAGATGGGTTTTTTTTGGCCACGCGCCTCGCGCGCCATGCGCGCGATGGTCGTCAGGTTGATCGCCGCGATGACGATCTCCAGCGCCGTGCCGCCGATGGAGCCGACGACCAGGTTGTTGGCGATCCACAGCCCGGTGCCGCACAGCATCAGCAACCGCATCGGGATGCCCTGCAGCGTGAAGAGGGCGATGGTGCCCAGGCAGGACGCCGTCAGCGGCAGCCAGTCGGTCGCCTTCTCGGCGATGGCCAGGCCGAAGGCTATGTTGGCCGTGACGACTGCCACCGCCACCCACTTGGAACGCGTGCGCAGCGACAGCAGCGAGCGCGTCAGCGAGATCAGCGAGCTGGCCACCGCCGTCGGGTTGCCCAGCAGCGCGAAGTGCACGACGTAGGCCAGGCACTCGCCCGACATGTACCAGCGGAAACGCCGGTCGTCGGTCTGCAGGAAACAGGCGACGCCCAGCACGAAGGCGACGTAGCCGAACAGTTGGGCGGGGGAGAACCAGTCGGTGGCGGGCATGCGGCGAGGAGTGCGGAGTCGTGGACTCCCGAGAACTAGGGGGGTGCGGAGGCAAGGCCCGGATTGTCCCGCTGACGCCAGAGAAGCCGGCCTTCGCGGCCGGTCGAGACGCATTCGCAGCGGTTATGCGGCCTGCCTGAATTGGCAGCGCGGCCACGGACTAACCCGATGGCGCCTGCACAGCGCGTTTGAGGACCATCCGGGCCGCCCCAGCTTGCGCGACGCCGTCGCTCCACAGCCATGACCAAGAATCCACTTCTCGCCGCCCTGGCCCTGACCGGCCTGCTGATCGGCGCCCCGGCCCATGCCGAACTCCAGCTGCGTGCCGGCGGCACCATGGTCTACGACAGCGCGACCAACCTGACCTGGATCAGCAATGCCGCGCTCGGCGGCCAGCGCACGCAGGCCGATGCCCTGGCGTGGGCCGAGGGACTGAGCTTCGGCGGCTTCGACGACTGGCGCCTGCCCACCGTCGCGCCGGTCAACGGCATCGCGCTGCAGCTGGACTACTCGGAGGACGGCTCCACCGACATCGGCCTCAACAACGCCGGCCAGAACAGCGAGCTGGGCTACCTGTACCACGTGAGCCTGGGCAACACGTCCGCCGGCCTCACGAACGCCGGCTCCTTCATCGGCCTGGTCGACCCGAACAACGCCATCGGCCCGGTGTTCTGGACCGGCACGGCCGCCGAACCCGACTGGTCGTTGAGTTTCTACATGGGCATGGGCGCGCAGGAGGCGCTGTTCAACGGCGAACTGGCCCAGGCCTGGGCGGTGCGCGTCGGCGACGTTGCGCCCATTCCCGAACCCGGCAGCCTGGCGCTGACGCTGGCCGGGCTGGCCGCCATCGCAGCGCGGCGCCGTACCCGCTGAGGAGAACGACATGAAGCAATGGCTCACCGCACTCTGCCTCTTCATCGCCAGCTCGGCGCAGGCCGCCTACACGCCCACCCCCAACGACTGGGCCTGCACCGGCAAGGTCGGCGGCACCTGGAACCATGGCCGCGCCCCGTCGGGCTGCGACGCCAACGCCTTCGGGCCCGACAGCCTCGTGCGCGGCAACTACACCGGTGTCATCTTCGATGACGCGGCCTATGCCCTCAGCAACGCCACCGAGCGCAAGCGCTACATGCAGGCCATGTACCCGGTCATCCGCGACGCGAGCCAGCGCTACCTGCTGTCGCGCAAGCCGGGCGCGTCGGCGCGCGAGCTGGAGGCCTTCCAGCGCGGCACCTATGCGACGCTGCGCCAGGAGACCTTCTGGTCGCACTACCGCGACGCGCAGCTGGGCAGCGGCCAGCCCTATCTGCTGAAGATGATGCGTGGCGACAGCGGTCACGGCCACGGGATGATGCAGGTCGACGACCGCTATCACTTCGTCCAGCTCCAGGAAGGCAAGGGCTGGAACATGATGCAGAACTTCACCTACGCGATCGACATCTACTACGCCGCGTGGGAGGCCGCACCCAATGCCTGCCTGGGCGGCGTGACCGCGCCCACCGGCACCACCGCCGAGATCGATGCCTACTGGCGCAGCCGCGCACGCTCGGCCTGGAGCGCCTACAACGGCGGCCCCACCAAGGTCTGCCGCTGGCAGAACGCGGCCGACGTCAACGTCGCCAAGGACAACGGCTACCGCGACAACTACGACAACCGCCTGTGGCTGGTGGACGTGGCCGACCTCACCAAGGCCGCCGCCATCGACGTCAACTGCCTGATGGACAACGGCCCGTCCTGCCCCGTGCCCACCGGCGGCAGCGTGGAACCCGGCAAGCTGCTGCAGGTCGGCACCTCGGCCTGCGTGCTGAACGGCGGCACGCTGGAATGCATGGACGACATGCGTGACGCCGCCTGCCTGGCGGGCCGCGCCTCGTTCGACGCCGGCAGCGTCACGCAGGTCTACGTCGCGCAGACGGCCGGCTTCCCGCGCATCGACCACAACCGCCACCAGCTGTGCCGCGCCGCCGTGCCGGGCCTGCAGTCGCTGGCCAGCGCCATCGCGACGACCCAGCCGCTGGACCTGCGCTCTGCGCCCGACGGCATGGTGCTGGGCCAGGCCGCGGCCGGCAACTACCAGGTGCTGGACTTCCTGGTGGTGGGCGCGCAGCAGAAGCGCCTCTACCGCATCCGCGCGCCCATCAACGGCGTGACCACCGATGGCTGGATCGACGCCGGTGACGCCAGCAACCACGCCAGCAAGGCCGTCGGCGCGGCCCCCACCGGCGCGGGCGCCATCGCCTACGCGGGCGACTGGGTCAAGGTCGTGCCCAACCTGAACATGCGCGCCACGCCCAACGGCGTCGTGCTGATGGCCATCCCGGCCAACTCCGTCGTGCAGGTCAAGGAGGTGTTCGGCACCGCCTCGGCCAACAACCTGTACATGCGTGTCGAGTACACGCACACCGACGGCGTGCTGCGCGAGGGCTGGGTGTTCGGCGGCAACCTCTACCCGGTGTCCACGCTGGCCAACTGGTTGGTGCCGGCCGCCGCACCGTCGGCCGTGAAGCACGCGCACTGCCCCAACGGCACGCGCTACGACCACCACCTGCGCCAGTGCATGAGCGCCAGCCAGACCTGGGGCCCGTTCACCGCTGCGGCGACGCAGGCCTGCGTGGACGGCGGCGGCGGTGCGGTCTGCACGGCCAACCGCGCGACTGTCGTGGACGGCGTGGCCGTGGCGATGCCGATCTGGAGCAAGGCGCTGGCCGCCGCCGCCACCGGCAATGGCGACTGCCCGCGCGGCGCGGCGCGCTCGCTGGCCCATCGCTTCCACTGCATCGAGACGGTCACGCGCAACGGCGTTGCCGAGACGGATGTGTACGGACCCTTCGGCACCGGCCTCGTCAACGCCTGCCTGGCCCGTTCGGGCAACGCGGCCTGGTGCCGCGGCAACCGTTGGCCCGCGGCGACCTTCCTTGCGATCCAGCCCTGAGCACGGATGAAGGCGCTGCTCATCGTCGCGGGCGCTGCGGCCCTGGCCACGGGGCTGTGGTGGGCGTCGCGCGACGATGCACCGGCGCTGACG
>DASWWC010000330.1:0-5710 GCA_036401055.1 Roseateles sp.
CCGCAGGCCGCCTGCCGGCCGCGCTGAGCGCCAGCGCCATCGATGCGCTGCGCAACTGTCCCTATCAGTTCTTCAGCCGGGTGCTGCTGGGCCTGCGCGAGGCCGACGAGCTGGAGCAGGAGGCCACCAAGCGCGACTACGGCACCTGGCTGCATGCGGTGCTGAAGCGCTTCCACGAGTCTCGCGAAGGCGTGGACGATGACTCGGCACTGCGCGCCGCGGCGGCGGCCGAGCTGGCGCTGATCGACGCGGTCGACTTCCTGCCCTTCTCGGCCGCCTTCGAGCGCCTGCGCCCCCTCTACCTGACCTGGCTGGCCGAAACCGAGGCGGGCGGGCAGCACTACGTCGAGGGGGAGGTGGACCGCGACTGCCGGCCCTTCGCCGCGCCGCTGGACACGCTGGTCATCAAGGGACGCATCGACCGCATTGACGACGCCCCGGCCGGCAAGTGGCTGCTGGACTACAAGACCGGCGACGCCAAGGGGCTGAAGGACAAGGTCGCGGCCCGACTGGAGGACACCCAGCTCGCCACCTACGCGCTGCTGAGCGGCGCCGGGCCCGGGCTGAAGGCGGCCTACCTCGTGCTGGATGACGGCAAGGGCATCGCGCTGCTGCCGCACGAGGATGTCGGTGCCACGGCGCTGGCATTGAAGGAGGGGCTGCAGGCCGACCTGGGCGCCCTGCGCGAGGGCGCGCTGCTGCCGGCGCTGGGTGAGGGCCGGGTCTGCGACTTCTGCGAAGCGCGCGGCCTGTGCCGCAAGGACGACTGGACATGACCGAACGCACCCCCGAACTGGCGTACTGGGCCGACGGCCAGCGCATTCCCCGCGAGCGCTTCTACGCGCTGGCCTGCGATCCGGCACGCAGCATCGTCGTCGAGGCCTGTGCCGGCGCCGGCAAGACCTGGATGCTGGTGTCGCGCATCCTGCGTGCGCTGCTGGCCGGTGCCGAGCCGCAGCAGATCGTGGCCATCACCTTCACGCGCAAGGCCGCGGGCGAGATGCGCCAGCGCCTGGCCGAGTGGCTGGCGGAGTTCGCGCAGGCCCCCGAGGCCGAGCAGCTCGCCGCGCTGCGCCAGCGCGGCATCTCGGCTGACGACGCCGTCACGTTGAGGCCGCGCCTGGCCACGCTGCAGGCCGAGTTGCTGCGCGGCGGGCGGGCCGTGGAGGTGCGCACCTTCCACGGCTGGTTCTCGCAGCTGCTGCGCGCGGCGCCGCTGGCCTTCCTGCAGGGCCTGGGGTTGGCGCCGGAGCTGCAGCTGGTCGAGGACGAGGAGGAGCTGATGCCCACGCTGTGGCGGCGCTTCCATGTCGCCGTGCTGGCGGACGAGGCGCTGCGGGCGGACTTCCAGGCGCTGACGCAGTCGCGCGGCCGGTTCAACCTGCGCGAGTGGCTGCTGGGCGCCTTCGCCAAGCGCGTGGAGCTGCGTCTGGCCGAAGAGGCGAGGGTGCTTGAAGCCAGCCTGCCCGGTGCGGTCGAGCTGCTGGGCACGACGCCCGCGCAGTTCTTCGAGCATCTGCGCCAGCCCCTGAAGGACTTGGCGCGCGAGCTGGGCCAGGCCAAGGGCAAGAAGGCGCAGGACGCGGCCACGGCGCTCGAGCAGGCGGAGGGCTTCGAGGCCTGTTTCGCGGCCCTCTTCACGCAAAAGGGCGAGCCGCGCAAGCTGGGTGTCGACAACCCCAACCTGGAGGAGCTGTGCGAGGAGCTGCAGCGACTTCGCGCGGCCCAGCTCCAGCAGCAAGCGGCCGACGAACACGCGGCGATGCGCCGCCTGGCGCTGGTACTGGTCGAGGCCTTCGAGGGCCTGAAGCGAGAGCGCGGCCTGGTCGACATGAACGACCTGGAGCGCGGCGCGCTGGCCTTGCTGGCCGATGCGAACACCGCCGGCTGGGTGCAGCAGCGCCTGGATGCCCAGGTGCGCCATCTGCTGATCGACGAGTTCCAGGACACCAGCCCGCTGCAGTGGCAGGCCCTGCACGGCTGGCTGCAGGCCTATGCCGGCGCGGGGGCGGGCTCGCCGCTGGCGGTCTTCATCGTCGGCGACCCCAAGCAGAGCATCTATCGCTTCCGCCGTGCCGACCCACGCGTGTTCGCCGCGGCGCAGGATTTCGTCTGCCAGGGCCTGGCCGGCGTTCGCCTGGCCTGCGACCACACGCGACGCAACGCGCCCGAGGTGCTGGCTGCCGTCAATGCGGTGTTCGACAGCGCCCAGCGCGGCGGCGCCTACGCGGGATTTCGCACGCACACGACCGAGGTTGCGGCAGTGGACGACCTGGCCGGGCTGTGGGCCCTGGACGCCGAGGTCACGGCGGCACCGCCGGTGGAAGAGACCGATCCGCTGCGCTGGCGGCCGAGCCTGACCGAGGCGCGCCATGAGGCGGAGATCAGCCGACGCGCGCCCGAGTGCGAACGCGTCTGCGCCGCCATCCTGGGTCTGCTGCGGGCACGACCCGAGCTCAAGCCGGGCGACATCTTCGTGCTGGCCCGCAAGCGCGACCCGCTGCGCCAGCTCAGCGCGGCGCTGACGGCGGCTGGCGTGCCGCATGCCGCGCCCGAGGAGCAGCCGCTGGCCGAACTGCCCGACGTGGCCGACCTGCTGGCTCTGCTGGACGCGCTGGCTTCACCCGGCCACGACCTGTCACTGGCCCGTGCGCTGCGCAGCCCGCTGTTCGGCGTGACCGAGGCCGACCTGCTGACGCTGGCCGAGGCGGCCGGCACCGCCGAGTGGCTGGGCCGGCCTACGGCGGAGCGGCGCAGCTGGTGGGCGGCGCTGCAGGACCTGGCGTCCCTCAGCCCGGCGCTGGCGCGCGCGCAAGCCCTGCTGCGGGGCTGGGCCGAGGAGGCCCGGTTGCGAACGCCGCACGAGCTGCTCGACCGCATCATCGACGAAGGCGAACTGCTGGCACGCATTGCCGCCGCCGTGCCCGCGGCCGACGCGGCGGTGCGCCTGCAGAGCGTGCAGGCGCTGCTGCACGCGGCGCTGGAGCTGGACGGTGGCCGCTATGCCCAGCTCTACGGCTTCGTGCGGGCGCTCAAGAGCCGGCCCGTCAAGTTCGTGCCGGCCGCGGCGCCGGATGCCGTGCAGTTGCTGACCATCCATGGCGCCAAGGGTCTGGAGGCCGAGGTGGTGTTTCTGCTCGACACGGATGCCGCGCCGCCCAAGGCCGAGACGCTGGGCCTGCTGCTGGACTGGCCGGTGGGCCAGCACGCGCCGACCCGCGCGGCCTTCCTGGCGTCCGAGGCCCGACCGCCGTCGTCGCTGCAGGGGCTGGTCGACGACGAGCGCCGTGAGCGCGAGCGCGAGGAACTCAACGGTCTTTATGTCGCGCTGACGCGGGCACGTCGAGCGCTGGTGCTGAGCCACACGCCCGGCCGCAGCCAGGCGACCAGTTGGTGGGACCGCCTGCATCCGCTGGCGCGCCCCTGGCCTTTTTCGCTGGATGCCGATGCGCGCAACGACAGCGCTGCGCCTCGGCTTGCGCCGTTGCCGCGCTGGCTGCCGCCCCCCGACGCCCCCGTGCGCGATGCCGCGGCCCGCGACGCCCGTCAGGCCAAGACCGGCGAGGCCTTGCACCGCGTGCTGGAATGGGTGTCGGCGCCGGGCCAGGCCCAGTCGCTGGACGTCCTGATGGCGGCGTCGGCACAGGCATTCGGCCTCGATGCCCGGTCGCGCGAGCAGCTGGCCCTGGCGGCCAGGGCCATCCTCGACAGTCCGGAATGCCAGCCGTTCTTTGACCCCGCCGAGCTGCGCTGGGCCGGCAACGAGGTGGCCGTGGGGCAGGGCGGCGATGACCAGCGCATCGACCGCCTGGTGCAGCGCCGCGACGGCAGCTGGTGGGTGCTGGACTACAAGCTCGGTGCCACGCCCGAGCGCGAGCAGGCCTACTTGGCGCAGATGCGCAGCTATGTCGCGGCCGTGCAGGCGCTGCAACCTGGCGAGCCTGTCCGGGCCGCGCTGATCAGCGGCACCGGACGCTTCATTCCTGTGGGCTAGAATAGAAGGCTTGATCGGGGCGTAGCGCAGCCTGGTAGCGCATCTGCTTTGGGAGCAGAGGGTCGCGAGTTCGAATCCCGCCGCCCCGACCATTCCATCCACGGCCCAGACGTTTCGGCGTCTGGGCCGTTTTTTCTGCGGGCGGCGCCCCCTCCGGCGGGCCCGTCGCCACGGCTGCCGCCATCGTCCCGTCCTGTCGGGCCGCAGGGCTCAGTGGGGTGCAGATTCCCGGGCCTTGCGCAGCGCCCAGGCAAAGGGCTCGACGGTGGCATTCCTCATGGCGCTGGCCAGTTGGTCGTTGAGCTGCCGCAGGCGTTCATGCAGCTCGTCGCCATCGTCGAGCACGCCAAGGTTCTCGTAGTCCTGGGCGATGCCCTTGTACCAGCTCTGCATCTGGTGGCATTCGGCCTGATACCGTTCGCAGCCGAGCTTGGAGTGAATCGTCGTGAGGGCACTGCTCAGCAGGGCGATCACGCCGATGTGCATGGGTGACAGGGTGCCGGCAAGCACGGTGGCGCCGGCGACCAGCGACAGCAGCGCCGCCCCCGCGACCAGCAGGAAGTTGGCCGGTGCCAGGGCCGCCAACGTCCGTGAGAACGCGTCGGACATGATGCGTGCATCGCGAACCTTTGCAGCGGCGAAAAGCCTTTCGGCATCCATCGTGGCCATGGCCTTCTCCGGCGGTGCGAGGGGCAATCCAGCCAGCGCCCCGGCGCGCTGGCCCTGCCACCATCGTGCGGTGCATTGTGGCCGCCCGGGAGCCGGACTCAGCTGCGCGCCAGGGCCTCTACGGGGTCCAGTCGTGCGGCGCTGCGGGCCGGCAGGAAGCCGAAGACCACGCCGATTAGCGTCGACACCCCGAAGGCGCCCAGCACGGCGGTAGCCGAGAAGCTCATGCTGAAGCTGCCGCCGACAAGTTTTTCGAAGAGCAGGCCGCCGCCCAGCGCCAGTGCCACGCCCATCGCGCCGCCGATCAGGCAGACCAGCACCGCCTCGATCAGGAACTGGCGCAGGATGTCGCTCTGTCGCGCGCCTACCGCCATGCGCACGCCGATTTCCTGCGTGCGCTCGGTCACCGACACCAGCATGATGTTCATCACGCCGATCCCGCCCACCAGGAGCGAGATCAGCGCGATCGACGAGATCAGCAGCGTGATGGTCGCGGTGGTCTGCTCGATGGTCTGACGGATGCTGTCGGTGTTCATCAGGAAGAAGTCTTCCTTGCCGTGGCGCTGGGTCAGCAGCCGCTTGATGCCCTGCTCGGCCACGCTGCTGTCGACGCTGTCGCTGATGCGCACTGCCACGCTCTGCAGGTAGTCCTGGCCGTTGACGCGGTTCATTGCGGTCGTGTAGGGGATCCAGATGTTGATCGCGTCATCGTTGCCGAAGGCGCTGCTCTTCTTGGCCGTGACGCCGACGATGCGCACCGGCAGTGCGCCGAGCAGGATGACTTCGCCGAGCGCGTACTCGCCGTTGGGGAACAGGGTCTCGCGCGCGTTGTCGTCGATGACGGCCTCCTGCGCGCGCTGCCGCACTGCGTCGGCGTCGAAGCCTTGGCCGGTCGCGAAGGTGTAGCCGCGCACGCGGAAGAACTGTTCGCCGACGCCGGTGACGCTGGCCGAGACGTCGATGCTGCGGTAGCGCAGCCCGGCGTTGACGGCGATGGAGGGCGTCACGCTGTCGACGTAGTCGAGCTGGGCCAGTGCGTCGGCGTCG